>DASUJR010000353.1:0-7643 GCA_036279175.1 Candidatus Acidiferrales bacterium | reverse complement strand
GACTCGCCGATGGTAAACCAAAACCCACAGCCAAAACTAAAACCCACTACAGCCCGCCTCCCGATCACCCTTGGCGCAAGCCCTGGAAGCGGACATTTCTACCTGGCACAAAACCGGACATTTCTACTTTGCGTTGACACCCGATTCACTTTGGGAAAACGTGTAGTGCAGAGATATATCTGGCGGATGCGCCAAGGCATAGAGCGTGTCCAAATGGAAAGGAGTGGGTTCCTCGGTCGGCGGACGCCTGGCGTTTACCTAGAGCTGCAGCCGCAAAAAGCCACTTGTCATCCTCATCTTCGCGCCAAAAGCCAACCTCCGGTTTTCTCCATTGAACTGATTACATTGCGGTTACGCTGACCTCCGCACCTCAGGCTTCCGCGGATGAACAAGGCCATCCCACGCGCATTTAGCGGGCGAAAAGCGCTGCGCTCGGGGCTTTCGGATTCGTCAACCCGTCGCAACGCCACGCTTTCCGCTGTACCCAAACTAACCTAGACTGCTCGCGGAAGTTTTCCACAGGGGGCATGGATGTCTGTCCGGTGCAATTGCATACGCTGGCGACTGCTCGCCTTCATCATAGGCGGCGTGTTCATCTTCTCGCCGCGATCCGGCAGGGCACGCGCACAAACTCCGGATGGCACATCGAGAGCCGCGCCACGGACGCTCGATACCAATCGGCAATATCAGGACGAGCCTTTCGTGATCGAACGCCATTTTGTGACCGTTCGCTTCGAAAATGACGGAACCGAAACGCGCGAACTGTCGGCGCGAGTGCGCATTCAGACAGATGACGGCGCACAACAGTTTCGCCACCTTGCGTTCGGCTTCGTTTCACCGAACGAAGATGCGTCTTTGCGCTCCATAACGGTGCACAAGCGCGACGGCGGTATCGTGAGCCAGCCAAACGCCGGCAAGATAACGGAATCGGCTACGGCCAAACAGTTTCCCGCTTATGCGAACTTGAAAGAGCTCAGCATCTCGGTGCCGAAGTTGGAGACTGGCGACATCTTGGACTACGACGTAGTCGTTCGCGTGATCAAGCCGCTCGCGCCCGGAGAATTCTGGTTCTCGTACAATTTTCCGCGAGACGGAATCATTCTTGATGACCGCCTTGAGCTAAATATTCCGCACGGCCGCGCGTTCAACATCAAGTCACCGGGACTTTCAAGAATTGCGGCAGCTAAGACAAGCCAGAGCGCCGCGCATCCACAAAACCACGGCATCTTCTTCACTCGAACAATCGAAAATGGCCGCACGATCTTGCGTTGGAAACGCGCAAATCTGAAACGCGTTTCAGACGCTGCGAGTTCGCCGCAAACGCACGTCGCGAAGCCGGCGGATGTTCAAGTCACCTCTTTTCAGAATTGGACGGAAGCGGCGAACTGGTACGCACGCTACGCGCATATCGAGCACCCAAGCGCCCAAGTGACTCCACAAATTCGGGCAAAGGTGCAGGAACTAACCCGCGGCGCAACGAGTGAGCAGCAAAAGACGAAAGCGATTTGCGCCTACGTTTCCCAGCAGATTCGCGACGTGGACGTCCCAGGCGACTTCGGGCAATTGGCCCCGCGCGCCGCACAGGACGTGCTCGCAAGCGGCTACGGGGATTCTGCCGAAAAGAACGCGCTGCTTGCAGCAATGCTCGACGCCGCCGGTATTCGCTCGAATATCGCGCTGGTGGCGAACGATCGCAAAATCGATCCCGTGCTGCCTTCACCGGCGCAATTCGATCACGCCCTCACCGTTGTGCGCGACGGAGAAGAAATGTCCTGGACCGATCCGGACGCGGCGCTTGCGCCGTTCGGCTTTTTGCCGGCATCGATTCGCGGCATTTCCGCGCTTCTCATTCAGGACGGCAGCCGCGCAAAGATCGTCACCACGCCTTTCGATCCGCCGTTCCTATCAACGCAAAGGGTCGAAATCGACGCGCAGCTGAGCGAGCTTGGCAAATTGAGCGGCACGGTCCGCTACTCGTTGCGCGGAGACACGGAATATGTTCTGCGCACGGCATTTCACCGCGCGCCGCCGGCGCAATGGAACTCGCTCGCGCAGACGATACTTACGCTCGACGGCCTGAGCGGCCACGTAAAAAAAGTGACGACCAGCGACGCGCTCGATACCGAAAAACCATTCGAGGTGACGATCGCGTTTTCCGATCCCAGCGCGTTCACCTGGCCCATGGAGCGCGCGAAAATCGCTCTGCCCCTGCTGACGATCGGAATGCCTGATCCTCCCGCGAAGCGTGGAGACGCGATCGAGCTCGGCACGCCGCTCGATGTTCAAACGCATTTGCGGCTTCGGCTTCCGGCAAATTTCAAGGCGACCGCGCCGGCCGGAACAGAGGTGTCACGAGACTATGCGGAATTCAAGTCCAGCTACCGCTTCGAAAACGGCGCGTTGCTCGCCGACCGGGCGGTGAATTTCAAGATGCGCGAATTGCCCGCATCGCGCGAGCCCGACTATTTGGCGTTCACGCATGCGGTGCAATCAGACGCCGCGCAAGCTCTGTTCGTTGTGGATCCCGCCGGAGCAAAGGCCGACATTCCCTCGAATGCTACGGCCGATGATCTGGTTGATGCCGGAACCGCTGCGCTGAAGGCGGGCAATGCGCGGGCTGCGATCCTGCTTCTTCACCACGCGACTCAACTTCAGGCGGATCACCGCACTGCGTGGAACGAGCTGGGACTTGCATACCTTCAATCGCACAAGCCCGCGGGTGCTGTTGAGGCGTTCCAGAGGCAGGCGCAGGTGAATCCTTCCGACGATCGCGTGCACGATTATCTAGGGGTTGCCTTCGAGCAGCTTCATCGCGACGACGATGCTGCAGCCGCGTTTCAGAAGCAGGCGACGTTGCAACCGCTCGATGCCGTTGCGCACGCACAGTTGGGAAATATTCTTTTGCGCGAGGGCCGATATTCGGACGCGATCCCGGAACTGGAGAAAGCGGCGATTCTTTCGCCGGATAATGCGGAGCTGGAAATTCTTCTGGGGCGCGCTTATCTGAACATCGGCGACCACAGCAAGGGTCTCGCGTCGCTGCATAAAGCGACCACGATCTCTTCGAGCGCGCAAATTCTAAATGAAGCTGCGTACACACTCGCGCAGCAGGGGATCCATCTCGATCTGGCGGCGCAATACGCAGAGCGCGCGATTCACCGGAGTGCCGCTGTTCTGGGAAAGGCGGACCTGGCGCACATGACCCCTGCTGATTTTGCGCAGACCGCAACCATTGGCGCGTACTGGGACACGCTCGGATGGGTCTATTACAAGCAAGGCAATATCGCGAGGGCCAAGCCGTACATCCGTGCCGCATGGCTGCTCACGGAGAACGGCGAGGTGGGCGACCATCTCGCGCAAATTTATGCGAAATCAGGCCACAAAGACGCGGCGATTCATCAGTGCGCCCTGGCGCTGGCGGGTACCGATCCAGTGCCGGACACGCGAGCGCGATTGATGCTCCTGCTCGGCGGCAACGGGCAAATCGACGATCTGATCGGTAAGAATCGTCCCGAGCTGGAAAAGATCAGGACCTTTGCGCTGCACATCCCGGTAAAAGAGAAAGCATCCGCGGATTTTCTGATCGCAATGTCGCCGGCTGAGGTTGGGAAAGCGAGGGTCGCGGCGCACGTTGACACAGTCCGATTCGTCAGCGGAGATGAATCACTGCGCCGGTTCGCGAACGATTTGCGGTCGATCGACTACGGAGAAGTTTTCCCTGATGCCACTCCGCTGAAACTCATTCGCCGCGGCACGCTTGCGTGCTCACCGGAGGGCGAATGCAAGCTCAATCTTGCGCTGCCTGAAAACAGTACCGCACACTGAAAGCCTCACGTCGCCGCACTCATCAATCGCCCCACCTTCCCGCTCACGCGCAATCCGTCAGCACGATCTGGAAAATATCGCGCATTGGTCTCCTCGGGCGTCAAGTCTTCAACGCGCGTGAATCCCATGGATTGAAGTTCATGTGCGAGCTCTACGGGCGAGAAGAATGAGCGGAACGGCTCGCCCGACATTTTCACTTGCGCCGAGAGAGCGTCAAAGGCCAAACGATCCATCCAGCCGAGGGACTCGCGCGGCACGGCATAGTCGAAAGCGAGACCGCTGCCCGCGCCGCATGAAGCAATAAACCGAAACGTTCCCATTACGGCTTCGCGGCCGAGATACATGGTGACGCCGAGCCACGAAAAGAAAGCCGGCGCATTTGCAACGAACCCCGCCTCACGCAAGCCATGCCCGAGTGTCTGAGATTCAAAATCAACCGGAGCAAAGGTCACGGATTCCGGCACTTCAATTCCCTGCCCGCGCAGCAGTTCGCGTTTCCACTCCTGCGTAGCCGGATGATCCACTTCGAAAACGCGAAGCCCTGCGCCGGCGTGCGGAGCGGTACGCGAACGTGTCGAGTCCCGCGCCTAAAATCACGTACTGCCTCACTTCGCGCTCGACAGCTTCAGAAAGCTGATCCTCGGCGTAGCGGCTGCGAACCGCCATGAAGGCTCTCATGGCCGCGGCGAATCGGACGATTCCCAGCGCCCGCTACGAACGCGTTCGGTGTAGTCCGGACCAAGTATCTTCAGAGCGAACGGATCTTCGAAAACGGCGGGATGATCGAACAGCTGGTGAGCGGCGCGGCGCATAGCCACGCGCAGTGCCGTTCGGCTAGGTCGCGACTCATACATGCGCGCGCATTACGTAGAGGGTGACGCCGGACAGCATTTTTATCAGCGCCGGATGCTTGCCGGCAGCCACGTCACCCTGGCTCGCAGGACCGCAAATCACTTGATTTCGAGCACTTCTTTTTCTTTGACGGCGGAGAGGTCTTCGATCTTCTTCGTTTCGGAGTGAGTCAGTTTTTCGAGTTCGTCGAGCGAGCGCTTCTTCTCGTCCTCGCTGATCTTCTTGTCCTTCTCGAGCTTCTCGACAGCTTCCTTTAGGTCGCGGCGGATATTGCGGACGGCCGTGCGATGGTTTTCGAGAACTTTGTGGACGTGCTTGACGAGCTCCTTGCGGCGCTCCTCCGTCAGAGATGGAATCGGGACGCGGACAATTTTGCCGTCATTCGTCGGATTCAGCCCCAGATCGGACGTGCGGATCGCCTTGTCGATCAGCGGAACGGCACCCGGGTCCCAGGGCGAAATCACGATCATCTGCGGATCGGGTACGTTCAACGTGCCAAGCTGATTGATCGGCATCGGCGTGCCGTGGTAATCGACGCGCACGCCGTCGAGCAGCGCGACATTCGCGCGCCCCGTGCGGACCGCCGCCAGGTCGCGGCGGAAATCCTCGACAGCCTTCTCCATTCGAACTTTCGCTTGCGCGATCGCGTCTTTGCTTGTCGCGATGGTGGTCATCGGATCACCTCCGGGCCGGAATCCCTCAATTACGCCGCCGTGACGATCGAACCTATTCGGTCGCCCGTCACAACGCGTTTGAGATTCCCAGGAACATTCATATTGAACACGATGATGGGCATTTTATTGTCCATGCAGAGCGAGATAGCGGTGGAATCCATGACGGAAAGCCCCTTCTGCAGGACGTCAAGATAGGTGATGCGATCGAAGAATTTCGCGTTCTTCACTTTTTCCGGATCGGCGTCGTAAACGCCGTCGACGCGCGTCGCCTTCAGAATCACCTGAGCTTTGATTTCAACAGCGCGCAGGGCCGCGGCTGTGTCCGTTGAAAAATAAGGATTGCCGGTTCCGGCGGCAAAGATTACGACGCGATCCTTTTCCAGATGGCGCGTGGCGCGCCGGCGAATGAACGGCTCGGCGACTTCATGCATCTCGATCGCGCTCATCAGACGGGTGTGGCAGCCTGACTTTTCGAGCGAATCCTGCAGGGCGAGCCCATTGATGACGGTGGCGAGCATGCCCATGTAATCGCCCGTGGCGCGATCGACGGAAAGCTGGCCCTGCCGCGTTCCGCGGAAGATGTTGCCTCCGCCGACCATGATCGACACCTGCACGCCGAGGTCGTGAATCTGCTTGATGTCGGAAGCTATAGATTGGATCGTTTCGGCATGGATGCCGAAATCCATCGGTCCTGAAAGCGATTCGCCGGAAAGCTTTAGTACGACGCGCTGGTAAATTGGCCCGCTTTGCGCTGTGCCGGTTCCGGTCGCTAAGGTAGTCATCGAGTGTGGTTTAGATTCGCCCCCGCGCGGCATTCTAACAGAGATTCAGCGGAAGCTCACGCGCGACCGTGTCGTGTTCGTTGGTCCAGCGGCGACGCGCGTCCGCTTTGTCGCCCTGACCTGTTCCGAATTGTGGTTAACGTTATCCGATAGGCCTCCTTTAGGGGCAGTCTGCGAGATACCTCGGTCGCCCGTCGCAGGACACAGGCGCTGCCTCGGCTCGGGATGCCGATCGTGATCGGATCGACAGTTAAAGTAATACTTTGCGAGTGGTGATTTTTGTTGCGAGTAGAAATTTTGATGTTCTTGATTTGAGAGGGCTTGCGGCGATTTCTACTCGTAACGTGTTGCGAGTAGAAAATGGGGATGGCGAAAACTGAGCGAAGCGCCGGGAGCGGCCCGTCCTGGGTGGAAACCGTCGCGCTGTCGATTTTAGGGGCCATAAAAGCAGACACCATAACACACAACTATAATTATGTCAATGGTAAACATGGTTCTAGTACTAAGTTGGGGTATGTGACGAAGCCGAGCGCATGTTTGCAAAACCTGCGAAGGATGAGGCAGGCACGAGTAAACGGGGGATGCGTAGTGGGTGGTACCCTGCGCCCGTGGACACGGCGTCAGTGGTGCCCAAACAGCCGCTGGTATTCGGCCCTGCTGATCATGTGAGGCCGTTCGTTGAATTGCCAGATTCGCTCGGCAGGTTTACCCGGACGCAACAAATCAACGGATGCCTGATAGCTGATGTAACCGCTATTCATAACGAATGTCATTTCCTCGCCGTCCAGGCTCAACGTGACCTTAGCATCCTTCTCTACGTAATCGGTCGGCGATCTCCGGAGCACTTCGCCCGCTGCGGTGCGCATGGACCAGCCGCCGATGTTGTCGAAACTGGGTCCACTCGGCAGCTTGCTTGCGTTGGCGTAATACCTTTTCGCCTCGTCCGGGGAAACTGGTTCAAAGCTGGTTCCAGACCACTTCATCAGCGTTCCCCCAGGCAACATGTTTCCTGTATAGAGCACGCCATCGAAGGGCTCAATGAAGCTGATTTCAATGTTATCGGCCGTGTATCGTTTCAACGACGTGGGGGTGATCCTGAGTACAACGAGCGAAAAATGCTTTTCGGTAGGCGTCGTCACGCCATATGGAAATATTGCCTTCACCATCGCACCCGCTAATCCGAGATACGTCATTCGATATCCAAAGTGGGTGACCGGCACGAACAGATAGGCTTCGGTCTGGTTCCACAGGAGGTCCCCGGAGCCATAACCACGCATGTAGTACACGTGCAACGACGCAGCGAGAATTACGGCCATCACGAGCACGATCAACAACGTAAGCGCAATCCGTTTAAGCATGCAGCCTCTCAGTCACACCATTCGCCTTGAGGAGCTTGGCATAGCATGTTCAGGATAAAGCTCTGAGGCTCCGCATTCCATTCGCCTTCGGGTGACGTTGCCAGGTTGTGGCCCTCCGTCGCATTCGGATCGAGGCCGCTAGTCTTAATGTT
>DASUJR010000352.1:0-8563 GCA_036279175.1 Candidatus Acidiferrales bacterium | reverse complement strand
CTGGCCGGAAGAGCAAATCACGTTCAATCGCGACACGCTCTTGCAGGCGGTGAAACAGGGTTTGCTTCCGGAGAAGGAGATAGACACGTCACTGCGGTTGCTGTTCACGGCGCGCATGAAGCTGGGAATGTTCGACCCGCCATCTATGGTGCCGTACTCGCGAATCAAGCCGGCAGAGAACGACACGCAGGCGCATCGCGAACTGGCGCTCAAAGCGGCGCGGGAGGCGATCGTGCTGCTTAAAAATGAGAATCATTTCCTTCCGCTCAAGCGAGACTACAAAACGATTGCCGTGATCGGCCCGGACGCGGACAGCCTCGACGCGATCGAGGGGAATTACAACGGGACGCCTTCAAAGCCGGTGACGGTGCTCGGCGGAATCCGGAGGCGATTTTCGCAATCGAAGGTCGTCTATTCGGAAGGAATCGGGCTGGTGGGCGCAGCAAAGTCGGGCACGCCCGATCCGCTTGTGATGGCCCGCAACGCTGATCTGGTCGTACTCGTGATGGGTCTATCGCCGAGAATCGAAGGCGAGGAAATGAAGTTCAAGGCGGACGGCTTTCTAGGCGGCGATCGCACTAAGATCGTGCTGCCCGAACCGCAAGAGGATCTGGTGAAGAAAATCGCAGCCCTTGGAAAGCCAACTGTGCTGGTGCTGATGAACGGCGGTGCGCTGGCGGTGAATTGGTCGGAGCAACATCTACCCGCGATTCTGGAAGCGTGGTATCCGGGCGAGGAAGGCGGCGCGGCGGTGGCGGAAGCGATTGCGGGAGATTTCAGCCCGGCAGGGCGATTGCCGGTCACGTTCTACACGGGCGTCGCGCAGCTTCCGCCGTTTGACGACTATTCGATGGCCAACCGCACGTACCGCTACTTCAAAGGAGAACCCCTGTTTCCGTTCGGCTATGGACTGAGCTATACGAGCTTCGGGTATGGAAAGGCGAGGATGTCGAGTCCGTCTGTCGCGGCGGGCGGAACAGAAAAGGTATCCGTGGACGTTTCGAATAGCGGGTCGATGGCGGGCGATGAAGTGGTCGAACTCTATTTGACTCATCCGGGAGTCCCGGGCGCTCCGCTGCGCGCGCTTGTAGGATTCGAACGCATCCATCTAGCCCCGGGCGAGTCGAAGACGGTCTCGTTCACGCTGAGCGGACGGAAGTTGAGCACGGTGGATCCGAATGGAACGCGACGCGTCACGCCGGGGAAGGTGGAGGTATGGATCGGAGGCGGTCAGCCGGTTGCGCCGCCGGGACTGCCGAAAGCTGCGGGCGTCGCGACGCAGTTCACGATCACAAGCGGAGCAAGCCTTCCCGATTAGAAGCTGCGATACACGTGCGCTTACCGAATTTTTGAAGCTCTACGAGATACCCGAGGGTTCCGAGAAATGGAACCGCGCCGGGAAGGCTTTTTATGCTTCAGGATTGAAGTGATTTTGCGGAATTCAGCAAACCTGCGGCGCTGTTCTTCGTCCGGCAGCTTATTCGAAGTGTCGAACAGAATTTCCGCAATCTGCTGAGCCGCTTTCTTTTGTCGATCTGTCTTATCCATCTTTGCCATATTTGACCTTAGACTCCGCAAGTCGCATCTCCCGTGGCTTACCACAGCGCCTTTGCTGCAGAGGGCCTTAGAGGACGATTTTAGAACTCTTCCGTCGGTTCAGATCGCCGGACTTCGCACGTTTGAGACCTTTCGCTGCTCTGATTCTGACGAAACGCACCGAGCGCTGGTTTTCCCTAGGCAAATCAGGAGTGAGAGGAGAAGAGCCTTCGAAAAAGGCTCTTCTTTTTTGGCCGTAGCCTCACTGCTGCTTCGATGCGGCGCCACGTTTCGATTGGTTCTCTTGCAAACTCAACGGTCAGGGACAATGATTGGCAGTAGGCCTGAAATGCCTCGCCCAACGGCTTCACGCCCTCGCAGTTCTCAATGGCAACGACTTTCCTCTTCTTGGTCCGTAGGCAGACACTCTGCCCGGTGGCATCCCAAAACAAATACTCATCGTTTTGGATGTCAAATTCTTCGAGATGCAAAAAAAGTTCGCTTTCCTTCTCGACCAGATGCATCGAGCAATCGTCCTTTTCAAACACGAAGAGTGGATACTGAGGTGCCATGACTATCCTCGGTCGCCGATGGGTGACCTAGCCTCCTAGAGCACTACCCTAGAACACGCCCAATCTCCGCGCTGATTTTTGGGGTGACGGCGCGAAGCAATGCGATGAACTGGCCTTTGACGCGCTCGGCCGTGTCCAGAACTTCGGCGTGGCTGAGGGGCCGATCGAGAATCCCTGCGGCCATGTTGGTGACGCAGGAAATCCCCAGGACGCGAATTCCCATGTGCCGCGCGACAATCACTTCGGGCACGGTGGACATGCCGACGAGATCGGCTCCAATCGTCCGCAGATAACGAATTTCCGCAGGCGTTTCGTAGCTCGGACCAGCCAAAGCGGCGTAGACGCCTTCGTGAACTTCGATTTCGAGCCGCTGGGCTTCCGCGATCGCGATTTTGCGATAGTCCTTCGCGTAGGCTTCGGTCATGTCGGGGAACCGCAGCCCGAAGCGATCGTCGTTGGGGCCGGTCAGCGGATTCGTTCCCTGCAAATTGATGTGGTCGCGAATCACAACGAGCGCGCCCTGGTTGTAGTCGCGATTGATGCCGCCTGCCGCATTGGTCAGAATCGCGGCGCGAACGCCCATGCGACCGAACACGCGCATCGGGAAAACCACTTCGCGTGCCGAGTAACCCTCGTATAGATGGACGCGTCCCTGCATCGCGGCGACCGCCACATCGCCCGCTTTGCCGACCACGAGGCGCCCCGCGTGGCCAATTGCGGTTGAGCGCGGGAACCCGAGAATCTTCTCGTAAGGAATGGCCACTGCATCGGTGAGATCGTCGGCAAAGGCGCCGAGCCCCGAACCCAAGACCAACGCTATGCGCGGCCGAAGTTTCGTCCTGGCGCGAACGAATCTCGCTGCGCGCTCGGCAGAAGCGAAATCGGAATTGCGAGGCGAGTTGCCTACCCGGGCCGGGCTCATTCATGAACCTCCGTCGAGTCCTCAAAAATGCCGGATGCTGGACCTGATTTTCCGAGCGTTGGTTTTGCGCGTCGGCCGATTAGAACAGATATACGCGCTCTGTTTCCAATTATTTGGAGAGGATTCCGGTACCGCTAGTGGGAGTTAGAACTACGCCGGTTGTGATCTCCGGCGCGCGGCGGCAAGACGAGCGCCGGGAAGCGATGCAAACTCCCTTGGAAGACGCGCTGTGACGCGAAGATTGCGAGTGAGCTAAGTTGTGGCTCTCAGTGCGTATCCAATTGGGCGCGGTTGCCCTCGTCGAGTTCGCGCCAAGAGCTGAGCCGATGAGCAGGGGGCGGATTCTGTCGGCCTCACGGATCTACGATTAGTTCGCCTTTCATCCTGCCGTGACCGAGTCCGCAATGTACGCAGCATTTGAATGTGTAGGTTCCGGGCGTTTTCGCCTCGATATCAACGGTCACCTGCTGTCCCTTTTCCAACCGATAACAGTTCTTTTGTGCGGGCTGACTGAGCACCAGACCTGCGGCCGCGTCCTTTGGCGACCCATCGGGAACGGTCGGAATGCCAAAGCCGTGCGAGCGGTCTGTAGCTGTAATTTTCAGCACTATTTGGGTGCCTGCCTTCACATGCAGCACGGATGGGCTGAATTCATATTTCTTCGCCGTCATTTCTATCACTTGTGGGTTTTGATCCTGCGCTGCCCACACGTGTGACTCCGATTCCATCCCCATGAACGCAATCACTGCCACGACGCACAAAATGAGAATCCGCAACTCTCGTCTCAAGTTTCCTCCTCGGGTGTCCGTTGATCGAGCCTTAGAATCGTCATTCGAGAACGCTGCCGAGATGCGCGTAACTGTGTTATCCCGCCCGCCGCATTCGCATGCCGGTCATTAAACGTGTCAAGGCACAAGACAGAGGCGCCGGCGAGACTTGCCGGCGGCAGGCACCGGAGCTACTGACGTATTCCGCCACTCTGCATCTACGAACCGAGCAAGCGCCAACCGAGGTTGGCGCCGGCGAGAACGACTCGGAGCTTGGTCAGTGCTCCAACGTGGGCCGCGACACAACGGTGAAAGACCTCCGAGTGTGTTTTGAACACTCTTATTACTCGTCGCCGCAGCGCTTCGTGCCTATCAAGCAGAAGTAGGGAGTGGCCCATAAAGAATGGCCGCTGCATGAGCTTCCGGTGGCGGACCTGATATAAGAGGAGGTCATCGGCGGCAATCGCGTCTGCTAGCGCCATTGCCTGGCGGAAGGCCAACCCGAGACCCTCGCCGGTGATTGCGTCGACACATCCGGAAGCATCTCCAATCAACGCGACCTGGCCACGGCAAACGCGCGTCAGCTTCAGCATTCGAGTGATCCCACCTCTCTCGGCGCTGATTGGTTCTCCGCCTCGGAGTCGAGCAGCGAGGACGGGAAACGCCGGCAAGGCATCGCTCAGCCGTGTCTGGCGGTTGTGGGACACGACTGCGACACAAACTTCCATTTTCCCGACAGGCGTCACATAGATTTGCGTCCTGTCGCCCCAGTACACCTCCACGAAGTCGGTCCAGGGCACCATGCCGTAATGTGTGCGAAAGGCAAAGCGGTGTGCCGTCTGCGTGTGGCGATCCAAGCCGCTCCAACGCCGGATGACGGAGTTGGCCCCGTCCGCACCTATGATCCAGCGAGCACGCACACGTTGCCCGTCGAGAAACAGCCCATCCTCGGTGGCTCGAACGCGCGTCCTCCAGAGCAGCCCAATGCCGCATGCCGAGGCCTGGGCCCTCAACGCATTGTGGAGAGTCGTTCGTCGTACGCCCAAGGCGGGCCTCGACGGAAAGCGGGCATCTGCCGATTCATCCTCGTGTAAGAACCGAATCCCGCGCAGTAAATATCCCATGTCAGCCGAAAGTTCTACGCCGAGACGAGCGAGGGCCTCCACGGCGTCGGGAAGCAAGCCCTCACCGCAGGTCTTATCAACGGGCGGGTCAGATGGATCCGCAAGGACAACCTGAAATCCTTGCTTCCGAACCGCGATGGCGGCAGCTAAACCCGCCGGTCCTCCGCCTATGACCAATACATCCTTCATTGGGAACTCAGATAAAAGTTGTTAGCGTGCATCGGACTAATCCGGCTTGCTCGTTCCTTCCGCCTGGACCACTGTAGAGGAGAGAGAATTGCGAATTGTCACTCAACGATCATTTTGGTGTCATTGTTTCAGCAGAACCCACTCAAGGTTCCACTATAGCGCCGCATGCGGCCGGACACGGAAGGGAATTGTTTCGTGAGAGCGCAGTGTTGTCGCGGAAGCGCGTCAGCGGAGCATGATGCCGACGATGGCGGCGGACATTAGGTTGGCCATGGTGCCGGCAAGCATGGCGCGGATGCCGAGGCGCGCCAGGTCGGACTTTTTGTTGGGAGCCAGCGCGCCGATCCCACCGATCTGAATTCCGATCGAGCTGAGGTTGGCGAAGCCGCACAAGGCGAACGTGGCTATGGTAAACGAGCGCGGGTCAAGCACGTTCGCGGCAGCCATGGGGCCGAGTCGTTGGTAGGCGATCAGCTCGTTGGTCACCATGCGCAGGCCGAGAAGATTGCCGACCACGGATGCTTCCTTCCACGGAATGCCGATCAGCCAGGCGATGGGCGAAAGAATCCAGCCGAATATCTGCTCAAGGCTCATTGGAAACCAGATGAAATGCCCGTGGATCACGCCGAAAATGCCGTCGACCAGATAAATCAAGGCGATGAAGGAGATCAGCATCGCTGCGACGTTCACCGCGAGATTCAGGCCATCGGTGGTGCCGCGAGCGATGGCGGCAAGCGCATTCGTGTCTTTCTCCATATCGGCCATGACGACGCGGCCTGCGGTGAGAGGCTTCTCGGTTTCGGGCACGAGCATTTTCGAGAGCAAGATCGTGCCGGGAGCGGTCATGATGACGGCAGCGAGAAGGTGCTCCGCCTTTATGCCGAACGCGATATACGCGGCCATGATTCCGCCGGACACATGGGCCATGCCGCTCGTCATGATTGTCATCAGCTCGGATTGCGTTACATCGGGAAGGAAGGGGCGGATCGTGAGCGGCGCTTCCGTCTGGCCCATGAAGATGCTTGCGGCGATGTTCAGCGATTCCGCACCGCTGGCAGCCATCAACTTGGTCATCACGATGGCGGCGCCGCGGATAATGATCTGCATGATGCCGAGGTAATAGAGCAGTGCGAAAACGGCCGCGATATAAATGATGGCCGGCAGGACTTGGAAGGCGAAGACGACGTACCAGGGCTTGACGTTCTGCGCCAGCGGGCCAAAAACAAACGTAGAACCGTAGTTGGCGAAACTGAGAAACCAGTCAACCTTCTGACCCAGCCAGGCAAAAGCCTCGCGGCCGCCCGACCAGCGCAGGACGAGGTAGGCGAACACGATTTGCAGGCCAAGTCCCCAAGCGACGGTCTTGTAGCGGATTGCGCGTCGATTCGTGGAAAAGAGGAAGGCCAAGCCGACCAGGACGATCATTCCAAGGACGCCAACGAATCGATGCATTCAGTCCCTTCCACCGGTTGTAGCGAGCGCGGTCAGCTTCGAGGCGCCCGACAAAAAAACACCGGCACATTCGCGCCGGCGCTACCGAAAAGTCGCGGCAAAACTCACGCGGAGGTCATGCCCCAATCACTTTGCGAATCAGCGGCAGAGGCTCAGGCTCAGGCGGCGTGTCGGCCACGGTAAAGCTGTTTGCAAGAAGATCCATAGCATTCGACAGACGAGCCGATGAATTGTAGTGAACAGTGCAGAGAGTCGAGCCTGCGTCCACTGATTCGCCGACTTTGCGCTCGATCACCAATCCAACAGCCGGATCGATCGCGTCCTCCTTCTTCTCGCGCCCGCCGCCAAGAACCATGCTCGCTATACCGATCTGCTCGCAACGAATGGACGCAACGAATCCGGCGCGCGGCGATTTCACCTTGGCCAGATTCTTAGCCCGCGGCAGGCGTCCGGGATCATCAACGATCTCCGGGTCGCCTCCTTGCATGCGAATGATCTCGCGGAATGTATCACGTGCGCGGCCAGATGCAATCATTTCCGCGGCGAGCGCGCGGCCCTCGTCGAGGTTCGCTGCGCGATCGCCTAGGACGAACATCCAGGCTGCCAATTCGCCGCACAGTTCGCGCAGATCGGGAGGGCCGCCGCCGTGCAGAATATCGAGGCACTCGTCGACTTCGAGCGCGTTGCCAACTTTGCGCCCGAGAGGCTGATCCATGCCGGTAATCAGCGCGATGACCTTTTTCCCCATGCGCTTGCCGGCATCAACCATCAGTTCGGCGAGATACTCCGCTTCATCCTGCTTTTTCATGAACGCACCGCCGCCGGTCTTGACGTCGAGCACGAGGGCGCCGATCCCTTCCGCCAATTTCTTACTCATGATGGACGCACAGATCAGATAAGGGCTCTCAACTGTGGCGGTCACGTCGCGGAGGGCATAAAGCTTTTTATCGGCCGGCGCGATTTCGGGTGTCTGACCCATGAGCGCGCAGCCCGCCTTTTCGAGAATGCTGCGGAAGGCGGCGAGGGACAAATTCACATTGAATCCGGGAATCGATTCGAGCTTGTCGAGCGTTCCGCCGGTATGGCCGAGCCCGCGGCCGCTGATCATTGGAACGAACACGCGCTTGCGGCCGAGCGGGACGTCGAGACCGGCTGCGGCAACCACCGGCGCGATAACGAGCGATGTTTTGTCGCCAACGCCTCCCGTGGAGTGCTTATCAACTTTGCTGCCGCGCAGCGCAGAGAGATCGAGCATCTGCCCGGAGTGCAACATAGCGTCGGTAAGTGCGGTGAGCTCGGCGGCGGTCATGCCGCGCCAGACTACGGCCATAAGAAATGCGGCGAGCTGATAATCCGCGATGGACCCGTCTGTCGCACCTCGAATCAGGAAATGGATTTCTTCCGGCGTGAGCTCCGCTGCATCGCGCTTCTTGCGAATGATTTCGACCGCGTGCAGCATCACCTACTCGCGGCGCCGAAGCGGAAGGAGCGGGTCGTTTGTCGAAGGATCATAGCCAAAAACGTCCGAAATGACTTTCGCGCGTGAGGCTAACACAACACGGAGAAAAAGTGGCGAGTCGCGAGTGGCTCGTGGCTAGAAAAAGATAAGAGCACGTCCAGGTTGTCCTGCATGGAGGGTGACGCGGAGGGGGTGGCTCGCGCGGGCTACAGCTTACCTCCTGCGGCCCGCGCGGCACACAGCGGAATGCAAATGGGAAAGAAAGTTAGCTCTGCACGACGATTAGCAGTTCGACTCCAGGATGCTCGGCGTCGCAGAGGTAATAGTCGTCGTCGTCATAATTATAAACGATGTACAGATCGTCGCTGTCGAGCCACATCGCCGGCCAGGGTTCAGCATACGTGAACCAATAGCCGCCATACTGGAAGCGGTCGGCATCATGGCGCCAGTGAGCGTGGAAATCATGGTCGTGCCCGAAGTGGTCGTCATAGTCGCGGTCGGGAATCACGCGCCCGCCATGACGCGGATGGATGTTGCTGGCG
>DASUJR010000351.1:0-17609 GCA_036279175.1 Candidatus Acidiferrales bacterium | reverse complement strand
GCGACGGCAAGGTGGACATAGCCGTGGCGCTCCTCGCTGGCAACGTTGCCATCCTGATGGGCAACGGCGACGGCACATTCGCGGCCGAGGTTGATTATTCGGTTGAGGCCGGCAGCCAGCCGATGTGGATAACGACCGCGGATTTTAATAATGACGGAATTCCGGATCTCGCAACGGCGAATGAGAACAACGGCACGATTTCCATTCTCATCGGAAAGGGAGATGGGACGTTTGCGGCAAGCGTAAATGACGCGTTCCGCCCGGGGACCACGACAAGTATTCAATGTGTGTTAGCGGCCGATTTTAATGGTGATCACAATGCCGATCTGGCAGTCGTAGACCGGTTTAATTCGACGGTTTCAGTTTTATTCGGCAACGGCGACGGTACATTCCAGGCTCCCGTAAATTACCCGGTTGGATTCAACCCTCTCGGGGGCGCAGTGGCCGATTTGAATCGGGACGGCGTGCCGGATCTACTCGTGGCGAATTCAAATGACGGTACAATCTCGACCCTGCTAAACAAGGGCAGCGGAACATTTCAGAGCGCCGTGGACTACTACGGAACGGCCGACGCAAATTTCGTGGCCGTGGGCGATTTCAATCGCGACGGCCTGACGGACGTCGCCGTAACAAATGGAGGTGGAGGCTCCCCCGCGGGCGTGGTTACTGTTCTGCTCGGGAATCCAGACGGAAGCCTAGCAAGAACCACCTCCTATTCGACTACATCGGCGCCGTACCTAGCAGGTGGCATTGCGGCAGCGGACCTTACCGGAAACGGGAAGTTGGATCTGATAACGAGCAACTCGGGCTGGACCAGCCAGACCGCTGGCATGGTCGGCCAGATCTCAGTCTTGGCGGGGAACGGTGACGGAACGTTCCAGTCCCCTACCACTTTTACCGGCGGCGGGGGAAACATGGCCATTGCCGACTTGAATGGCGATGGAAAGCCTGACTTTGCCATTCCCGGGCCGGGGAATTATGACTTCTTGGGCAGTAGTGTCGCTGTTTTTCTTGGAAACGGAGACCGAACCTTTCAATCTGGCATCGACTATGGGACGGGAGGTGGGCCGTTCGAAGTAGCCGGCGGCGATTTCAACCGTGATGGCAGGCCAGACCTGGTTGTAACGGACTACGGCAGCGCCCAAATTTCAGTTCTTCTCGGCAACGGGGACGGGACGTTCCAAGGCCACGTGGACTACGCCGTGGGCAGAGAACCGGCCGCCGTGGCTGTTGGCGATTTCAATGGAGACGGAAATACGGATATTGCCGTTGCCAACCAGTACGACAGCACCGTTTCCGTACTGCTCGGAAATGGCAACGGGACTTTTCAGAATGCTGTCACCTATCCGGCGGTAGGCAGCGGCATTGCCGTCGCCGACATGAATGGCGATGGAAAGCTAGATTTGGTCGTATCGAACGGTGTATTGCTGGGCAACGGCGATGGCACATTTCATCCGCAGCTGGATTTTCCGACCGGCGCGGGCGGCGGGGCGGTTGTGGTTGCCGATTTTAACGGGGACGGAATCCCCGACGTGGCGTCAGTCCAGTTAGGCGGTACATTTTCGGTTCTCATTGGTCAGGGCGATGGTACTTTTTCGAACCCACGCGTCTTTTGGACCGCAAGCAACTCCATTCCGAACTCTATTACCGCTGCGGATTTCAACGACGATGGCAGCCAAGACATCGCGGTGGCTGGACAGGAGGGAATCGTAACTGTTTTGTTAAACGAGCCAGCGATGGCGATTTCCTACCCTGACCTCGACTTCGGTTCCCAGGTTATCGGAAGCGCAAGCACCCCGCTCCCGATAACCATAAGCAACGTCGGCGGAACGCCCCTAGACATTTCCAAGGTTTCCGCAGGAGGGGACTTCACGGAAACCGACACTTGCGTCGGAACCCTCGCGATTGGCGCCAACTGCACCGTTAATGTCACGTTTACTCCTACGCAGACGGCAAGCAGCGCTGGGACGTTGGACATCACGGATAACAATAGTGGAGTGGCAGGCAGCGTTCAAACCGTAACCCTTTCCGGCACGGGGGTGCCGGCACCGGACTTTACAGTTGGTGTGGCGTCGGGTTCGTCGTCGAGCGCCACGGTTTCGCCGGGTGCAACGGCGACATACTCCTTGAGCATCGGTTCGTTAAACGGCTTCGCGCAATCAGTGGCGCTCAGCTGCTCGACCGCGGTACCGGAGGCGACTTGCGCTGTCTCGCCCGCCACCGCGAATCCGACTGGCGCGACTTCAGCTTCCGTGACCGTCACCGTAGCGACAACTGCGCCGTCGCTCGCGCTGCCGCTCGGGCCAGGGGGCGACCAGGGATGGCCTCTCCTGTTGATTACTGCCATGATTGTGCTCTTCGCGCTCGCCACCATAGGCGCGGCTGTACGCCACCAGGCGTTTGGCAGATACATTCCCGCTTTCGCGGGCATGACAATGGTCCGAATCCGCATGGCGGCGTTGGCCGCGCTTTTCTTTATCCCGATGGCGCTTGCGTCTTGCGGCAGCAGCAATGGGGGCGGCAATTCAAATCGCGGCACGCCCGCAGGCACTTACTCCGTAACAGTCAAGGGGACTTCGGGCGGCCTGTCACACTCGACTACTCTCACGCTCACGGTTAATTGAGGCTGCGGGCGCGAGACCGCATCGGTTTGAGGGTTCGTCCAAGGCTGAAGGCGTTGCGTCTCGAACCCTCTACCGAACGAGATTCTAAGATCACACTCCCTACGATCGGCCAACTCGGCTGCATAAAAAGGGCCGAGAGAAAATCTCCGCGCTAGTTCAATCGTGATTGCGGGAATAGTTCACGACGTACGGCGGGGGATCGAGGCTGACGCGAAGTTGCGGATCAGAAATCGGCGCGGCCGGCACGATGGGAAGCGGGAGAAGGCCGGCCCAGATCGGCAGGTCGTAGTCTTCCTTCTCGTCCTTTGGACCACCGGTACGGATCTTGGCGGAAACTTCTTCGAGAGGGAGCACGAGCACGGTCGTTTGCTTCAGTTCGGATTCGTTGGGCTGGCGAACATCGGCCCAACGGCCGCGGACAATTTTCTCGGTGAATGCTTCCAGGGCTTTCAGCTTCTCTTCGCGCGATTCGATCAGCGTGGCGCGCCCGAGGACGACGACGGAGCGGTAGTTCATCGAGTGATGGAACGCGGCGCGCGCGAGGACGATGGCGTCGACGAGTGTGACTGTGACGCACATCTGCACGCCGCCGGAAAGAGTGCGGAGCATGCGGCTGGCGGCCGAACCGTGGATGTAGAGAAGGTCTCCAAGGCGGGCGAACAGCGTGGGAATGACGTACGGCTGGCCTTCGACGGCGAAGCCGACGTGGCAGACGAGGCCTTCGTCGAGGATGGCGAAAACGGTTTCGCGGTCGTACTTGCCGCGATCGGCGAGGCGCTTCACACGCGTACGAAAGGTTGGAGTGAATTGGGTCATGCCCGAAGGGTATGCCGCAATGCGCGCAGTCGCAAGAGCCAATCTGGACTGGATTGGCAGCGAGGTGTTGTTGGTTACATTCACAGAGTGCGCTTCCGCAGGGGCGGCGGGAGAGGAAATTCTTTTATTTTGCTGCCTCCGTTGCCCTTCGAAACTCACTTTGCGAACTGGCGAGGAACAGTTGCCTTACCATCCGCGCAAATTCACACATGTGGCCGGGTTTTTGAAGCAATGACGGCAATCAGGTATATGACCACAAACCAGCTTGCAGATCCGAGGACCGAAATGGCGACGTTCAGCCCGTACGAGGTGATGATGGTTGTCGAACGGCGACGGCGTTCAACGACGGTCTCAAGGGCGGGCAGGGATCTGTTATCGGATCGACCGGAAGGCGATGCGAGGCTTAGCGCAACCGCGGCGATGAAGGGCAGAACAAACGCCGCAACTTCGAAACGAATTGCGTCTCGCTGCACTGAAGGTATGACAGTCGCGTACTGGGCCAAGCCTGTCCAGGCGCTTACCGCCGCCGCATCGCCCATCGTGCGGATAAACGAAAAGGCCGACCCCAACATCAGCGTGACCGCTAGCAGTCGCCACAATCGTCGTGCGGAGATCAATCGACGCATGAACACGTTGAACATACAACCTCAAACTACTGGGCGGTGTGATTCATCGGCGAAAGTGTGACACCCTGGTAGACGACGGCTTTCACGTTATCGAGGACGTGAATGTCGGACATGGGATCGCCTTGCACGGCGACGAGGTCGCCTTCTTTGCCGACGGCGACGGTGCCGAGATCGTCGAGCCCGAGCAGTTGTGCGCCGTGCTTGGTAGCCGCGGTTAGGGCTTGTCCCGGAGTCATGCCGAATTTCACTTCGGTGATGACTTCATCGCGGACAGTGCCCTTGCCAGGTTGATAGACCTGATCGGAACCGGCAGCCATAAAAACATTGTTCCGAAGAGCCATTTTGAAGCTGGCGAGGTGCTTGGTGCCGAGTTCATTCGCCTTGCGCAGGACCCAAGGCGGCATGTGCATCTTCGCGCCGTTGGTCATGATGTTGTCGACGATGTAGACGGTGGGGACGAGCGTGATGTGGTGCGCGTTCATGTAGTCGATGGCCTCCTGATTGAGGTCGGAGCCGTGCTCGATGGAGTCGACGCCAGCGTGAAGGGCGGCGAGGATGGTGGTGAGGTTTTCGTCGTGCGCAGCGACTTTCAGGTGATCCATGTGGGCCTGCTCGACGATGACGCGCAGCTCTTCGGGCGAAACCTGCTCGGCGGTAGGCGAATCGAGCGGCGATAGGACGCCGCCCGAAGCGAGCACCTTGATCACCTTGGCTCCGTACTTGATTTGGAGGTGGACGGCCTTTTCGGCGTCGTCGGGCGAATTGATGAAGCCGTTGAGCGGAGTGTAGTAATCGGCAAGCGGGAATTGCACCGGCATGTTCAGGAAATCGCCGTGGCCTCCGATGATGGAAATGGCGTGGCCGCATGGAACGATGTGGGGGCCGGGAATGGTGCCTTCGTCAATCGCGTCGTGGAGAGCGACGTCGATGAAATTGTCCGAGCCAAGAATGCGCATGGCGACGATGCCGGAACGAAGGGCGTAATCGACGGCTTTTGTGGCGCGGAGCAGTCCGAGGCCGGCGGAGGGCGTGGCGCCGAAGGGGCCGGTCCATAGATGGGTGTGCGCGTCGATCAGGCCGGGAAGAACGGTGTATTGAGACAGGTCGATCTGCTGGGCACCGGCGGGCGGAGTGACATCGGCGCCGACAGCCGTGATTTTGCCGTCGGTGATAACGACGCCGGCATTAGTGATGGGCGGCTTTTCGGTGTCGTAGATCAGTTTGCCGCAGCGGACGAAAACAATTTTGGGCGGCGCGGCACAGGCCAGCTTCGCAAATCCCAAAATGCACAGCAGAATACCGAGCACGCGCAATGATTTCACGGTTCCTCCAGCCTTACTCTTCGCAAATCGTAGCAGGCGGGTCTAAGCCTCCCCTACGTCCATGCACATCCCGTGGCAATTTCGAATTCGAATAGTGACAAAATTTCCAGCCATCGATCACCCGCCGAAGAAGCTATTGCGATTTGGGCGAGCTGAGGACGACGCGAAAGCCCGTGTAGGCAGAATCGGCTGCCTCGTAGCGCGATTTTGGATCGGCAGGACGATCCGCGCTGCCGCCAAGCGTCTTGCCCGTGCCATCCGCAGCGACCACCCATTCGGCAACGTTGCCGTCGAGATCGAAGACGAGCTGCTGGCCGTCTTCGGTTTCGGGAGCGAAGCTTCCTACCTCCTTCAGGAGAGGCGCGTTGCCGGGCAAGAGCTTGATTTTTTCTTCGAGGTGCTGCGTGTCCTCAGGATTGAGCGTGTAGCCGGCCCAATAGTCGAGCGTGTTCTCGCCCGTACGCGGCTTGTATAGGGATGCGGACTCGGTTTCGTCAGGCAAACGATAGCTCTGACCGGTTTTCCTACTGAGCCATTCGCAATAGGCTTTGGCCTGTTCGAACGTGATGCCGTTGGCAGGATAATTGTTCGTGCCGGGGTCGACTTTGTAGCTCTTCTGGAAGGCAGCATACTGAGCGCGCGTGACTTCGAACCGGCCGACTTGGAGATCCTCGCGCTGGACGGTTTCCGGAACGAGAACGCCATTTTCCGTCGAGCCGTAATCTGCTCCGGACTTTTTGATTGAAGCGCCGCGGAGGGCGAGGTCGAGAGGCGAACCCTTCTTGAAAGCTTCGTTTTCGGGCGGGTTCGCGTGGAACAGGTACTCGTCGAACCAGGCCATCTCTTCGTTCAACTTGCGAAGCTGGTGCGTGAGTTTGCGAGGACCGTGCGGTTCGCCGGGGAACATGACGAGCTTCACAGGAACCTTGTTGAGCCAGTAGAGTGTGCGGTAATAGGTCCAGCTCTGCTCGGTGGGAACGTTGCGGTCGTTGGTGCCGTGGAAAATGAGGGTCGGCGTCTTCACGCGGTCCATTTTGAAGACGGGAGATTTTTCGATGTAGAGCTGCGGATCCTGAAAGGGCGATTTGCCGAAGTAGTAGTTATCGAAGGCTTCGCCGAAATCGACATTGGCCCAGTCGCTGATCCATTCGACGTCTCCAGCGCCGACCGAGGCGGCTTTGTAGCGGGCGGGATCGGTGACGGTGAGTTCGATGGAGAGGATCGATCCGTTGGACCAGCCAAGGGCGCCAATTTTGTCGGAATCGACGAGGCCCTTGGCGATCAGGCTGTCGACTCCCTTTTCGATGTCCGGAATTTCCAGCGTGTAGTACTTCCCGCAACAGATGGATTCGACCCATTTGAGGCCGTAATCGGAACTGCCGTGGTAATTGGTTTTCAGGATGAAGGCGCCGCGTTGCGTAAGTAAGTTGTTCGCGTACGCCCAGCTTTCGGACCATTCGTCGTGATCGGCGCCGGCTGGGCCGCCATGCGTGGCGACGACCAGTGGGTATTTCTTTCCGGCCTGGTAGTTGTCGGGATAGTAGAGCAGGCCTTCCACTTCTTCATCGTTCGCGCCCTTCCAGTGAATCACTTCTGTTTTGGCGATCGCGTGATTCTTGAACGTGGGATTCAGGTGCGTAAATTGCACGGGCGAAGCGATCTGCGCGCCATCGAGTTCCGCGTGGTACCACTGGGTGGGCGTGCTGGCGGTGGAGTATTCGTAGACGAGCGTATGGCCATCGTCGCCGAGAACGAGATCAAAATAATTGCGCGGTGTGGCGCCGGTGATCCACTGGCGCGACCACATTGAGCCTTGCTTCGTGAAACGGGCCGGCTTGGTGTAGACGCCGTCTTTCAGGAGCGCGATGAAACCGTCGGATGTAGTTTCGAGGTTGTAGCCGGCAGCGCGGTCCCAATCGAGATTGACTTCTGCCGGCACGCCGGAAGCGAGATCGTAATAATAGACTTTCTGAATTGAAGCTGTGTAGAAACGGGGAGAATCGGAATATGGCGCGATGATGTAAAAGCCGGAATTATCGCGCGCCCATTCGATGCGGTCGGGAAGGATTTTGCGCCCGGGAAGGATTTGCGTGCGTGTCGCACTGGCCAAGTCGATGAGATAGGTGGCGGGAGGCGTTTTCTCGTCCCATGTATAACTGATCTCGCGGCGCGCGATGGCGACGACTTTCTTGCCATCCCAAGAAGGCTGGAAAGCTTCGATCCAGTCGGTATTGTCGGTAACGCGCGTGACTTTCTTGTCTTTAAGAGAAAGTGTGAAGAGGCGGATGGGCGCGGTGTGGGCGGAATCATCCACCACATCGCTATCGTCCTTGCGCTGCTCCGTTCCGGTTTCATAGAGCGAACGGTCTTCTTCCGCGCTGAAGAGGATCGTGTTGTTGTCGAGCCATTCGAATTGATGGATGTCGCGCTGGAATGCGGTTACGGGCCAAGGCTCGCCGCCGAAAGCGTCGATCATCCAAAGCTGGGTGTGCGCGAGTTTGGGATTCGGTTTGGGCAAAGCACGAGAGCTGAGGAACGCTATTCTTTTACCGTCGGGCGACCAGCGCGCGTTGGAGACTTCATCTTCGCCCCGCGTCATCTGGATTTCGGTTTGGCTGGTGAGACTCGAGAGATAGAGATTGCTGACGCGATGGTCTTTGTCCTTGCTGCCGGTGCCCTTGATCCAGAGAGCCCATTTCCCGTTCGGCGAGACGCGGAATTGGCCCGCGAACTCGGTGAAGACGACGTCGCCGGGCGTCCAACGGGACTTCTTGGCGGACTGGTTCGTTGCGGCATCCTGCGCCAGACCGGCAGATGCGGCGAACAGAAGCGAGCAGATCAAGATGAATGCGCCGTGCAGCGGCCTTCGAATCATCGGTTTTCTCCCGGGGGAAGCGCGCGCAAAAATACCACATTTCCTGAGAAACGAAGCAAGGCGCGTCTGGAATGTCGTCCGAAGCGGAGAGGATAACCAAGTGCAACTGCTTTTTGTTTTGCAGCCTCCCTTGGCGCTTCGAATTGTGTTACGCGAGTTGGCGTGGCTCGATTGCCTTGTTAGAGAAGAGGGACGTGACCCGAGACGAGACAAAAACCGTGAATGGCGAGCGCGCGTCGAGATGAAGAGAACAACAGAATACGTGCGCTATAATTTTCGCCGTGATGCCTGCGACATGCGTTCGGCGCGAGTCAAATGGCAGGGGCATGATCGAATACGATCCGAGTTTTCCGATGACCGCGGTGCGGTTCTTTCGCGACTTGAGCCGCAATAACAATAAGCCGTGGATGGATGCGAACCGCGAGCGATATCGCGCGGAAGTGGTAGAGCTATTCCGGGCGACGCTCGACCGGTTGACGCCGGCGGCCAGAAGGCTGAACCCGCGCTTCGTCATTACCGGGCGGGTGAGCGACAATTTTTCGCGCATCAACCGGGACATCCGTTTTGCGCGCGATAAGACGCCGTACCGGCCGCAAATGTATCTGTTTCTTGCGGAGCCGGGGGAAGACGTGGGTCAGTTGTACATTGGGGTCAGCGCGGACGCGGTGACGTGCGGGTTTCGGATTTATGGCGCCGGCCGGACAGCCCCGCTCGTCCAGTTCGGCCGCGCACGGGCGCGCGACAATAGAAAATGGCTCGTGAGGCAAAAGAACCGCCTGCAACGGCAATTTGAGAGCTACTGGTATTCAACGGAAAAGGGCGAATGGACGAAAAACAAGGGATGGCCGGTGGAGCCGGATGAATGGAAGAAATTGAAGGCCTGGATCGTACGGCGAAAATTTTCGCCTGCGGCGGCTTCACGGGACGGATTTGAGGATGAGGCGGTGGCGGCTTTCAAGCAGGTGCATCCGCTGATGCAGTTTTCCTGTTCGCCGCTTTGGAAGCGATAGGTGGGTTATCGAGACGTGCGCCAAGTTGAAACGAAGGGCACTGATGCGGAACTGCTTTTTGATTTGCAGCCTCCCGCAGCGCTTCGAAAATCGTTTCGCGAGTTGGCGTGGCTCGATTGCCTTGCTAACTGAGCCAAACAGAATCAGAAGCGAGAACCGAAACCACAATGCAAACTGAAGACCGCTTTGCGAGCTGAAAAACAGAGCCTGCCCGCCTTGGCGGACACGCTTAAGGCGGCGATTAGGGCAAACGGGAGCAAAGAACAACGATGGCGATCAGCAGAGAGCAAGCGCGCAGGGAACACACGGCGCAAACGGGCCACGAGCAGTTCAGCGAGACGATTTATGGCGTGATCTGCGCTACATGCCATAACTACATCCTGATCGACAAGACGAACGACCCGGCTACTTGCCGGGAGCACGAGACCTGCAGGCAAGCATATTCGTGAGCCTTGGACGCCCCGCGCGAGGGGCCGGACCGTTGTGAAGCCGCTTTACGCGGCGGAAATACGGTCAGCCAAGACGCCGCGGCAACGAAGACAACGGTACGCACCATCGTATTTATCCAGTCAGCGCGACGGGATTAGACTAGAATGAGTGCGCCCAACCAATTCGTGAGTGCGGTGCGTCAGTGCATGCATGGCTGTGAGAGTCGTCGAGTCTCCGTTCGTCATGCGTGCGCTTTACAGAAAGTGAAGAGGCGCATCAAGCCCACGCAAAAGAATCAATCACACAGGGGTCAGATGTAATGCGTGCGTGTATGGTGCTAGTGGTTTGCCTGGTTGCGGCCGGCGCGACGCGCGCCCAGAGTGCCGATCCGCCGAAGAAGCCTGGATCGGTCACGCTGGCGAGGCGGGATTCCGACCCGGGCATGGCTTCCCTTGCCGACGTTCCGACGGGCTCAATCGCGATGGTCCCTCTAACGGTACCGACGGGAATGCCGCTACAGATCGCGCTCGATCGTGAAGTGCGGGTGAAGAAAATCGGCCAGCGGATTCGCGGGCGCGTCATGCAACCGGTGTATGCATTCGACAAACTGGTGGTCCCGGCCGGGGCGGAGGTGACGGGCCACATCGCCTATATTGCGCCGATCTCGCGAAAGAAGCGTCTGCTCTCGTTCTTAAACGCGAATTTCACGCCCGCCCATAAAGTGACGGTGGAATTCGACGATCTGCTGCTGCCGGACGGCAAGAACTTGACGATCGATACGACGGTCGAGCCGGGATCGGGACGCGTGATTCAGCTTGTCACAGCGGAGAGCGGGAAGAGGAAAACTTTAAAAGACGAGGCGGAGAAGAAAATCGCCCAGGAAAAAGAGCAGGCGAGCCAGGAATGGCACATGGCGATGCAAGAAGTGAAGGCGCCGGGAAAAAAGCACCGCGCCCTGCGATATGCCCTGGCTGAGCTTCCCATTCACCCGCAATATATCGATGCAGGGACGCTGTATTTTGCCGAATTGAATGAGCCCTTGGGATTTGGGTCGGAGCCATTAATGCCGGCAGATTCTGAAGAGCTGGGACACGCACCGCCAGCGGGAAGCTTGGTGCACGCGCTCCTATTGACGCCGCTGGATTCGGGAACGACGCCGAAGGGAGCTCCCGTGGAAGCGGTGATCTCGCAGCCACTTTTCGACGGCAACCATCACCTCGTGCTGCCGGAAGGCAGCAAGCTGAAGGGTGAGGTGGTTCAGGTGGAAGCGGCACGTCCTATGCACCGCAACGGCGAGTTGCGGCTGGTGTTCCACCAGCTGGTACCGCCCGACGGAATGCCCGTACAAGTGTCGGCGAGTTTCGAAGGAGTGCAGTCGGCGACAGGCGATCACGTCCAACTTGATTCTGAAGGCGGCGCGAGAGCCACAGATTCGAGATCACGTTATCTTTCGACCAGTGTTTCCCTGGCGCTGGCGGCATTTTCGTCGGCCGGCGATGGAGACACGGACGCGCTGAATAACGGTGCGGGCGGTGCGAATACGTATCGCTTGATTGGATTCGGAATCGGCTTTGGAATTCACTACACGCCGCTCGGCATGGCGATGGGCGCGTTCGGCGCCAGCCGGTCGGTTTACACACACTTCATCGCGCGCGGGCACGATGTGGTGTTCCCGAAGGATACGGCGATGGAGATCGGCTTCGGGAGTAAGCTGACGCCGCCAGCCGGCCATCCCATTCAGCGGTAAAGTCTCCACAAACCCCCAAAAAGACCGAGTGACAGCGCCCGTGGTGTGCGGGTTTGTGTTGCTATAGTTGCGGGCTAACCCGTATAATGAGCGTTTGTCAACAGAGCTGGAGGCAGCATGTACGCCGTGATTCGGAGTGGTGGGAAGCAGTACCGCGTCGAGCCGGGCGCGACGATCGAGGTCGAGCGGCTGGAGGGAAAAGTCGGCGGGAAGGTGACGTTCGACGAAGTATTGGCCGTCCGCACCGACGAGAAGAAAATGCTGACCGGCGGAGACGCCGCTAAGGCGAAGATTACCGGCAAGATTGTAAGGCACCTTCGCGGGTCGAAAGTGAAAGTGACGAAGTACAAGACCGGGGGACAATACAAGATCGAGCGCGGACACCGGCAGAACTACACCGCCGTGCAAGTCGGCGAAATTCAGCTTTGATTCAAAGGCGAGAAAAAAGCAGGTTCCTCGCTTCGCTCGGAATGACAGGGCGCGCTCAGTGGAAGTAATTGGTCCGATTCCGCAAGTCAGCGCGTGAAGACAACAAGGAAAGAAAATGGCACACAAAAAGGGCGGCGGATCTTCGGTAAACGGGCGCGACTCCCAAGGGCAACGCCTGGGCGTGAAGCGTTTCGGCGGGCAGTTGGTGAACGGCGGAAGCATCCTGATCCGCCAGCGCGGGACGCGCTATAAGCCGGGACGGAACGTTGGCCGCGCGAAGGACGACACGCTGTTCGCGCTGACGACGGGCGTGGTGAAGTTCGAAGATAAGGGCGGTTTGGGGCGGTTCATAAGCGTTCTGCCGGTGGAGGAAGTCACGAGGCCGGCTGAGAAGAAGGCCGAAGCGCCGGCTGCCGATTGATCATCCGGATATTCCCCGTGAGATTTTGGCGCGCTTAGTGCGCCTATTTTTCCCAGAAATCCTAGCGTATGCTGTTGTTTGACCGCGTTCGTGTGAGAGCCTGCCGTGTTTGCTGATGAAGCGAAAATTCTGGTGAAGGGCGGCCATGGAGGGAACGGGTGCGTCGCCTTTCGCCGCGAGAAGTATGTCCCCCGAGGAGGCCCGTCGGGAGGGGACGGGGGGCATGGCGGTGATGTGTATCTTGAATCGAATCCGCACGACAATACGTTGCTGCGATATCGCTACAATCGCGAGTTCCAGGCTGAGCGCGGGCGCCACGGCGAAGGGTCGAAATGCCACGGCCGGTCCGGCGATTCGTTGGTGCTGACTGTTCCCGTTGGCACGACGGTGCTGGACGCGGATACGGGCGAGCAACTGTTCGATTTTTCCGAGCCCGAGCAGAAATTCCTGGCGGCGCGCGGAGGACGCGGCGGGCGCGGCAATGGGAATCCCCATTTCATTCGTCCGTGGCATCAGGCTCCTCGCGAGCATGAAGACGGGCAGCCAGGGCAGGAGCGGCACCTGCGGCTCGAGTTGAAATTGCTGGCGGACGTGGGACTGGTTGGGTTCCCGAACGCGGGTAAATCGACACTGATTTCGCGCATTTCCGCGGCGCGTCCGAAGATAGCGGCGTATCCGTTCACGACGCTGGAACCGCATCTTGGCGTGGTGTCCGCCGATCCGGATGCGGCGCCGGGGCTTGGGCGCACGTTTGTGGTGGCCGATCTTCCGGGTCTGATCGAAGGAGCGCACGAAGGGGCGGGGCTGGGAATCCGTTTTTTGAAGCATGTGGAACGCACGCGGCTGATCGCACACCTTGTCGATACCAGCGACGCGAGCGGACGCGATCCCGTGCGCGACTTCGAAATCATCGAACACGAACTCGCCGCATTCAGTCCGGCGCTTGCAGAAAAGCCGGTTATGGTGGTGGCGACGAAACTCGATGCGACGATCGATCGCAGCCGGTTGGAAGAACTTCAAGCGTATGCCGCCAAGCGCGGTCTGGAATTTCATGCAATTTCCTCGGCGACCGGCGAAGGCATCGTTCCACTGGTGCGGGCGATGGCGGATCGGCTCGACAAGATTCCGAAGCCCGTTTCTTTGGTGACGGCCGACGCCGCAACTTCCCAGGCCGCGATTCCCGCGGCCGAAAGCCGGACCGCACGCACGGAGCAGAGTTGAACTCGCATCCGACTCAGAAGGGTCATCCCGCGCATCCGAGTCCCGCGAGCCACGCTGCGCACCAGGGGCATGGCGCACAGCGCCGGTCGATTGCCCTGTTTGGCGGCACGTTCGATCCAATCCACACCGGCCATTTGGCTGTGGCCAGCGCCGCGCAACGGCGGTTTCATCTCGACGCGATCTACTTCATTCCATCCGCGCGGCCGCCGCACAAGTCGCGTTCGGAACTGGCGCCGTTCGTACACCGTTACACGATGGTTGCATTGGCATGCGCGGAGCATCGCGGATTTTTTCCGTCGCTTGCAGAGGCACCCGTGGATGGAACAGGGTCGCATGTGTTCTACACGGTGGACACAGTGCGCCGATTCCGGCGCGAGTATCCCGACGATCACATCTATTTCATTGTCGGGGCGGACCAGTTTTTGGAACTGCCCACGTGGAAGAACTACGAAACACTACTCGATCTAAGTGATTTTATTATCGCCAGCCGGCCAGGGTTCCGCATCGACGCGCTACGCCTGGTGGTGCCGCCGGAGAAGCTGGCGCGACGGGCCGCGGGAGACGGCAACAAGATCGTACTGCGCAAGTCGGCAATTCATCTGCTGACTACAGTGAATAGCCATGTATCCTCGACCGAAGTCCGCGAGCGCCTACTGGAGAATAAAACCATCCACAGCCTTGTGCCGGGACGCGTAGAGGAATACATTCTCGGACAGGCCCTGTACCAGTGAGCTTGGAGACCGTTCGACCCGAAATTCGGCTGGCCGTGGAAGCGGCTCAGGACAAGCAGGCCGTGGACATCACGGTGCTGAAGTTGCCTGGAACCGGCAGCTTCGCTGAGTATTTTCTACTGTGTTCGGGGCAAAGCCAGCCGCAGATCAGGGCCATCAGCGAAGCAATCGAGGAGCGGCTGGAAAAGAACGGGAAGCGGCTTTCGCATCGCGAAGGCAAGGCCGGCGCGGAATGGATTCTCCTCGATTACGGCGATTTCATCGTGCATATTTTCAGCGAAAGCGCACGGCAGTATTACGATCTCGAGCGGCTTTGGCGTAATGCCGAACGTATCGAGTTCCCCGCTCCGCCGGAGCCGCCTGGGAGGCGTCCGGACGCGAGCGCCGATCATCACACCCAACCATGAGCGCCCCCGATCTCCTGTGGGTCGCCGCCGACGCTGCCTCGCGTGAGGTGCTGGAGCTTGCCGAAAAAGTAGCCGGCACAAGCACGACAGTTCTGATCACGGGTGAAAGCGGCACGGGAAAGGATCAGCTCGGGCGGTGGATTCACGAGCACGGGCCGCGGCGCGATGCGCCATTCCTGAAGATCGATTGCGCGAGCCTTCCCGCCGAACTTGTCGAATCGGAGCTTTTCGGTCATGAACGGGGCGCGTTTACGGGTGCGGTTGCGCGCAAACCCGGGCGCCTGGAGATGGCGCAAGGCGGGACGATTGCGCTCGATGAAGTTGCCGCCCTCGCTCCGGGCGTACAGGCGAAGCTGTTGCGCGTCCTTGAGGAGCGCACGTTCGAACGGCTCGGCGGCGCGGAAATGCTGAAGATGGACGCGCGCGTTATGGCGCTGACGAATACGGATCTTAGCGAAGCGGTGCGCGCAGGCCTGTTCCGCGAGGACCTTTTCTTCCGGCTGAACGTTGTCGCCGTCGCCGTTCCGCCACTGCGCGAACGTCCTGCGGACATCCTTCCGCTCGCGTCACATTTTCTCGAGCGGCTCGGCCGGGTTCACGGCAAAGCGGGCGCAGCCCTCGATCCAGAGGCGTTGAGGGTGTTGCAGGGATATCGATGGCCGGGAAATATCCGGGAACTGAAGAACGCGATCGAACGCGCGTTGGTTTTCGGGAAGGACGCAGTTCTGCGAGCAGAAGACTTTCCGGACATCATACGCGCGGCGAGCGATGTTACCAGCCGCAACGGAACGTTGCGGTCGCTGGAGGCGATCGAGCGCGACGCAATCACGGCAACGCTGGAGGCGACGCGCTTCAAAATCGGCCGGGCCGCTGAAATTCTGGGCATCAGCCGAAAGACTCTTCTGGAAAAGCGCAAGAAGTACGGCCTGTTGTAGCGTGAAAATTCGATTGATCATGCTCGGAAAGACGCGGCGCGCTGAAATCCGCGCGCTAGTGGAGGATTACGCCGGGCGCATCGGCCACTACGCGGAAATCGAAATCAGCGAGCTGCGCGACGCCAGCCCGGGCGCGTTCCGCAAGTTGAAGCTCGACACCGCGGGGACGGTTGTTCTGCTTGATGCCGCGGGAAAACAATTTACTTCGCAGCAGTTCGCGCGCTGGCTGGGCGATTTGCGCGACCGCGGCGTTCGTGAAGCCGCATTCGTTTGTGGCGATGCCGAGGGCTTTCCGCCGGAGCTTCGCATTGGCGCGAAGCAGAAAATCTCTCTGTCAACGTTAACCATGCCACACGAGTTCGCACGCGTGGTTCTGGCCGAACAAATCTATCGCGCTTTCGCAATTCTTGCGGGACATCCTTATCCGAAATAGCCCAAGCGCCGCCGGCAGCACATCGATCTCGGGTCCCGCAGAATCATATTAAAGGGCGGCATATCTTTGAGATGGAGGAGGTCTGGATGGCGGGTTTTTTCCATGCGGTCATGCAGCACTGGCAGGCTGTGGCGTGGTCCGCGGGACTTTTGGCATTCGCAATCATCTGTTCGCTGATTGTCCGCTGGATCGTCTTCTTCTTTGTGCAGCGCATGGCGGCGCGCCAGGGGAGCGTGATCGCGAATTCAGTAGTTCATCATGGGAAACGCCTTTCGTGGTGGTTCTTTCCGCTGTTGGCCCTGCTGGTGGCGTTGCCCGGCACGTCGCTGCCGCCGCGGGTGATGAAACCGACGCAACACGCGGTTGGGATCCTGCTAATCCTCGTTGTGTCGTGGCTGGTGATTCTGCTCAGCCATGTGATTTCCGACATCCTGACGGCACGCTACCAGATGGACGCGGCGGATAACTTGCTGGCTCGGAAAGTCGAGACACAGCTTGCGGTTCTGCATCGCGTGGTTGCCGTTGTTGTGATTCTGGTCGCACTCGCGATCATCCTGATGACCTTTCCTGCCATTCGCACGATCGGCGCCAGTCTTCTCGCCTCGGCGGGACTTGCGGGATTGGTGGTGGGCGTCGCGATGAAGCCCACCTTTTCGAGCCTTGTTGCTGGAATTCAGATTGCGTTGACGCAGCCAATGCGAATCGAGGATGTGGTGATCGTGGAGGGCGAATGGGGCTGGATCGAGGAGATCCATACGACCTATGTGGTCGTGCGGATATGGGATTTGCGGCGGCTGATCGTTCCGCTTTCCTACTTCATCGAGAATCCGTTCCAAAACTGGACACGAACGGGTTCCGACCTGTTAGGGACAGTTCTGCTGTGGGTGGATTACACGGTTCCGATCCAGGACATTCGAGATGAATTGGAACGCATTGTGAAGGCGACGAAACTTTGGAAGGGCGAAGTCTGCGTTTTGCAGGTGACGGATGCCAGTGAGCGCGCGATGCAAATACGTGCGCTGGTGGATGCGCGGGATTCCGGACAAGCATGGGACCTGCGATGCTACGTTCGCGAAAAGCTGATCGATTTTCTGCAGCGGAACTATCCGCAGAGCCTGCCGCGGGTGCGCGGAGAACTTCAGACAACGATCGATGGTGAAAATTCGAATGGCAAAAGGACGCTGCTCTCCAACGCCGGAAGAGGCGAGGGCCAGAAGGTCTAACCTATTTTGCGCAAACGAACTCTTCAGTGCGGGGTCTTTGTGGAACACGCTGCCGGCCTGATTGCCGATCGGTTCACACTTTTCGCGCCTTCGCTTCTCCGCTACAATCTTTGGGCATCGTATACGGCACGGAGGGTGAATGGCTCACGATAAGCGGTACGTCGCACAGAAGCGGCAGCGGCGCCGGAGGAAGCTGGCGAAAATGAGGTTGAAGCTCTACGAACAGGGCAAGGTTCCCTACGCAAAACTTCCCTCTCTTTCGAAAAAGTTCCTTACGCGCAAAACGCGCGCATTAAGAAAGTCCGAATAAAAAAAGGGCGTCCCCCGGGGGACGCCCTTTTTTTATTCGGACTTTCTTAA
>DASUJR010000350.1:0-19438 GCA_036279175.1 Candidatus Acidiferrales bacterium | reverse complement strand
CAGAGGACGGGCACTCGATGGCGCTCCAGATATTTCTGCGCCGACTCACGTGAACGCCAGTTGGAAGCAATTGGCGAAAAATCGCGCACGATCAGCGCTTCGATGTAGGGCTTCGTCGATTCCTCGTCTTCGAGGTTCGCCCCGACGTTTCCAATGTGCGGATAGGTAAGGCAGACGATCTGACCCGCGTAGCTGGGATCGGTGAATACTTCCTGATAGCCGGTGAGACTGGTATTGAAAACGACTTCGCCGCCACGGCGGGTGCGAGCGCCCGCCGCGCGTCCGTTAAAGACTCGTCCGTCTTCGAGCGCGAGTGTCGCGCGAACTGCGGGGTCCTGCTGCAGGGTGATGTCCTCCCAAAAATTTCATACTGGAACTTTCATTCATTTCGACGCCGCGTTTACCGTGTCGCTAAATGTCAACGATCCGAAGTGATCCACAGGCCAGTAGGCAAACACCGCCTTGCCATAGATGTAGTGCCGCGCGACTGGCCCGAAGACTCGCGAGTCGTTTGAACTGTCGCGGTGGTCGCCCATAACGAAATATTCGTGCGGCGGAATCGTCAGCGGCCCGTAGTTCGAGTCATCGAGATAGCTTTTCGGTACGTACTGCTCCGCCAATTTTGTACCGTCGATGTAAACATTTCCCGATCGGATCGTCACCGTTTCTCCCGGCAAGCCGACAACTCGCTTGATAAACGATTTTGACCGGTCCAGAGGATACCAGAAAACGACGACGTCGCCACGTTCAATTGGCTCAAAATGGTAGACGAATTTGTTGATGAAGATGCGCTCCTGATCCGACAGCAGCGGAGCCATGCTCGTGCCTTCCACTTTCACCGGTTGGTACAGAAATACGATGATCACCAGCGCCAACCCCAGCGCTACGGCCAAGTCGCGGGTCCAGGTGCGAAGCTCGAGACGCAACTGGCGAGGAGGAGTGCGATCCGGCGGTTCGGTCAGGCCAGATTGTGGAGTATCCGGCATTCGGTGGCTCTAGTATTTATAACATGAGACTATGCGGCGACCAATACGCATCACACTCTGTTAGACGCGGGTGCTCGCCGATTAGGTGTTCCCCGCCGGCGGCTGCCCTCCAATAGCGTATTGAAGGATCGCGAGTGCGGTGACGACGGCCGTTTCGGAGCGCAGGATATTGTCGCCAAGCGACGCCTCAGAGAAATGAGCGCCGCGCGCCGCGGTGAACTCGGTATCTGTCCACCCGCCTTCAGGACCAATCGCTGCAACTGCACCCCTGGCTTCGGCATTCCTCAGTAATTCTCGTATGTGCTCCGTGTTCGGGCGCTCGGAGAGGAGAATCTTTAGCGCTTCAGTCGACTGTGCGAAGGCTTCCGCTGGACGGACCGCCGCATGCAGAACAGGTCGAGTCAAACGCCGGGATTGCTGCGTCGATTCGAGCAGAATCTTCTCCCAGCGCGCATGCCTCTTCACCGCCGCAGCAAGCAACGGTTTGTCCGTGCGCCCGGCGAGGAGCGGCGTGATTTCTGCCGCTCCCAGTTCCGTTGCTTTTTCCAGCGACCATTCGAATCGGTCGAACTTCGTGATCGAGAGCAACAGATGAATTCGAATTGCCGGTTCACGTGCGGGAACGGGCTCGACAAGCTCGAATTCGATCTCGCTGTCGCTTGATTTCGAGACCCTAACCCGTTTGATCCGCCCGAGCCATACAACTCTGCCGTCGCTCAGCTCGTACAACTGTCCGGGTTCAGCGCGCAACACTCGTCCCAGATGGTCGGCGGTATCGCCGCGAAGTAGAGCGGACTTCGAATCGAAATGATCGATAAAGAATCGCCGGCGCATGAGAAAAAGGAAGTAGAGAAAGCCGAGGAGGTAAAGGAGAAAATATCCGCGACAGCGTCGTCGGTGTTGCAGCCGGCGTTCCCCGACGCGAGGACATCACCTTTGGCATAGCCAGCTCTCCACAAACAGCAGCGCCGGGCTTTGTCCTCTGCTTCCTCTATTTCCTTACTTCATCTACCTCGGATGGATTCAGCCTACCCGAAAATGTCTTTTACCTTATCGAAAAAGCTGGCGCTGCGCTCGGTCGGCTTGTTCTCCACCTTCATCGTCTGGCCGAGTTCTTCCAGAATGCGCCGCTGCTCGCGTGAAAGCTTCGATGGCGTCACGACGCGAATATTCACGTACAGGTCGCCACGCCCGCCATGGGGATTCGGCAATCCCTTTCCTTTCTGGCGGAAAATCTGCCCTGACTGCGTTCCATCCGGAATGTGCAATTCCTGTTCGCCGTTCAACGTCGGAATTTTTACTGTCGTGCCCAGGGCCGCCTGCGGAAAGCTCACCGGAACGGTGCAATACAGGTCGGCGCCGCGCCGCTCGAAAAACGGGTGTTCCCTCACTTCGAGGAAAATGTAGAGGTCGCCGGCTGAGCCGCCGTTCGCGCCAGGTTCGCCCTGCCCGGCCATCCGCAGCCGCGTTCCCGAATCAACTCCCGCCGGGACGCCCACCTCCAGCGTCCGCTCGCGTTCGATACGCCCCTGGCCGCGGCAGGTGGCGCACGCATCCTTGATCACCTGGCCCGCTCCGCCGCATGCCGGACACGTTCTCGAAATTGCGAAAAAACCCTGCTGATATTGCACTTGGCCGCGCCCACGGCACGTTTGGCAGGTCGACATCCCCGTTCCAGGCTTCGCCCCTGTTCCGTGGCACGCCTCGCAAATTTCGTGTCGCGAAATTGTGACTTTTGTCGCTACTCCAGCCGCGGCATCTTCGAACGACAAATTCATGTCATAGCGAAGGTCTGCGCCGCGTCGCCCGCGCGAACGGCCCCCGCGCCGTCGTCCGCCGCCGGCTCCGCCGAATATGTCCTCGAATCCGAAGAGATCGCCGAAGATGTCGCGGAAATCTTCGAAAATCGTGGCGCTGAAATCAGTAGGTTCGAACCCGCGATTGCCCAGTCCCGCATGGCCGAAGCGGTCGTAGATCTGCCGCTTCTGCGCGTCGGAAAGAACGCTGTAGGCTTCCGTCGCCTGCCGGAATTTCTCTTCCGCCTCGTGCTTATTTTCCGGGTTGCGATCCGGGTGGTACTTCAACGCGAGCTTGCGATACGCGGATTTGATTTGATCGCCCGACGCCGCCCGTTCGACGCCGAGAACTTCGTAATAGTCCAGCTGGGTTGCCATTCGCTCTGCTTTTACCTCACGCGTTTCTACGAATTGTAACGATTGGATGCCATTTAAGATTACGGCGCTTCAAGCAGGCCCACACAAATCAATTAACCGCCAGCGCCGCTGCGGCAAACAAACGCAGATTTTACGTGCTAATTCTGCCCCGCCTGCTTCGAGACGGGCTGCGCTGCCACGCGCACCATCGCCGGACGCAGCACGCGGCCGTGGAACGTGTACCCCGGCTGCAGCTCGTCAATCACACTGCCGTCCGGGTGATCTTCGGTCTCCACGCGTTCGATCGCGTGGTGATGGTGAGGATCGAACTCCTTGCCCACCGCCTCGATCCGGCTGAGCCCCTCTTTGGCCAGTGCATCCCACAGCTGGCGGCGAATCAGCTCGAAACCGGTGCGATATTCCGCGTCCGCCGGCAAATGGCGGGCGTCGAGGGCGCGATCGAAGGCGTCCAATACGGGAAGCACGCGCTCGACCAGCTGCTCAACGCCGCGATGGCGGTCTGCCTGCCGTTCTCTTTCCACTCGCTTGCGATAATTTTCGTAATCCGCTTGCCGGCGGACTAGCGTGTTCGTCAGCTCATCTCTTTCGGCACGCAGTTTTCGTACTTGCTCTGCGAGCGAAGCGGCGTTTGCCGGCTCGTCGCCTGCCCCAACTGCCGCGGGGTCGGATTGACCGATTTCTCCGGCTGCGGCCGAACCGGTTCGCGGCCCGCCTTCAAAAACGACCTCCGGCTTTGAATTTTCGGCGTCTGTGTGGTGCTTCTTCGGATCTTGATCCGGCTTGTGCGGTGACACGATTCAACTCCCCTCTGTATCGGAAAAAAACTGCGCCATAAACGCGACGGCCGTGATCACGCGTTCGTAATGCATCCGCATCGGCGCGACAATTCCCAAAGTTCCCTGTCCCTGATCCTTCGATCCGTACGACGACGAAACCAGAGCCAGGTGCTTCCCCGCTTCCGAAATCTGCTCCAGCCCCAGCTCGACGTGCAGCGGCTCGGGCGCTTCGATGCAACCGCTCAGCAGCGCGATCAGCCGATCCTTCTCTTCGATCGTTTCGAGCAGTTCGCGCAAGTGATCCTGATTGGCGAACTCGGGTGACGACGCAATCTGCGCCGCTCCCTCCACGTAAATCTTCCGCTGGCTCGCCTCGCCCATCATCACCGGATCGCACAGCGCGAGCGCATCAGCCGCCAGCCGCCCGTATTGCTCCCGCTCGCGTTCCACTTGTGCGCGCAAATCGCCGCGCATCGCTTCCAGCGTCCAACCGGAATAATGGCGGTTCAGGTAATCCGACACCAGGTCGAGGTCCTCCTGCCGGAAAGTTCGGTCGGGACGAATCACCTTGTCTCGCGTCGCCCCGCCCGGCGCAATCAGTACGACGACGACCCGCCCATCGGGCAGCAGCAGGAATCGGATATGCTCCACCGCGGACTGCGCCAACGGAGGCGAGATCAAGATCCCCAGCCCTCGCGACACCGCCGACAGAATGTGGCTCGCGCGCTCCATCACCGCTTCCGGCGTGTCTGCCGTTTCCAATTCGCGACGAATCCAGTTCCGGTCTTCCGGCCGCGCCGTGGTCTGCGCCGCCACATTTTCGACGAAGAACCGGTACGCCGAGGCGGTAGGCACCCTTCCTGCCGACGTATGCGGCTGATACAAATAACCTTCCGCTTCAAGGTCCGCCATCACGTTCCGCACGGTTGCCGAGCTTAACGCCTCGGGATGACGCGCAGCGACGCTTCGCGACGACACAGGATCGCCCGTCTCGATATATTCGCGGACCACGTCCGTCAAAATTTGCTGGTGCCGTTTTTGCTGTAAAGTGCTCATGCTCAAGTAGCAATGGCGCGACATTGCACCAAAATCACGCGCGCGTCAGGTGCCCTTACGAAAATTTTAATCAGCCCCGCGAAAAGCGTCAACCTTACCTGCGCGAATGCAGTTGTCTCGTAAGCGCTGGCACGTCTCAAAGGTTGAACAGCTCTTTCAGTCGCTTCATCTGCCCGCGGGCGACCGGGATCTCGGTCTGCCGCTTGTCGTTCATCTTCAGGATGTAGCTCGACTTGAACCAGGGAACGACTTCCTTGATGTGATTGATGTTCACGATGTACGAGCGGTGTGGCCGCCAGAAAATCTCCGTATCCAGCGCAGCGGCCAACTCCTCGACCGTCCGGTAATTCGACACTCCCTCCGCGTCCTTTGCGACCACGGCGATGCCGCTGTCGTTCGCACGTATATAGATGATCTCATCGGAATCGACCAGAATCATTCGCGCCTGCGCCTTCACCAGAATTCTCGTGCGTTGCGGTTTCGAAACCGGAGCGGAAAGCTGGTCGACCAGCGATTCGAGCCGCTCAACCGCCGACGTGCCCGGCCTGCTCGCTTCCAACAGTTTTTTCGCGCGCTGGATGGCTTTTGCTATGCGCGGCCGGTCGAACGGCTTCAGCACATAATCGACGGCGTTCACATCGAACGCCTGCAGTGCGTAGTGGTCGTACGCTGTCGCGAAAACGATTTGCGGCACGCGCAACTTGCGTTCTGCCAGGCGCTTGATCACGCCAAAGCCGTCGAGACCCGGCATTTGCACGTCAAGGAACACCAGGTCCGGGTCGTGCTCTTTGATCAGCGCGATAGCTTCCAGGCCGTTCTTGCCCTGCGCGACCAAATTTATTTCGGGAAAGCTCTTCAGCACGAACGCGAGTTCGTCGCGGGCGGGACGCTCGTCGTCGACGATGATGGTGTCGATCGGCATGGCGGGCCGGGAGAAGTATAACCCAACTCCAAAGCCGCAGCGTCGTGCGAACGCCTTCGTGTTTGCCCCTCGCGACGTCTACGGGCCCTCGCAGTTCCCCGGCCCGCTTGTGGGGCACGGAATGGGGATGCTAGACTTGTTTTTTCGCGCCTGATTGGTGGAAGGCATACCAGCAGATCCACCTTGCACAACGATTGCACTCCAGAGGCTTGCACACGTGGCTGACTCAAAACGGGAAGAAACGTTCAAGGTCGTAGACAGGCGCCTGTTCACAGAGACGGGCGAATTGCGCAAAGACGCGGTCGAGCAGGAACGTCGCGAGCAGGAAGCCGCGCAAAACGCCGCAAAGAACGCTGCCGCCGGCCGCTCCGCAGGAAACAGCGCGCGCACGCAGACTGAACAGAAAGCACCGGCGGGAACCAACGAACCCGGCGCCGACGAAACGGCTGAGCAGCAAATCCCGGCCTCGCGTCCGTTTCAGATGCTGGTCGATTTTCTGACGCGTAACGCCGCGGCTATGCTTGGCGGCGTGGCCGACCCGCGAACGGGCCAGGCGTTCCTTGATCTCGAGGGCGCTCGCGAGATGATCGATTTACTCGACGTCCTTCGCGAGAAAACGCAAGGCAATCTGGCCCAGCAAGATGAAGACCTGTTGATCGAGGTCATCGGCAGTTTGAAGCTGACCTACATGGAAGTTTCCAAAGCCGCCTCGGAAGCGATGGCCAAAAAAGCAAAGCAGAAGGGCTAGCCGGGTTTTGTCCTGCTCCGTTTATTTTCAGGCGTACGCGGTAGCGTTCATGTCGTAGTCTTTCGGCCCACAAGCAATTTCTGCTCTGCATCGTTCTTGTTGCCATGCCGGAATTGAAACTCACAGTCCTGGGCTCGGGAACTTCGATGGGCGTGCCGACGCTCGGCTGCCATTGCAGCGTTTGTTCGTCTGCCGACCCGCACGACAACCGCATGCGTCCGTCCATCCTGCTGCAGTACAACGGCCGCTCCGTCGTAATCGATACCACTCCCGATTTTCGTACGCAGGCGCTGCGTGTCGGCCTGGACCGCCTCGATGCCGTGCTCTACACGCATGGGCACGCCGACCATATTCTCGGCCTCGACGACATTCGCCCCTTCAATGGCAAACAGCACGGCCTGATTCCTATCTACGGATCAGGCGCCACCTTGGCCACTCTGCGGCGGCAGTTCGCCTATATTTTCGATCCGTCGCCGACGATCAGTTCCCTCCCCATGGTACAAGTCCGCGAAGTCGATGGTCCCTTCGAGCTGTTCGGCGTAAGCTACACACCGATACGCGCATTTCATGGCCCGATGCCGGTGCTTGGATACCGATTCGGCCGTGCCGCGTACTTGACCGACTTCAGCGCTGTGCCGGATAGTTCGAAGGCCCTTCTCCATGGGCTTGACGATTTCATTCTCGACGCGTTGCGCTATCAACCGCATCCCATGCACTCGAATGTCGAGCAATCTCTGGCGCTCGTTGCCGAACTGAAGCCGGCTCACGCGTGGTTCACTCATATCTGCCACGATCTGCCGCATGAAGCGGCGAACGCCAAGCTGCCAGACAACGTGCGGCTCGCGTACGATGGCCTGCAACTCGAGGTAAAAGCCTGACCGTGAGCGATCGGACCACGATCGGATCTGGCGCGAACGGTGCGCGAATTGCCGTTTGCCGATCGGCGGAAGAATGGACGCGTAGTTTCGGTAGCGCGAAGCAGCAGACCGCAGTTACGATTGGCAACTTCGATGGGGTTCATCTCGGCCATCAGAAGATTCTGCGCGCCGTGGTGGATTTCTCCCAGGCCGGCGCGCCGCCAGGGCAAAACGCTGAGCTGATTTCGACTGTCCTCACTTTCTACCCCCATCCGACTCGCGTGATACGCCCCGATGCGTCTCCGGCGCTGCTGATGACGCTCGATCAGCGGCTAGCCGCCTTCGAGCAGTTCCATATTCATGCCGCGCTCGTGATCGAGTTCACTCGCGACCTCGCGCAGCTCGCTCCCGAATCGTTTGTGCAGCGCTATCTCGTTGACACTCTGCGTACACGGGCAGTCTTCGTTGGAGAGAATTTCCGTTTCGGACACAAGCAGGCGGGAGACGTAAACCTTCTTCGGCAACTCGGCGAGCGATTTGGCTTTGAGACTGAAGCCGTTGCTCCCGTTGTGATCGATGCCATGGTCGTTTCCAGCACGGCCATCCGCGAAGCAATTCGCGAAGGCCGCGTCGACGCCGCACGCAAGCTGCTCGGCAGGCCTTATGCCTTGAAGGGCGAAATCCGCCGCGGCACGGGTATGGGCACTAAGTTTGTCGTGCCGACGCTCAACCTTGCCACCAGGCAGGAGTTGCTCCCGAAGTTAGGCGTGTACGCGACGGAAGTAATCCTGGACGGCAAAGCCTATCACGCGGCGACGAACGTCGGCGTGCGCCCCACCTTCGACGGCGGCAGCGTTACCATCGAATCTCACCTGATCGACTTCAACGAAGCGCGCACGGGCGGGCCGCTCGAAGTGCGGTTCCTCAAACGCATCCGTGACGAGCAGAGGTTCCCCAATCCCGAAGCCCTCCGCCGGCAGATCCTCACAGACATCCAGGAATCCCGCGATTATTTTCAGTCGCAGCCCGCACAAACGAGTTCGTAACCCGACCAATCTGAGCGCTTAGGAATTTGCCGCGGCGCGGGAGTATCACCTTACAGGCGGGGCTTGGCCGTTCCTATCCGCCTTTCATGTGCCGTAGGAGCGCTAACGACTGGACGAGGCTTTGGCGCGGCAATCGGAGCAGATTCCCCCTACCTCGGTTCGACTGATGGTGATTTCGATCCCGCAATCCGACGAAATCTGCCGCTTCAGCTCGTCGTAAAGCTCGCTCTCGAACTCGCGCACTTTGCCGCATCGCATGCACGCAACGTGAATGTGGTCGCGCGCGCTGTGCTTCTCATAGAAGTGGCGATGCCCGCGCAGATGCAGCAAGTCGAGCTCATCGATCAGGCCCTCGCGCTTCAGCAGATCGATCGTACGATATACCGTAACGCGCGTGATGTTCGGGTCGATTTCCTGCGCGCGCTCCAGCACTTCATCAGCGTCCAGATGCCGCGGCGCGGTGTCCATTACTTGCAGAAGAACCTTGCGTTGGCGGGTCAGTCGAATGCGGCGGGCGCCCAGCTCGCTCTGAAGCCTGCCCGGCGGCTCATCAGCATTGATTCGTTCGCCGGTAGAGACGCGGCGTGCGGGTGTTACTGCCATAGGATTGCGTGATTATAACACTCGTGCCCGTCAGGGCCTCCTCAGCGCTATCGGTCAGTGCCGCCCTCAGTGCTGCCCATTATGTTGCCCCTTAATGCTGCCACTTAATGCTGAAAGAGGCGCAAAATGTCGCTGTACATCACGAATGCGAATATTCCGAGGATGAATACGAGTCCCACCTGAACGAAGCGCTCTTTCGTAGCCAAACTCAAATCGCGCCGCAGCGTGCCCTCGATCGCCAGCATCAGTACGTGGCCGCCGTCCAGAATCGGAATCGGCAGCAGATTGATCAACGCAAGATCCAGGCTGATATACGCCATCCACTGCAACAGCATCAGCGGCCCGCGCTTCGCGTATTGCCCCGATAGCTGGACGATTCCCACCGGTCCCGCCAAGTCGCGGAACGAAAGCTCGCCGCGAACCAGTCCGCTTACAACTTCGCCCATCATCACGGCGTCGCCAATCGTTGCCTGATATCCGTCGCGAACCGCAGCGAAAAGCGATTCGTGATCGATTCCCTCTTTCAGGGCGGGAGCTTGGATACCGATCATCCATGCCATCTCGTCGGTTTCTGGATTCAGCGTGTGCTGTGGCGTCACCGTTATGGGCAGTTGTTTCCCGTCGCGTTCAACTACGAAATGAAGCGGGTGGCCGTCGGAAGCATTGATCAGATCGGGAAGCTCAAAAAACGTGTTCACGGGCCGGCCGTCCAACGACACGACCCTATCACCGGCCTTCAGGCCGGCCTTTTCCGCTGGATAACCTGCTTGCACCGGGCCCAACAGAGGGTCCTGAGCCGGGTATCCCACTAAAGAGTCGGCTCTCACCGGGCTCTCACCGACCGACTCACTCAGATCGACTTTGCTCCCGCCGCGCATTACGGTCAGCGACAGGGTGCTGTTAGGCTTTATCCCGGCTATTTGCGCATCTACGGCATCCCAGGTCGGCGTGTTATGGCCGTTCACGGCCACGATGCGGTCACCGCGCTGCAGGCCCGAATGCCCGTTACTGGCAACACCAGCCACGATTGCCGGCTGTCGTGTGTACACCGGGTAAGGCATGCCGATGAAAAACAGCGCGCCGAATAGCAGCAGGAAACACAGGATGATATTTGCCGCGGGACCGGCCACCGCGATAATAAACCGTTGCCACCGCGGCCGCGAAAGAAACTCGTACGGCTCGCCCGTTCGCTCTTCGATCGGGTTGTCGCCCGCCATTTTGACGTAGCCGCCAAGCGGCAGCACGCTGATCCGATAGTCCGTGTCGCCGCGCTTCACACCCCAAATGCGCGGGCCGAAGCCGATCGAAAATATATCGACGCGGACCCCGCACATTTTCGCGGCGACGAAGTGCCCGTACTCGTGCAGCAGCACCATCAACCCGAGCACGAGGGCTCCGACCGTCAAATCAAAAAGAGCGTTCTGTAGCATGCAACCTCGCTAAAGCCGATTGTATCTTGGATGCAAGCCGTGTTCTACACGGCCTGACGCGGGAGTTTCCTTCAAGCGCGGACTTGAAAACTCTGTACCTGCGCAGCGGCCAGACGCCGTGCTTCGCCGTCCGCGGTCAGAACGTCATCAATACTGTTCATCGAGGTTCGCGGCATTCGGCACAGAACCTCTTCGATCACACCGGCAATTCCGTTGAAGGGCAGCCGCCTCTCGAGGAAGGCGGCCACAGCGATCTCATCCGCGGCATTCAACGCGCACGGCAGCGGGCCTCCTTCGCGCAGCGCGTGTTTCGCCAGGCTAAGGCATGGAAACTTGCGTTCCGGCACCTTCTGAAACCGCAATTGCCGAAGCGTAGACCAGTCGAGCGCACACCCGTTAGACGCAAGCCGCTCGGGATACGTTAACGCGTATTGAATCGGCATGCGCATATCCGTAGGGCCAAGCTGCGCCAGGATTGAGCCGTCCACAAACTCCACCATCGAGTGAATCGTTGACTGCGGATGAATCACCACGTGGATCTTGTCCAGCTCCATCCCGAAAAGCCAGCGCGCTTCGATCACCTCGAAGCCTTTATTCATCAACGTGGCGGAATCGATTGTGATGCGCCGCCCCATTTTCCAATTCGGGTGCGCCAGTGCTTGTTCGGGAGTCACTCTCGCCAGTCGCGCGACCGGTGTGTTGCGGAACGGCCCGCCGGATGCCGTCAGGACGAGTCGCTTCACTTCGCGCGGCTCGCCTCCCCGCAGACATTGGTGAATGGCGTTGTGTTCGCTATCCACGGGAAGGAGCGCCACCTTATGGCGCTCGACCGCCGCCATGACGACTTCTCCGGCGGCAACCAGCACCTCTTTATTCGCGAGAGCGATGTTCTTGCCTTGTTCGATGGCCTTATACGTTGCCGGTAAGCCAACAACGCCAACGGCGGCCGAAAGCACCGTATCCGCGTCGGGATGGGTCGCCACACGCTCGATTCCCTCGACGCCCCACACGATTTCCGGTTCGGGACGGTGGCCGTTCCCGCCCGTCTCAGCTTTGATAGCTGCGCGTAGCCCTTCTGCACCCTCTCGCGTTCCAACGGAGACGAGCTTCGGCTTGTGCCGCGCAGCCTGCTCGGCCGCCAATGCGATATTCGAGCCCGCCGCAATCGCGACCACTTCGAATCGCCCCGGCAATGAGTCCACGACGCTTAGACACTGCCGTCCGATCGATCCCGTCGAACCTAAAATGGCGATCTTCTTCATCTGGAATGGATTGTACCCGGAGCACTCACTAGATGTAAGTGAAGTCGTCGTAATGGCAGGTGAATTCTTCGATGCGATTGCTCACAGGATGACGACCGTCATACCGACGACCGGCTTATCCGCATTATCCACCCAGCGCAGCCAGCCTCTTTTTGGCAAACGGCACGGCGTACGCGGCAGGCGGATTATGAGAAATTGCCGAAGCCGCTTTGCGGTAATAGTCGATAGCTTTAGCTCTATCGCTAAGCTTTTCCTGCGTTCGGCCCAGCATGCACTGGATGAACGGGTCGTTCTGATTCGATTTCAGGAAATCCGCCAGCGCCGTTTTGTAATCGCCGCCATAGAACGCAACATAGCCCTCTAAATAAGGAAAAAACTGCTCCTGCTGATGGATTCGCCCTTTGTCGAGAATCGCTTTCGCCGCAACGACGTGCTTCTGCGCTGCGGCTTGTTCGCCACGCCGGGCAGCAAGACGCGCCTCTGCATGTTCCCAGCGAAAATCCCAAAGGTCCACGCGGTCCGGCTTGATTCCCGGCTCCTTCAGTCCCGTGTCATGGCCCAGCTTGTACCATCGCTCGGAGGCGTTCAGATCAGGGTTATTGCGGCCGTCCTCCGAGCTCGCGTCGATACAAACGCGCGCCGCTTCGTCTGCAATTTCGCCCTGCTGATAATAATTCTTCACCGTGCCGTAATACTCGAACACGCGCCGCTCGTATGCCCCTGCCTGCTGGCAATTCCCTTCAAAGGCGTACGAGATCGCCATCGCGCGTTCGGCAAACGCTTTTCGCTCGGGCGTGTCCGCGGAATCGATCGCTTTCTGGAAGTATTTGCGGGCTTCGGTGCTGCGACCCATCAGGTCGAGAACGCTTCCCGCTGCCTCATTCGCCTCCGCAGAATTCGGCTGCGAGTGAATCGTTTGTTGGTACAACGCCAGCGCGCCTGCGAGCTTCCCTTCCCGCTCCAACTGGCGCCCTTGCTTGATGAATTGCGGCTCCTGCCGCTGCCCGGGTCCCTGAGCGAATACGGTGCCTGTCGCTAACAACCCACAGAGCGTAACCGTGGCGACATGGAGGGTCCTCATGGGCGCGATTGTCTCACGAATCCGAGAGCGCGGATGCCCCGGATCGGTGAGCAGCGGCGGGCGCGACCGGGCCGGATAAGTAGCGATGAATACCGATAACCAGAAAAGGAAGTCACTGCCTCGGTCAGGGAGAGACCGCGGATGAGTGTACTAACGATCGCTCGACCCTAACGAGTCCGGCGTCGCAAACCGCTGAGCGGTGGGTGAGTGCCTCTCGGTGAGTGTCCCAACGATTCCGCACACTCTACCGCGTTGAAGCACTTTGAGAGCCTCGTGAGTCTCCCCACCACAGAAAACAAGCCTAATCGCTACACCCCCACTATTAAAACGCCCCTGATGTAATTGATTCCAAAGGAGAAAACATTTTCTAACCGCAACAGGTGTGGCAAGTTTGCTTCACTTTTTGTTCGCTCGGACTGGCCTCTTCGCGTCGCGCAGCGAGGAACTATTCGTATCGCAGAGCGACGAATATCCGCGTCTCAGAGCGGCATTCATTCGTGTCGCAAAGCGACAACTGGATCAACGCGGGTGGCGCGGCGCGCCGGGATGTAGCACGCAGCCAAGGCCACACAGGCGAACAAAACAGCGACACTGCCGAAGGTGAGCGGGTCGGTGGCCTCAACGCCGTAGAGAACGCTGCCCATGAACTGAGTCAAACCGAGAGCCGCACCAAGACCGATGACGAGGCCGATTGCGGTGAGCTTCGCGCCCTGGCCGAGGACCAGGCGCATCACATCCCTTTGTTGCGCCCCGAGAGCGACCCGAATGCCGATTTCGCGCGTTCGCTGCGATGCAGAATAAGAAATCAGGCCATATAGACCAATCGATGCAAGGACGAGCGCCAGCAAGGCAAAGCTGCCGATGAGATACGACGGATAACGTCGCATGAAAACCGAAGGCGATTGCTGGATGATCTGCTCCATGGTGAGCGGGAGCACGGGAAAGAGCTGCGGATCGGTCTTTGTAAGAGCCTCGCGGACCGCGCCGAGCGCGATTACGGGATTACCGGCAGTGCGAACGACGTAGTTGATGTAGGAATTACCATCCTGTTCGAAGGGAAGATAGAGAGCGGGCTCATCGTGCGCGTCGAGCTGCGAATCGGCGATATTGCCGACGACTCCGACAATTTCGCGATACGGCTGCGTCGGTGACATCGTGAACCTGAAACGCTTGCCGATCGCGTGCTGGCCGTGGAGATACGTCTTGACCCAGGCTTGATTGACGATGGCGTGCTTGGGAGCCGTCGCTGAGTCGGCTTCGTCGTTGAAATACCGGCCCTCGATAAGCGGAATTTTCAGAGTGGAGAAATAGTCCGCGGAGACCTGGCGAATAAAAGATTCGTCTTCCTGACCGGGGCGTACCGGCTCCCCTTCGACCGCGAAGCGGACTGTGTTTCCTCCACCGCTGAGCGGAACGATATTCGTATTGCCGACGCTGACGACGCCGGGCTCCGCGCGCAACCGCGAGGTGAACGCATTATCAAACCGGATCGAGTCAGCGTCCTTTGGATACGACCCGTCAGGCAAGTTCACACTGAATGTGAGCAGATTGTGCGGGTCGAAGCCGGGATTCCGCCGCAAAAGGGCGGAAAGACTCTGGACGGCAAGTCCCGCCCCGGCGAGAAGCACGAGCGAAAATGCGATTTCGACGACGACCAGCGCATCGCGGAGTCGCGCGTGCGAACTTCCCGATGCGGCACGAGTTTCCTGTTTGAGGACTTCGCCCGCTCTTTCACGCGAGATCTGGAATACGGGAGCGAGGCCGAAGAGGATGCCCGTCAGGACCGCGAGCCCGCAAAGAAAGGCCGAAATTACGCCATTGGGCTGGGTGTCGCGGAGAAACGGCATGGAATAAAGAAGCGGCTGAGGAATGGCCGCTACAAGGGCCGAGGTTCCCCACTGCGCGGCAAGGAACCCCAACGCGGCACCGGCAATCGCCAGCATCAAGCTTTCAGTGAGCAACTGGGAAACGAGCCGCGAGAAGCCGGCGCCGAGCGCGGTACGAATCGCGAATTCCCTTCCCCGGCCCGCTGCGCGAACCATCATCAAGTTGGCAACGTTGGCGCAAGCAATCAAGAGAACGAATCCCACCGCGCCGAATAGAATCAGCAACAACGGCTGCACTTTTCCAACGATGCGGTCGCGCAACGAGACCAAGTGAATTTGAATGGCGGCGTTGGCCTGCGGATAAGCCGCCGCAAGGCGCGCATTGATGGCGTCCATTTCGGCCTGCGCTTTAGCAGGAGTGACGCCGGGAGCGAGGCGGCCGATCGCGTGCATCCAGCGCAGGCTGCGGCGCTGCGCCAGATCCTTGAAATCACCACCGAGGTGCATAGGCACCCAGACTTGCGCATTGCCGGTGGGCGCAAATTCAAAACTGGGCGGCAAAACTCCGATGATGGTTACGCTTGTGTTGTCGAGCTGAATGCTGCGCCCGACGATATTCGCGTCGCCGCCGAATTGCCGGCGCCAGAAACCGTAGGTCAACAGGGCGACCTTTGGCTCCTTGGCAGCGATGTCTTCCTTTGCCGGGAAATCGTAGCCGAGGATCGGCTTGACCCCGAGCGTGGAGAAGAAATTCGTGGTGGCTTGTGCGCCGAAGAGGAGTTGTGGTTCGCCGCTACCACGAAAGACGAATCCGTCGTTGCTGAAGCCGGCGAGCGACTGGAAAGCCTTCGATTGCTTAAGCCAGTCCTGATAGTCGGGATAGGAGGTGTCCCAGTACGTGTCCTCCGCGTGGCGCACTTCGCTGAGAGTGAGCAACCGGCTCGGCTGAGAATAAGGCAGCGGTCGCAGGAGGGCGGCATAGATGACGGAGAATATGGCGGTGTTCGCGCCGATACCGAGGGCCAGGGTGACAATGGCGACGATCGTGAAGCCGGGCGATTTGCGCAGCATACGGAGGGCGTAGCGCAAGTCCTGCAGAACCGTTTCGAGCCAGCGCGAGCCCCATTGGTCGCACGTGGTTTCCCGGATGAGCGTATCGTTGCCAAGTTCGCGGCGCGCGTTTTGGCGGGCGCGGGCGGGATCTTCGCCACGCTCAGTGCGATCCTGCGTCGCCATTTGCAGATGGCTGTTGAGTTCGTTGCGCAATTCGCGCTGTTTACGCCACCAGAGGGTCATGGATTACTCCCTTGCGCCGCGGCGATGATTTCGGCCGATAGCATCTACTCGTGCCTCAACGCGACGATGGGATCGACGCGCATCGCCCGACGCGCGGGAATCCAACAGGCCAGCAACGCGGCGACAACGATCAGGATGGAGACGGTGACGAACGTTATAGGATCGGTCGGCCGAACACCAAATAGGAACGCCCGCAGAAACTTCATCGTCGCAAAACACGCCGCCACCCCGATCACAATGCCCACGGCGGCCAGACGAATGCCCTTCCCGAGCACCATCCGCAGAATGCCTTCCGGCCGCGCCCCGAGCGCAATCCGAATTCCGATTTCGTGTGTCCGGAGCGAGATGGTATAGGCCATCACGCTGAAAATCCCCGCCATCAGCAGCGCCAGTGCGATGGCCGCGAAAGTGGCCAGAATGACGAATTCGAAATGAGGGGAGGAGAATACGTCGCGCTTCAACACAGATGGGAGCGTTTGCGGGTTCACGAGCGCAATATTGCTGTCGATGTGCCACGCCCGTTCGCGAATCGTCGGAATCAACGAGGCCGGCGGCAGGAGAGATCTGACCAAGAGGGTCGTTCCATCCGGTCCACCAATCGTGTACGGAAGGTATGCTTCCGGCGCCGGCGCGTTTCTTGGATCGTCATTCCGAACGTCAGAGACCACGCCGACTATCTGGAACAGCGCGCCCTTCCATTTGGGAACCTGATCGAGAAGCACGAAATGGACGCTCTGGCCAATTGGATTGGCGGAGCCGAAATACCTGTTGGCAAATGCGCGGCTGATTACAGTGACCGGCCGCGCGAGATCAACGTCGCCTTGTGAGAACACTCTGCCATTGAGCAAGCGCAGGCGCAGCAGGCCAAAATAGCGTTCGCTGCAAAGATCGATCAACGTTTTCCAGTGCTGCGAATGACTTCTCCCCGGAATGTCGATCGGGCTGCCGAAATCCCCATAAAGGGGCGGATTTGATACGAGAGCGACAGCCAGAACGCCCGGCAAAGATCCCAGTCCATCGAGCACTTTACGCGAGGCGATATTTTCCTTTTGCACTTCTTGTTCTTCTTGTTCCCGGGTTTGCTGCTGTCCGCCAGTTTGCGGAAACGACAGCTGGGCGCTTAGAACGTTGCCGGGGTCAAATCCCAGATTGAGGTTCTTGATGTTCCAGAACGTACGCATCATCAAGCCAGCACCCACAGTAAGCACGATGGCGAGGGAAACCTCCGCGATCACCAGCGCTGAGCGCAGTTTTCCGTGTCGAAAACCCGAGGCCCTTGCGTTGCCTGCCAACTGGGTTCGAATGTCGGCGCGGGCAGCGTAAACGGCCGGAGCGATGCCACATAGAAGCGTCGAGAACAGGGCCACAATCAGCGCCGCGCCGAGCACCGGCCCGTTCAACGCGATCACAGCCTCCTGTGGGAACAGGTTATACGGCACGAGCGGCACGACTCCCTTGATGCCTACCCATGCGAACAGGCAGCCCATCAGGCCGCCGGCTGTAGCGAGCAGCATACTCTCGACCAGAAGCTGCCTGACCAGGCGCGACGGGCTCGCTCCTAGAGAGGCGCGGATGGCGATTTCCCTTTCGCGAACCGTCGCGCGAGAGAGCAGAAGATTTGCAATGTTGCTGCACGCGATCAGAAGCAGCATTAGGACAGCGACGAGCAAGGGGTACATAAGGCGCTTGAAACCGCCGGTTACGCGATCGGCGAGCGAACTGCAGCTGACCGTAAACCGCTTCGGATAGTCGGCTGGGGCAATTTTTGCGTATTGATGGGCGACCCTGTTGAGATCCGCTGCGGCTGCTGAAAGAATGACGCCAGGCTTGAGGCGACCCACCGTGTAAAGAAACCGGTTCTTCAGGTCTGGGTTCGTGAGCGCTACCGCCGGCTCGACGCTGAAGGGGACCCAAACGTCAACCCACGCCCATCGAAATCGCTGAGGCATGATGCCGACAAGCGTGGTAGGAACGCCGTTCAACGTGAAGCTTTTGCCCAGAATTTTCGGGTCGCCGTTGAACTCGCCGCGCCAAAGTTTGGCGCCCATCACAAACACCGGAGTGGCGCCCGACCTGACATCCTCGGGTGTCGGGAGGCGGCCCAGCAGTGGCTCGACTCCGAAGAAGCGGAACGAATTTACGCTTACAAAATCCGCGTCGAACTGGTACGTCGACTTGCCGGTCGTGTAGCGAACCGGGCTGGTTCCAAAGCCGCCATATTCACCGCTGAAATCCTGGAAGGCCTGGCTGTGCTCGCGGAAATAAAGAAATTCGGGCATGGATAAGGATTCGCGGTAGTTGGTCGGGCGGCTCAGATCCTGAATGTCGAAACTCGTCACTTGATCGGCGTCGCGGAACGGAAACGTGTTGAGAATCACGCCGTAGACCGCGCTGAAAATGAGTGTTACGGACCCGATGCCGAGAGCCAGGGTCAGGACGGCAACGAGCGTGAAGCCGGGGGATTTGCGCAGCGTGCGGAAGCCAAAGCGCAAGTCCTGGAGAAGACTTTCGAGCCAGCGGAAGCCCCACTGATCGCGAGTCGTTTCTCGGATGAGCGCCTCGTTGCCGAGGTCGCGGCGGGCGTGTTGGCGGGCGCGGGCGGGATCTTCACCACGCTCGGTGCGATCCTGCGTCGCCATTTGCACGTGACTATCGAGTTCGGCGCGGAATTCGCGTCGCTTACGCCACCAGAACGTCATGGATTGCTCCGTTCGGAGGGCGCTACGATGCCGGCGATTGCCTCAGAGAGCTGTTCCCATCGCGATTTTTCGTGCGTCAGTTGGCGTTTGCCGGCGGGCGTCAGGCGGTAGACGCGAACGCGTTGCTTGTTGTCGGAAACTTTCCAACTGGCCTTGATCCAGCGCTGGCGCTCGAGCCGATGCAGCGCGGGGTAGAGCGAGCCGGTATCCACTTGAAGGACTTCGCCGGAGCGGATGCGGATCGCCTGGCTGATTCCGTAGCCGTGCTGCGGCCCCCATTGGAGAGTCTGCAAAATGAGCAGGTCAAGAGTGCCTTGCAGAAGTTCAATGCGGTTCTGATAGCGTTGTTTCATTCATATCCCGCGTGCGTCCTATCGCATGGATGTAGATGATCTACATTCATGGGTGTAGGCATTCTACACCCGAAGCACGTCGCAGGCCAGCGTGAAAGGCCGAGTAAGTCACGTCAGCGCGTCTGTTTGGGAGCGACGGACACTGTACGAGCGGGATCTGATCGGCCGAAGTTGGGATTGAGTGTCCCGAAAGCGGACAGTGTTGCGCGTAGGTAGGTCGGACGGAAGAACCCTGCGACATAACAGCGAAATGCGCACAGGCGGGGGCGTGTAAAGTTCCATGACATTCTTTACAGGTCGTTATCAGGAGATCCTTTACAGTT
>DASUJR010000349.1:0-8157 GCA_036279175.1 Candidatus Acidiferrales bacterium | reverse complement strand
GCCCGGAGCCACCGCCGACCAGCGGCGCGAACTCCCAGGTGCCGCGAGCAAGCAAGCCGGCGGGTAAATCCTGCGCCGATGACGCGAGCGCACAAGCAAACAGCGCTAATGTGGCGGCGACGATGTTGAGCTTCACGTTGCGAAGACCGGTAAAAGCGAAGGTGAGCGTATAGCGGTCAGGCGGCGCGGTCAAGGTGCGTGCGCTGGCGCACATCACCAATGAAATCCGAGTTGGGCCTAACGCCGCTAAATCACTTGCGGCGAGGTGAGTACACAGCAATTTGAACGACCGCAACGTTTATCGTCGGACCAAAGCATGGAACAAGAAGCCGACGACCGCGGCGGCGATCATGGCGCCGATGGGATTTTCGCGGACGCGATACCGCCAGTCGACGGCCTCCTTCATCCTGAAGTTGAGCTCGCGAATATTGTCGCCCAGTTCCTCGCGCTGTTGCCGAATATGAGAGGCTAGTGCATCTGCTCTTTCGCCCATCGCACGTTCTCCTTCACGGTCCGCACGGTTCTCTCCGGAGTGGGACGAATTCGACGCAGCCCGATCACGCCTGAACTGAGCAGGATGAGCGCGATGGGCGCCAGCATCACCCAGATAATCAACGCTCCGAGCCACCACGGGAGCACCTGCCACAGCAGGAACATACACATCAGCAGAAAAAAACCGAATGCAAACATGCCGAGGCCGGCTCCCACACACAGGCGGACAATGGGCTGAATTGCCTTCTTCCCCTCCTGTTTTATTTCCACTTGGGCCAGAAGCAGTTCGGAGTGGACGATCTCCTGGATGTGGTGGGCGATGTCGCTGAATACCTCGGGAATAGATCGTTCATTCGGTTGCGCCATAGCTTCGACTCCTGTTTACGACTCGTTTCATTCCATCACCGCTTCCGCCTGAACATCACGGCGAGCATAAAGCCGCCAAAGGCCGCCGCTCCCAGCATCGGCCCCGGATGACGGCGGACGAGTTCCTTCAAGTCTTCGCCGATCGCGGCAGCATCGTGTTCGTGCAGATAGTCTGCAGTGGATTGGAGTTTTTCGGCGGCGGTTTGCGCGGCGTCGGGCAATTTGTCGCGGTGCTGCTGCAAAGCGGCTGCCGTCTTGTCAAACGCGATGGCCACACGCTCGCGCTGTTGATCTGCTTTGTTTGCGGCGGCTTGGCCCGCTTCGTTTACCTTTTTCTTAGTCTCTTCCGTGGCGTTCGCAGCCTGTTCTTTCATCCGTGCAGCGGCCGCTGCTGCTCCCTGACCAGTCGAGCGGCTCTTTTCGGCTTCGTTTTCGATTTCCATGTGCACTCTCCTCGTTTTTGCTGTTTTGGCCCCGGGGCGATTGCACCCACGACTTCGCGAGACCCGGAAACTTCAAGTTAACGAGACGCCGCGTTGGCACACATCCGGCAACGCGCGTAGATTCACAAAAGATCTGCCCTAAGGCATGTGCACGGCCTCGCGCAAGCCCAACCCGGCTCATCTGCCACGAGGGTACAGGAATCCGAACGGAGCTTCGGGCCGATTCGGTCCCGGGCGATACAGCCTGAGGCTGATTGAGGGGTACTTACGAGTCCTATAGGGTTCGGGTGAGGCCAACCACGACCAGCGGGCAGTGCTTACCAACGTGGCGGGCCGGATTCAGAAAAACACCAAGGATAACCAAGGATAGAGGATATTTACGTATGGCAATGGCAAAAACAAACACAACGGTCGGCTATTTTCAAACACGCTCGCAGGCTGAAAAGGCGCTTGAGGAGCTACGAAAAGCGGGATTCCGTTCCGATCAGATCGGGATGGCGGCAGGTCAGGAAGCGGAACAAAGCTCCGAGTCGTTTTGGCACAAGGTGATACCGTTCATGGGCAACAAGGTCGAGTACGAATACAACGTCGGACAACTGCAGAGCTCGCTGGAAGGTGCCGGGGTAAACAGGGAGCGCGCGCGATATTTCGAGTATCTGCTAGCGCACGGCAATGGAGCAATCGTGACCGTCAGTGCCAGTGGGCGGGAACAAGAGGCCGAACGGATTATCGAGCAGGCTGGCGGCAATGTGGGGCAGGAGGCGGCGACCTTCCAATATCCGGAAGCGCGGACACAACCGGCGAGCGGGCGACAGAGAATTCAACTGCTGGGAGAAGTGCTGCGGATCCACAAAGAACGCGTCCCACTGGGAGAAGTTCGCCTGCGTAAAGAGGTAGTGACGGAGACACAGAACGTACAGGTGCCCACATCACGCGAAGAGCTGGTAATCGAACGGCATCCGGGTGGTGAAGCAATGGCGTCAGAGGAAATCGGCCAGCAGCCGGAGATCCGGGTTCCGTTGAGCGAAGAACACGTGCGCGTGGAAAAGAAGCCCGTGGTGCGAGAAGACGTCGAGGTGGGAAAGCGCTCTGTAGAACAAACGCGAAACGTTTCCGAGCAAGTGCGGCGCGAGGAACTCCACGTTGAAAAGGACGAAAAAACAAAGGTAAACGAAGAAAACGAAGAAGAGGAAAAACCAAAGGCGAACAGGCGCGGCGCTTAGCGCCATCGATCCAGCCCTCGCGCCATCGAGCCCAGGTACGCGGAACAGTGTGTGCGACCGTAGCCCATTCCCGCGTCTGCCAGCCGGGCCGTGCGTATGGCAGTTGAACGCCCGAGGCGCAAAAAAACGGGCGGACTTTCGCTGAGTTCAGTCTAAAATGCCGCCCCATGCCAAAAATTACTTTCCTGGGTGCCGCAGGGACGGTTACAGGCTCGAAGTATCTCGTAGAAGCGAATGGCAAGCGACTGCTGGTCGATTGCGGACTGTTCGAGGGCTCAGCGGCGCTCGGACAGCGTAACTGGGAAAAGTTCGCGGTTGATCCGGCAACGATCAATTGGATTGTACTGACGCACGCGCACATCGACCACACGGGCTATCTTCCGCGGATTGTAAGCCACGGCTATCGCGGTCCGATTTATGCGAATGCAGCGACGCGTGAACTGTGCAATCTGCTGCTGCCGGACTCGGCGCACCTGCAGGAAGAAGAGGCGCAATTCGCGGCGAGGAAGAAATACAGCCGGCACGATCCGCCGCTGCCGCTTTACACCACTCCTGACGCGCAACAGGCGCTGCAACAGTTTCGCGAAGTTCCGCGGGCGGACGCATTCACCATCAGCCCGGAATTTTCAGTGCGGCCGCACCACGCCGGGCACATCCTGGGCGCATCGTGGCTCGAATTGACCATCACGGAAAACGGCAAGCAGACACTTGTGGTTTTCTCCGGCGACATGGGGCGCTACAACACAGCGATCCTCGACGATCCAGAGGCTCCGACGCGGGCCGATTTCCTGCTCTGCGAGTCCACCTACGGCGACCGCGAGCATCCCGACGGCAACGTGACAGATATTCTCGCAGATGTAGTGAACCAGACTGCGAAACGCGGCGGCGCGCTGGTGATACCGGCTTTCGCCGTCGATCGGACGCAACTGCTGATGTATTACCTGCGCCAGCTGGAAGACCGGGAGCGCATTCCGCGGTTGCCCGTTTACGTCGACAGCCCCATGGCGATCAGCGTGACGGGCCTGTACGCCGCGCATCGCGAAGATCATAAGCTGCAATTCCTGCGCGAAGAGGAAAGCGGCAATCACGATCCGCTGAATCTGCGCGAAGTTCACATGACGCGCAGCGTTGAGGACTCCAAGAAGATCAATGACGTCGTTTCGCCGTGCATCATCATTTCCGCCAGCGGGATGGCGACCGGCGGGCGCATCCTGCATCATCTCGCGAAACGTTTGCCCGATTCGCGCAGCACGGTTTTGATCGTCGGTTACCAGTCGGAAGGTTCACGCGGCCGGGCACTGCTGGATGGCGCGAAATATCTTCGCATTTTCGGCGAAGAGGTTCCGGTGCGCGCGAAGGTGGTCGATATGGGCGAGCTATCGGCGCACGCGGGCAGGAGCGAACTGCTGCGCTGGCTTTCCGGTTTTCAGGCGCCGCCGCGACAGACGTTTCTAGTGCATGGCGAACCGGCGGGGCTGAACGGCTTACGCGACGCGATCGCTGCCAAGTGGCCTGCCGCGGCAGGCAGGCACTGGAACGTGACCATTCCCGACTGGCTCCAATCGTTTGACCTTGGAGCGCCGACGCCGTAACCAGCCGGTACAAGAACTACGAAAACGCGGAATTTGCACCTCAAAACAACTCTGAAGTGTATCGATCAAAATTGCAGCTTTTGCAGATTCCACAGGCACTTACGGCAAATTTGTTTGACCAGTGTATCGATCAAATTGCACGGGCAAAGGTGTCGTTTTTGTTTCGTTAAGCGGCGCGGGGCTCGGGCCGACATTTCGCGGATGCGCCGAGAGCAGTGACTTAGCTAGGCGGCGGTGTCGATCGGTGCCAGCGGTCACGCCTTCTTTGAGTGGGCATGGGCGGCGCGCGCATGGGATGGGTGGCTCAGATCAAACGCCGTGTTAATCAGCGCGATATGCGAGAAGGCCTGGGGAAAATTGCCAAGCATAATTTTTGCGCTCGGATCGTATTCTTCCGACATCAGTCCGAGATCGTTCTGTATTCGCACCAGCTTGGCGAACAACCGTTTGGCTTTGGCCCGCCTCCGCATCAATAGATAGTTGTCGGCCAGCCAGAAGCTGCACGCGAGAAACACGCCTTCTCCCGCCGGCAAACCATCATTTGTGCGTTCGGTGCGATAACGGAGCACCAGGCCGTTCCACATCAACCGGCGTTCGATGGCGCGAACGGTGCCTTTCACGCGCGCGTCTGAAGCAGGAAGAAATCCGGTCTTGGCGATCATCAGCAGGCTGGCATCGACTTCATTCGACCCGTAGAACTGCACAAAACTGCCGATCTTTGGGTTGTAGCCCTTGCGGCAGACGTCTTCATGGATTTCGTCGCGCACGGCGCGCCAACGGTCGAGCGGACACTTGCAATCGAACTGCTCGCCGATCTTGATTCCACGATCGAACGCGGCCCACGCCATCACCTTGGAATGAGTGAAGTGACGCCGGGGCCCGCGCATTTCCCAGATCCCGTCGTCCGGCTCGCGCCAGACTTTCTCCAAATGATCCAGGAGCGCGATCTGGAGATCTTCCTCCGAATGCGTCTCATTCAAACCGCCACAATGCGCGTTATAGAGCGCGCTCATCATCTCACCGTAGATATCAAACTGAAGCTGTTCCGAGGCGGCGTTCCCAACCCGGACCGGTTTCGAATTTTGATATCCGGAAAGCCAGTCGGCTTCCCACTCCGGCGCTTGCCGCTCGCCGGCCAAGCCATACAGGATCTGGACCTGGTCAGGACTGCCGGCGATGGCGCGCAGAAGCCAGTCGCGCCAGTCGGCGGCTTCGGTCTGGTAGCCAGCCGCCATCAGCGCTTCCAGCGTATAGGAAGCGTCACGCAACCAGCAAAAGCGGTAATCCCAGTTGCGGGTTCCGCCAATGTGCTCGGGCAGCGACGTTGTTGGCGCCGCGATGATTCCACCCGTCGGCCAATACGTCAGGGCTTTCAGGGTGATTAGCGAGCGCCTGACTGCGTCTTTCCACGGGCCGCGATACCTGCAAGTGCGCATCCAGTCGAGCCACGATTTTTGCGCACGCTGCAAGGTGGTCTCCGGATCGATTGTCTTGGGCAATCCCAAATGCGAAGCGGAATACGACAGAACGAAAGGCAGCGTCTCGCCCGCGCTGACCGTGAAGTCCGCGACCGTTTTCAGCTGTTCGCCGCGGGTGGCGACCGGAGTTCGCAGGATCGTCATGTTCGGCCCGGCGACCGCGCGCATGACGCCGGACCTGGTGCTGGTGACCCAGGGAACCGATTTGCCGTAGTCGAAGCGCAATACGAGTTCCATCCTCATGGGGACTTTTCCGTGCCTCCCACGCACGAGGCGAATGACGTGGGAATGCGTCTCGCGCGGAGGCATGAAGTCGACGATCGTGACGGCTCCTTCGCTGGTCTCGAAATCCGTTTCGAGGATGAGCGTGTCTTTGCGATATTTCCGGCGAATTCGCTTGGCAGGATTCGCGGGAGCCAGCAACCATCGACCGTTTTCCGGGTCTCCGAGGAGCGCGGCGAAGCAAGCTTCGGAGTCGAAGCGCGGCCAGCAAAGCCAGTCGATGGAACCTTCTTTAGAAACAAGTGCGGCGGCTTCCAGGTCGCCTATTAGAGCGTAGTCTTCAATACGGCAAGCCATTGATGTCTCACCAATTCAGCGAGTTTTTGTGCAGCGAACACGATTCGGCGCCGTGAAGGCCGCGGAGCGGGTGGAAAGCGGCAGCAACGGTGCGGGACGGCAGGCACCAGCCGCTCGTCGTATGGCCCATGCGCCCGAGATAATTTGTTCCCTTACCAGTATGCGGTAAGCATAAATTCGCCGCAATTCTTTAGGATGGAGAAGACACGGTTTCGGGTGAAGAATCGCGGACCGGCGGGAAGGTGACGGATGCGACGAGCGCGAGTAAAGAGACGATGAAGGTCAAGCACAGCAACCATTCGAGGAACGCAAGGCTCGTCAGGAAGGAACGCTCTGGCGGAAAATTGGGATTGAAGATCATGTAGATCAGAGTTGCGACGGCAAGCAATTCGACCGCGGCAAGCAACAACAGGCCGTAGTTTCTGCGGAGCCGAGCCGCCAACGCGAGACAGATCGTGAGTCCCGCGGAGACTGCGATGAAAGTGGCGAACGCCAGGATGATGTGCGCTTGATCGTACATGCTCCAAAGCCGGGCCAGACAGCCGAGCGCGATCTCGGCGAGAAAACCGAGCGCCAGCAGGAGCGAACCGATGCCCGATGCTATTCCGCCGGTTTCGCGAAGGCCGAGGAACACCGTGCGGACTGCGGGCAACATCAAAGCTCCACAGACGGCCACGGCGGATGCGGCGACGATGTACCCGTGCGGATTCTCGAAAGGCGACTCCAGTTTTGAAATGACGGCTTCGTGCGATCCCATCATTCCGCTCGCACGAAGACCGCGACTGCCGAGGATCAACCCCCCGAGGAAGACAATTATACCGAGAGCGGCGAGGATCAGCGGCAGGAGGGGCCTGGTGTTTGAGCTTGTGACGGTCGGCATCAGGCGCGCAACTTGCTGAGCCGATCGGCGGCGGCCTGGAAGGTTTTTTCCGTCTTGCAGAAGGTGAATCGAAGCTGGGTTCGGCCGTCAGCGGGATTGCGATAAAAACTGGACCCGGGCACGGCAGCGACGCCAATCTCGCTGACGAGGTATTTCGCAAACGCCACATCATCGGGAAAACCGAACGCCGAAATGTCGGTCATGATGTAGTACGCGCCACGCGGCTTGAAACAGCGGAAGCCGGCACCGCTTAGGATGCCCAGCAGCCGTTCACGGCGTTGCGCGTATTCCCTTGCAAGTGTGTCGTAATAGCTTTGCGGAAAGCGCAACGCGACCGCTCCTGCATCCTGTAAAGGCGCCGCGGCACCGACGGTCAGAAAGTCGTGCACTTTGCGAATCGCGGCCGTCGCTTCGGGAGTTGCAATCGCCCAGCCGACCCGCCATCCGGTCACGCTGTAGGTCTTGGACAGGGCGTTAATGGTGATCGTGCGCTCGCGCATGCCGTCGATCGAGGCCATCGAGATATGCGTCGCGCCATCGTAGAGCATGTGCTCGTAGATTTCATCGGTAATTGCAAACGCGTTCCAGCGAACGCACAGGTCGCGAATCGTTTCGAGTTCCCTGCGGTCGAAAACCTTCCCGGTCGGGTTATTCGGCGTGTTCAGAATGATGGCTTTGGTCGCCGGACTAAACGCGGCGGCGAGATCGTCGGGATCGAAGGTCCAGTCCGGCGCGCGCAGCTTGACGAATCGCGGCGTGGCGCCGGATAAAATCGCGTCGGGGCCGTAGTTTTCATAAAACGGTTCGAATACGACTACCTCGTCTCCCGGATTGATGATGGCCATCATGGCCGACATCATCGCTTCCGTCGAACCACAGCAAACCGTGATTTCGCGCTCGGGATCGGCGGCGACGCCCTGCGTGCGCTCGAATTTTTCGGCGATGGCGTCGCGAAACTTCTTCGCGCCCCAGGTAATCGCGTACTGATTGATATCGGCGGCGATGGCCTGCTGCGCGGCCGATTTGATCTCAGCGGGAGCGGGAAAATCGGGAAAGCCCTGCGACAGATTGACGGCGTTGTGCTTCAACGCCAGCCGTGTCATT
>DASUJR010000348.1:0-6016 GCA_036279175.1 Candidatus Acidiferrales bacterium | reverse complement strand
AGATCTAGATCGAGACAGTTTTAATCTGGATGAAACTCCGTTATTGAACCGGATCGCTTTTTCCGGATTACTGCAGATGTTTGATGGCCGGCAAAATCTTTTCTGCGAGCGTGTAGTGCGCACGCGCGATGGCCTGACACTAGAGCGACTTTCGCGCCGAGATACGCTGATTGCGGTGCTCGGGCTCCTGCATTTCGAAAATTGCGGCGGACGATGCCCCATAGATGTGCGGCTGGCGCTTGCCAATCTGCTGAGGACCGCCGGACGAATTGAAAGCCTGGGTGACTTGGGACTGTTGCTTTGGGCCTGTGCGGAAGCCGGACCGGAGTTTGCCCGTCGTGTATGTTCGGAATTTGACGTGGACCATGCCTTGAGTCGATTCCGGGACGGGCGTCAAGCCTGCACGTTAGGACTGGCCTGGTTTATTTCTGGTCTTGCGCACTTGAGCTTGGCGGGCCATGAACATCTCAGGGATGCCGCAGGGACAACCTATTCATTGTTGAGACAGAACCAAGGCGAATTCGGCCTGTTCAGTCACCTGGCAGAAACTGGGAGTTTGTCGGGGCTGATGCGCGGCCGGTTGGGGAGCTTTACCGATCAGATTTTTTCGGTCTACGGGCTAGCGAAGTTTTCGCAGGCCTTCCATGTGCAGAAGGCGGCTGAGAAAGCTCTCGATTGTGCTCTGACCCTTTGTGATTTACAGGGCTCTCTGGGCCAATGGTGGCGGCACTACGACGCTACAACCGGGAAGGTTGTCAGCAGATACGCGGTTCATTCCGTCAACCAGTACGCGCTGGCGCCTATGGCGCTTCGGGCGCTCGGAGAAACCGTTCAATCGGACTTCCGCGTGTGGATTGACAAAGGCGTCCGTTGGATTTTTGGAGAGAACGAACTGGAGCAGGATTTGCGCGACCTTTCGAAGAACGTGATTTGGGACGGCATTGCGCGCCGAGATCATTTACGCTGCATACACGCAGCAATCGAGTTGCTGTCGATGCATGAAGATGTACACCCGCATCGCGATCTTTCGCTCGTTTACGAATGCCGGGCGGCCCATCTTGGATGGCTTCTATTTGCCCGGGCGGAATCCGGTCCACCGATACGTCAGCTGGAGCCTGCGACCCTGACGACCGGGAAGCGTGAAGGTTGCGACCGCCTACGGATTTGAACTGCAATTCCAATCGACAGAATTACTGGGGGGAAAGATGGAAATCGGCGTAATCGGAGCCGGATATGTCGGACTTACAACAGCAGCCTGCCTCGCTGAGATTGGCCATCGCGTGTACTGCGCGGACAACGACAGTGGAAAAATCGGCAGCCTGAAGAATGGCCAGCTCCCGTTTTTCGAGCCATATCTGGACACAGTCGTCGAACGCAACTGCAACGCGGGAAGGCTTCAATTTACGACGTCCGACGACGCAATCGCCCGCGGTTCTGCGCTATTCATTTGCGTCGGAACTCCGCCGCTCGAAAACGGCGAGGCGGATCTTTCCGCCATTGAGTCAGTGGCCCGGCAAATCGCGCAGCAGGCGCGTGGATATCGCCTGGTAATCGAAAAGAGTACGGTCCCTGTCCAAACGGCTCGGCGGCTCTCAAAGCACCTGTCGATCTATAACACCAACGGACTCGATTACGACGTGGTATCCAATCCCGAGTTCCTTCGCGAAGGCTCGGCCGTCGAGGATTTTTTTCATCCCGACCGCATCGTCGTTGGAGCGGAATCGACACGCTCTATCGCTCTGATGCGCGAAATTTACGAGCCCGTGCTAGGCCAGCGCATTGCATGCCCGGTGCATTCGGCATGTCCGACACAGGCTGGACCGAAATTTGTGATTACGGACACCAGCAGCGCCGAGCTGGTGAAACACGCTTCCAACTCCTTCCTCGCGATGAAGATTTCATTCATCAACATGATCGCCGACCTTTGTGAAACGGCCGGTGCGGATATTGAGAAAGTGGCGGAAGGGATCGGTATGGACCGGCGCATCGGGTCGGCATTTTTGCGCCCCGGAATCGGATTCGGCGGGTTTTGTTTTCCGAAGGACTTACAGGCGTTCATGCGAATCGGAGAAAAGCTCGGCTGCGATTTCTCGTTGCTGGAGGAAGTGGAGAAGATCAATATTGCCCGCATCGAGCGCTACATCGCTCGTATCAAGAAAGAGCTCTGGGTACTGCGGGGCAAAACGATCGCGGTTCTGGGCCTCGCATTTAAGCCGAATACGGATGACGTTCGCTTCGCGCCCTCGCTGGCAATCCTTCGGCGGCTGATCGCGGAGGGCGCACGTGTCCAGGCCTACGACCCTCAAGCGACAGAAAAGGCAAAGCGGGAGATTCCAGAGATTCGGTATTGTTCCAATCCGTACGAAGCCGCAGAGAATGCCGAAGCAATTCTCTTGCTGACCGAATGGGACGAATTCCGCGATATCGACTGGTCGCGACTCTTTCAGATCGTCGCACGCCCGCTGGTGATCGATGGTCGCAACATGCTTTCGCCAGAGGAGGTAACCTTCCAGGGATTCGATTACGCTTCGATTGGCAGGAACTTCAAACCGGCTACCAGGCCTACGACGGAGCAAACCATTGCTGCTCCGGCAGTAGCGGCCAGTCGGTGATCCCGCAGCATAACCGTTATTCATCGGGCGAAATAGCAGGAGAAACGCCGAGTACAAACAGCTGTTATCAACAATCGGAGCCGTGACGTTCAGCCAGGCAAGAGCCCAGGAGGGACGGATGAGTACGAAAACGACCGAAGTAAAGGCCCGCTTCGAATCGCCACAATGGTACTTACGCCGGCGACGGTACAACATTGAGGTACGTCGAGAGACTGTCCAGGAGTTCGCTCGACGTCTCAACCCAAGAAGTGTTTTGGATATTGGCTGCGGCGATGGTTCCATCTCCCTGCCGCTATTGACATCAACTAACCGGCTCACGCTTGTTGACATGTCTACAGGGATGCTGGCGATAGCCAAATCCAGCGTCTCGAAGCTCGCCCTAGGGCGTGTTGCGGTGCTTAACGGTGACTTCCTGGCATTGGATCTGCCCGCCAATAGCTTCGACTTGATCATCTGTTTGGGGTTGCTCGCACACGTGGACTCACCAGCCGAGGTCATCAAGAAAATCGCGGCTCTTCTTAGCGAAGGTGGTGCCGTCATTATGGAGAACACTGATGCAGCGCATTTCCTCGCCGGCAGGCAGGGATTATTCCATCGGTTCCTGCACACCGTGGGTCGCGTCCCGTATCCTCTCACTCGCACAACAAGCGACGAGGTCACATCGATGTTTAGAGAGCGCGGCTTCGGGCTCTCTGCCATCTTCCGCTACTCACTTCCCGCGAACACGTTCGGGCTTGACCGAATCATTCCGCAACGGCTGCTGTATTGGCTGATCAGGTTGGCTTTTGGCTCTGCGAAACACAGCCGGAATTCACGATTCGGCACAGAATGCATTTATCTGTTTAAAGCCGTCAGCGTCGTTCATGAATCCTTGGTGCTGCAAACTTCCAGTGCCACTGCTAATCGCGAACTAAAGACAATCCGATAAGCTCGGTCCTGATCGATTACAATCGGCGCATGTCCCTGTTCGGAGGTGAGCGATGTCTTTCGCGTCACGGATCTCAAGAAAGGCTGCACCTACTGTCATTCTCGCCCGGTATGTGGCGAGGAGCGCTTCGCCGCGTCTCAAAACCGATTTACCCATTCCAGGCGGCCCTCGGAAAAGGAATAGCCTCCGATATGTGCGGTATCTGCGGAAAACTGACTTTCGAGCCGGCATCACACGGCGACGTGTCGATCGCGCGGAGAATGCTCGACCCGATACGGCATCGTGGCCCGGACGATGAAGGCATCTATTGCGGGCGCCAGATCACTCTGGGACATCGGCGCCTTTCGATCATCGATCTCAGTACGGGTCACCAACCGCTCTCAAACGAGGACGGCTCCGTCTGGATCGTATTCAACGGCGAGATTTATAACTACCGCGAGTTGCGACCGTATCTGCTCGACCGCGGCCATACGTTCCGAACGGAATCCGATACCGAAGTGATCGTCCACCTGTATGAGGAACTTGGGCCACGATGTGTAGAGAAGCTGCGCGGGATGTTCGCATTTGCCATTTGGGATGAGAAGCAACGGTCGCTGCTTCTCGCCAGAGACCGCGTCGGCATCAAGCCTCTCTACTTCTATAAAGACAGTGAATTCTTGGCATTTGGGTCAGAGGTCAAGAGCATTCTTGCCCTGCCAGAGGTTAAACGGGAAGTTCTGCCACAGACGATTGATCGGTTTCTGACTTTCTACTATGTTCCCGGACAAGAAACGCTACTCCGAAACGTGTGCAAACTAGCCCCCGGGCATTATCTCGTCGCGAAAAATGGCAGGACCGAGATCCATCAGTATTGGGATCTCGATTTCTCCAAGAGCGGCGAGGAACCCTCCGAATCAGAAACGGAGAAGAGGCTTCTCGACCTGCTTGCGGAGACAGTCGATCTGCACATGATCAGCGATGTGCCTGTCGGATTCCTTCTCAGCGGCGGCGTCGATTCCACAGCAATGCTAAGTCTGGCCAGCGAAAAAACAAGCCAGCCATTAAGCAGTTACACGGTTGGGTTCGAGGGTCAGGGAGTGGTCGATGAGCGGCCGTTCGCGAGGCTCGCTGCCAAAACCTTTGGGACCGAACATCATGAGATTACGATTTCAGCGCGCGAATTTGTAGACTTCATGCCGAAATATGTGCGGCATATGGAAGAGCCCGTATGCGAGCCGCCAGCTATAGCCCTGTTCTACGTCTCAAAACTGGCAAGCCAATTCGTGAAGGTTCTGATTTCGGGCGAGGGCGGCGACGAGGCGTTTGCCGGGTACAGCACCTATCGCAATATTTTTTGGCTTGAGAGGTTGAAGCCGCTTCTCAGAACCTTGAATCCGCCATGGATGCCTCTGCTTTCTGGCGCAAATTCGTTTGCTCGCTCGAAAAAGGCGTGGAAGTACCTGCCGCTCGCGGATTCCCAGTTTGAGGATTACTACTACAGCCGGACTTCAAGTCCTTTTCAATATTTCAACTCCGAATTTCGGACCTTGTATTCAGAGGCGTTCGCCGGCCAAGTCGACAAAACGACTTCACTGGAGCCGGTCCGACGATGTCATCAGACCGCTGGAAAATACGGCGTCGTCGATCGCATGCTCTATATCGACTCAAAGACTTGGCTGCCTGACGATCTGTTGGTCAAAGCTGACAAAATGACCATGGCAAACTCTGTCGAGCTTCGGGTTCCCCTTCTTGACCATGTCCTTCTGGAATTCGCAGCATCCCTGCCGGTTCGACTGAAATTGCGAAGAAACACAACGAAGTACATTGCCAAGAAGGCCTTGTCCTCTCGCGTTCCCAAGCCAATCTTGGACCGACCAAAAGCGGGATTCCCGGTCCCATACGGATCATGGCTGGCCAATGGAATGAAATCGTGGGTTCATGACGTTCTGCTTGACCGCGAGGCTCTCAACCGGGGCTATTTCAATCGCTCGTCGATCGAGGATCTTCTCAGACAGAACCAGTCCGCTGGAAGGTACAGCAAGGAGATTTTTAGCCTTCTAACACTTGAACTGTGGCATCGCGAATTCGTCGATGCCCACAATAGTGGATCGGGAGATTGCGAACCGACCGTAAGTCCTTCAGTCGTGGTGTCTTAGCTATCAATGAGCCGCCAGTTGACCATGTCCGCATATGAAGGCTGCACTCAAAACTAGAAGGATGGCCGAACACCCTCAGGTCTGGCTCCGCTGGACAGTAAGCGGGCTGCACCTCAGAACAGTTGTTGCCTCCCCAACCGGCACGTAGCATGTGCTCGACCGCAAAAACAGTTCTGGGGGGCAAAGGTGTTTTCACTCGTATTTCGGGTTGTAGGGCGAGTCGTGCCGATCGTGGTGCTTGCTTGGTGTATGGCTGGGGGCGCGCGCGGCCAGGCTGCGAATGTCTACGTTACCCAATCGGGAAGTTCAACGGGCAGTTGCACGGGAACGCCTCGGCTTTC
>DASUJR010000347.1:0-14393 GCA_036279175.1 Candidatus Acidiferrales bacterium | reverse complement strand
GACAAACGCGAAGCGCACGGCGCGCAGCTTCTCAGGTCCCGATTTTCTCTGGGTCTCTGTGCCTCTGTGGCCAAACGCATTAGCACGCGGCGCTGGCACGCGCAGGTTCCGGCAAATGGATCAGGCGCGCTTCTGTGATCGATGGTATCGCCGTAATCTTCTGCAAAACTGCCGCGTTCACTTCGCCATCCAGGCGCACCAGCGCCACAGCTTCCGCTCCGCGCACCGGTTCTCGACGCCCCAGAGCGAACGTCGCAATGTTTATTCCCATGCTGCCGAGAGCCGTTCCAATCTGGCCGATCACACCGGGCACATCGCGGTTCCGTGTCAGCAGCAAGGTTCCTTCCAGCGGAGCCTCCAGCCCGATGCTGTCGAGCGATAAAATTCGCGGCGATCCATCCTGCATCACGGACCCTTCCACCGAAAGATCGTGCGACCCATCCGATAGCGTCACTTCGACCGCGTTCGGGAATCCGCGTTCGCGCCGTTTCGTCGTCTCTTCGACAAGCAAACCCCGTTCCGCGGCTGCCTGCCCTGCGTTCACCAAATTTACCTTTTCGTCGAGCACTGAATTCAGCAGCCCGGTGACCACGGCACTGCGAATCACATGCGATCCAAGTTCGGCCGGCTCGCCCGAATATCGAATCCGCAAGCGGCTGAAGCTCTGCGTCGTCGCAGCCTGCGCTACCAGCATCCCCAGGCGTTCCCCCATTTCCAGGTACGGGCGCAAACGCCGGTACTGCTCCGCCGGAATTGCCGGCATGTTCACCGCGTTCCGGATGATTCCGTCGGCCAGATAATCGCGCACCTGCTGCGCCACAGCCGTTCCCACCTCTTCCTGCGCTTCGGCCGTCGACGCGCCGATGTGCGGAGTGGCGACCACGTTCGGCAGCCCGATCAACGGAGAATTCTTCGGCGGCTCCACCGCAAACGTATCGAGTCCGGCTCCGGCAAGGTGTCCTGAACCCAGGGCTTCCGCAAGCGCCGCCTCGTCGATCAGTTCTCCGCGTGCGCAGTTGATGATCCGCGCGCCGCGTTTCATTTTCGCAATCGCCGCTGCGTTGATCATCTTTTCTGTCGATGGGCTCAACGACGTATGCAGGGAAACAACGTCGCTGCGCCGCAAAAGCTCGTCCAGCGTCACGAGCTCCACTTCCAGTTCGCGCGCGGCCGCCGGCGTCACATAGGGGTCATGCGCCAGGACTTTCATATCAAGCGCACGCGCTCGCCGAGCCACTTCCGTTCCGATTCGGCCGAAGCCGACGAGGCCGATCGTCTTGCCTCGCAGTTCCGTTCCCGACGCTGATTTCTCCCACTTTCCCGCGTGAATCGACGCGTTTGCCTGCGGCACCGACCGCGCCAGCGCCAACAGCAGCGCAAACGTATGTTCCGCCACGCTGACGCTGCTGCCTCCGGGCGTGTTCATCACCAGCACGCCGCGACGCGTCGCCTCTTCTAAATCGATGTTGTCCACCCCCACGCCCGCCCGCCCGATCACTTTCAGTCGAGCGGCCTTTTCGAGCAGTTCGCGCGTAACCTTAGTCGCGCTGCGCACCACCAGCCCGTCCGCATTCATTATTTCGCTTGGCAGAGCGGCGGCGCCGGGCGAAATCACGAGGTCCCAGCCGGTTTCACGCAGCAATGCGATTCCACGTTCACTTACTTTGTCTGCAACGATAATTTTCATGGCGGGAAAAGCGTAACGGGAGCGCCCTCGCGTGTCAAATCCGGGCTCGAATGAAAAATCAGCCAAAATTTTGCGAACGGGAGCAAACTCCTTGCACGGAGCAGATCGGAATTGCGGAAGAGGTACCGGTTGGACCAGTTTGTGCCGCCAACAATGCGATAGGACTCAGGCCGCGCCGGATTTTTGGCTCCTGGCACGCTTGCCTTCCGGCCGCGACGGCCTTGGGCGCGCGCCTCTCACCGGCAACTGCGTCCGTACCAACGTTCCGGGCTCGAGCCGCACAATCTCAATTTCGCCCCCAAACTGCCGCACGCGTTCCCGCATGCCGCGAAGCCCGAGCCCGCGTACGCCCCCCGAGGTTGTGCCCGACAGTTTTTCCTCGGGAATACCTCGTCCCCGATCTGCAACCTCCAGAGTGAGTGTTTCTGCCGAGCGCTCCAAACGGATCGACGCCGTCGTACTCGCCGAATGCCGGTGAATGTTCGTCAGGCATTCCTGTACCACTCGGAACACTGCCGTTTCCAAATCTGGCGGAAAGCGTTCAAGATTCTCGGGTATGTCGATTGTCACTTGCACCTTACTGCGTTCTACAAATCCGTCCACCAGCCATCGGATCGCGGACGACAGTCCCATATCGTCGAGCAGCGGCGGATGCAGCAGGTAGGAAATCGTTCGCAGTTCGGCGAGGACTTTCTGCACGATCTGCAGCATCTCGGAGATCTTCCCGGCCGAAGCGGCATCGCTCTTTTGCGTTTGCCGCTGGAGCTGACTCAGGCTCATGCTCAACCACGCCAGGTCCTGCCCCGTGCTGTCGTGCAGTTCGCGTGCAATGCGACGGCGTTCGTCGTCCTGCGAACTTAATAAACGTGACGAAAGGTCCCGTAACGCCTCCTCGGCGCGTTGCTGAGTAGCGATACGGTTCTGCAGCTCCGCCGTTCGCGCCGCGACTCTTGCCTCCAACTGATCTCTCGCGCGTTGCAGCGCCGCATGTTCGTTGTCTCTTTGTGAAATCGCCGCCGACAAGACGAGGCTCGTTATGGCAATCACTCCCATGAACGCCTGCAATAGCAACAGCGAAGCATTAACATCCGCACCCGAAAATCCGCCGAACCCGCGCAGCGTTCCCCACACCGCGATAGCCGAAAGCGCCAGTACCACCGTGACCCCTTCGTGTGCGCGCAGGTAAAACGCGCCCCAAACCACTAGCGGGATGCACAGGAACGCAAGCCGATAATCTTGAAACCGGAAGGGTAGGAGATTGCTGAACAGAAGCGATCCCAGTAGCAGCAGGCTCGCCGCGGCCGCCGCGCCGCGAACACGTTCCCGCAATCCCCGCTTCAGCCTCGGCCGTTCCACCCACAATAGAATGCACGGCGCAACCACGATTGCGCCGACCATGTCTCCAAGCCACCACGTGAGCCACACCGGCTCGAGTCGTCCCTTTGGCAAAAGATTGGCAAGGGAGAACGCCGAGACTCCTATCGTCGCAGCAATCGTTGTGGATACGGCGCCCCCGAGGAACGCGAATTTCACCACGTCCTCTGCCGACGCGAATGCCCTGCGCCCGTGTGCGAAACGGCGAATCAGGTACGCTCCCGCCAGTGCTTCGAGCGTGTTCCCCACGGCGATCACGAGCGAGATCGCATGGGGTCCCGTTGTCAAGAGGTTGAATCCAAACGCGCCAAACAGAATCGCGGGCCACATTTCGTAGCCGAAAATCAGCAGAGCGGCGAGTGCGATTCCCGTCGGCGGCCACACCGACGACACGCTGGGATTGATAACGGCCAGTTCCAGCGCCAGTCGCCCCGCGAGGAAATAGACGACTGCGAGTCCCAGCATCACCAGGATTCGGCGTACCGTCTGCTTGTTCGCGGAGGGCGACCAGATGGTTTGAGCGCGCGTCGCCCTTACGTTTTGGACATTAGAGTTCGCCGTGAGTTGGACGGGCATGGAGATGACACTTCTTCCGTCTGCGGCGGAATATCAATTGAGCGATGTAGCCTATCAGAAAAGGTTGTACAGCTCTGTACTAGAGATACTGTATAGATGGAGAAAGGCCGCGCGACAACGAACGATCCAAGTGCCGTTTGACACGACAGAACGCCATTGCTAGCCTCGACCGAGCGGCCTTCTGTTGCGCTCTTTCGCTCTATATTTGCCCATGAAACCCAACTCGCACGGCGAACCCGTCATCGAGTTCAGTAACGTCAGCTACGACTTGCCGGCCTCCGACGGCAGCCAAAGGAAGCTCTTAGACGATTTGCACCTCGCCGTTGCTCGCGCCGAAACCCTTGTCCTGCTGGGGCGTAGCGGTGCCGGCAAAACTACCGCCCTAAAGCTGATTAACCGCCTCCTCGAACCGACTAGCGGAGAATTGTTCGTTGAAGGGAAATCCACGCTGGCCTGGGATCCCATCGAGCTTCGCCGCCACATCGGATACGTCATTCAGGAAACCGGCCTCTTCCCCCATTACACCGTCGCCGAAAACATCGCCGTCGTTCCGCGGCTCGAACGCTGGCCGCCTGCTCGCATCGAAGCTCGTACACGCGAATTACTTGCGCTCGTGGGTCTTCAGGCCGATGATTTTCGCCGCCGCTATCCTCACGAGCTTTCCGGCGGCCAGCGACAGCGCGTCGGACTCGCCCGCGCGCTTGCTGCCGATCCGGCGATCCTCCTGATGGACGAACCATTTGGCGCGCTCGATCCGTTGACGCGCGCTGAAATTCGCCGCGAATTCCATCTGCTCGAGCAGCGTCTGCAAAAGACGATCGTGATCGTCACTCACGACATTCACGAAGCTGTCCTGCTCGGCACCCGCATTGCTCTGATGGATTCCGGGCGCCTCACCGGAATCTTTTCGCCTGACGAATTTCTCAATTCGAATCAGCCGGTCGCAGTCGCGTTCGCCGATCAGATTCGCGAGCTCGAGCAGGTGAGGAAACCGTCGCGCCCTGCCCGCAAACAAGAAAGATGAACGCCCATCTCGATCGCGCTTGACGCGTGTGCGGCCGCATCGTTCGGCGGCTACCGGCAATCAGTCCTTCGGGGCTGAGCGCAGCAAGGGAATCATTCCACGCCAATTCGTCTGACGACTTTCGGAGCGCAAACGGAGGCTGCAAAAAAAAACGAAACCAATGAGCTTACCCTCGCACCCCGGGTGAAAACGTGCTCAAGCCTGTCCACCTTAAGTCCCCCCGCATGCCCGCGATCGCGGGCGTATAATGAGGACGCAACCGAGGAATATGAATCAAATCCAGTCACCCCGGGGGACACAGCAAAGAAGGAGGTAGAAATGGCACAAACTTCCGCACAAGGAGCTGCTCAACAGATGAGTCACACTCTTCCACCTCTTCCGTACTCGTTCGACGCGCTAGAGCCTTACATTGATGCGAAAACGATGGAGATCCATCACGATAAGCACCATGGCGCGTACGTCACGAATCTCAATAAGGCTCTCGAAGGCCAGCCCGACCTGCAAAAGCTTTCCGTCGACGAACTGCTCGCGCAAATCAACAAAGTGCCCGAAAACATCCGCACTGCCGTCCGCAACAATGGCGGCGGCCACATGAATCACTCGATGTTTTGGAAGATCATGAAGAAGGGCGGCGGTGGCGAGCCGAAAGGCGAGCTCGCTGACGCGATCAAGGGCGCATTCGGCAGCTTCGCCGACTTCAAAACGAAATTCAATCAGGCCGGGGCGACGCGCTTCGGCTCCGGCTGGGCTTGGCTGATGTTCAAGAACGGCAAGCTCACGATCGAGTCCTCCGCGAACCAGGACAATCCCATCATGGAAGGCGGCAAGGCCTTCTTCGGTCTCGACGTTTGGGAGCACGCCTACTACTTGAAATACCAGAATCGCCGTCCCGAATACATCGAGGCCTGGTGGAACGTGATTAATTGGGAGCAGGTCGCCGAAAACTTTAGCCACGCCAGGAAATAACCCTCCACCGCGCCGGCGCCTGCCCGCCTCACCTTGATGGCGGGCCTCGCCGGCGTTGTCATTCTGAGTCCGTCTTGCGGGCGAAGCTTGTCTGCCGAAGGCAGAGGTTTCTCTCCGTCGCGGGGGCTTTTTGCCGTCATCCCGAACCCGCCCCGCATTTTGACGCGGCGGTGAGACATCTGCTTTCCCTGCCCGACTTGCTTCGCCTTATCCGGGCGTGCTACACCCCAAATGGAGTCAACGACGGAGACAACCATGGCGCAAGTGCTGGCGCTGGTAGATGACCTGTTCTTTCAGGCCAAAATCATGGAGACCGCGAAACACGTGGGCGTCACAGTGCGCGCGTGCTCGACGCCCGACGCCCTGCTCGCCGAAATCGCACAGGCGAAGCCGAATCTCATCCTTGCGGACTTAAACGCGCGCAGTTCGCCGGTCGCTGCGCTGCCGAAAATCCAAGCCGCCGCGGACGGCATCCCTGTCATAGCTTTCCTTTCCCACGTGCAGACCGACCTCATGCAACAAGCCCGCGATGCCGGTTGCCGGCGGGTAATGGCGCGGTCGCAATTCACCCGCGATCTGGCAACCATCCTCGCGCAGGCGAAATCCGACCTTACATGAGCGCCCGGGTTCCACTCTCCGCCGTAACGGCGATACTGTTTGCGCTTTTCGCTTTGTGTGCGGCGCAGACGGTCTACGCACAGGAAAATGCGGACGTGGTTCCCAGCGGCCCGGCCGCGGCGCTTGCTGACGCCCTTACGGCAGCTTGCACTTCGAATGAATCGCAATTTGCGAACGATCTGACTGTCGAAAGCGCGGCCGCCTTCCGCGCCCTCAGCGCCGACGAGCGGTCCGAACTCATCAAGCGATTCTCCCTCGCCGACGATTCCGGTAAGCCGCTCCTCTCCTCCGACGCCCAAAATCACACCGTGGTGCGTTGCAGCACTCCGAGCACAACGGTTGAATTTCGCTTCGGCGCCGCGCGCGTGCACGACAATCTGGCGTTCGTTCCCGTTGACGTTGTTAGCGGCCGGCAAACGCAGTTCGGGCTGGTTCGCCAGGACGGGAAGTGGCGCGTGCTGTCCGTCGGCCTTGTCCTGATCGATATTCCTCAGCTCGCCGTTCAGTGGCGCAGGGCAGAGCTCGCGCCCAAAGAAGACTCCGTGATCAAGGCGCTTCAGGGGCTGAAAGAGGCAATCGACCGGTATCAGCGCGCTTTCGGAACGCTTCCGAAATCGCTGGCCGAATTGGGACCTGCGCCGCCGGGCGAGATTTCTCCGGACCAGGCTTCACTCGTGAGCAAGGATCTCGCGTCCGGCGAGGCAGGCGGATATCGTTTTGGCTATCAGGTTCTCGCGGCGCCCGATTCCAACACACAAGCGACGTTCCAGCTCACCGCTACTCCCGATGACTACGGCAAAACGGGCCTGCGCTCTTTCTTCATGGACGCCGATGGCAAAATCCACGCGGCCGATAAGCACGGTACCGCCGCCACCGGCGATGATCCTATCCTGGAAGCCACCAACCGGGATTGACTCTGACCGCGCCGTTCCGTCGCACTGCTTGCCGCCGTACCGACCTGTGACTTCAACTCTGGCGGCGAGAATTGTGGCCCCCTTAAAAGGGGCCTCGTGCGGCCGCAGGCCGCTGTGGAGTGCGGCGGCTTGCCGCCGATATCTCATGGAAGTCGGCCAATCCGGCTCGGCCGCTTTGATTGCGGGCCGGAACCCGCTCGATACTTCAACTCCTGGCTTTGAACTTTCAATTGCTCCCAACTCTGAACTCTCATGTCTCAACGGACCTATGGTATTCTGTCGCCGCCCAACTCAGGCACTCACGCCGCGAACTCACGACCGGAAAATAGCAATCCCAACAGCAGGCCCGCAGATATAACCGTGGAAACGCCGGGCGTCAATGAGTGGGTGAGAGCCAGCAGGAGCGCAACGATGTCCAGCCCAGCCGTGACACCGAAGCCAATGGAATTGCGTCTCGCACATTCGCCCGATAGCGACGATGCGTTTATGTTTTACGCGCTCGCCACGGGCAAGGTGCGCCTGCCCGGAGTGAAATTCACGCACGTCCTCTCGGACATCGAGTCGCTGAACAAGGCGGCGCGCGAGGAAACCTACGACATCACGGCCATCAGCTTTTATGGTTACGCGTTCGTCGCCGCTAAATACGTGCTGCTCGACTGCGGCGCCAGCTTCGGCGAGGGCTACGGTCCCATCGTTATTTCGGCGAAGCCAATCAGGAAAGACGATCTCGCCGGGCGCAAAATCGCCATTCCCGGCACGCTGACTACGTCTTATCTCGCGCTGAAGCTGTTCGAGCCCAATGTTGATGTCATTACGATGCCGTTCGACAAGATCCTCGATGCGGTGCAAGCAAAGGAAGTGGAAGCCGGCCTCCTGATTCACGAAGGCCAACTGCTCTTTTCGCAGGTCGGGCTGCATCGCGTGGTCGACCTCGGCCAATGGTGGCAGGAGACAACGAAGCTCCCGCTTCCGCTCGGCGCGAACGCTATCCGGCGCAGCATTGGCCCCGAAATGGGCCTGCAAATCGCGCGTGTGATTCGCGACAGCATCAGCTACGCCCTGGAACATCGCGAGCCCGCGCTGAATTACGCCATGCAGTTCGCGCGCGACATGGACCCGTCGCTCGCCGATCAGTTCATCGGGATGTACGTCAATCGCTGGACTCTCGACTACGGTGACGAAGGCCGCCGAGCGGTCCGCGAACTCCTCACGCGCGGCGCGGATGCTGGCCTCGTTCCTTCGTCCTTCAAGGTTGAGTTCCTCTCCGAAGCCGCTTACACCTGAGCCGGTCAGATTAAGCGTTCTCTCTGAAAACACAGGCTTTTTGGCGTATGCTCGCGCCCTCGATAATGCACTGCCTGGCGCCCATATACATGTAGTTGTATAATCGGAGGAGAAGTTTCGTGGATCGCGAAACGGAGAAGGGAAAGTATGCGGCTGTCGCTTGGGAAGGCGACTCCCGGGAGGCTCTTCAGAGCTTTCCAGCCGGTGTTCGGCAAAACCTAGGATTTCAGCTTTGGCAATTGCAACAGGGCGAGAGACCGAGCGATTACCGGCCTCTGCCGTCAATTGGCACAGGTGTTTTTGAACTGCGAGACCAAGATGAGAGATCCTGGTATCGCGTCATCTATCTGGCGCGGGTCGAGGGCGTGATTTACATCCTTCACTGCTTTGAGAAGAAGAGCCGCCAGATGCCACGCAGAGATTTTGAAAAAGCTCGACAACGGCTCAAGATTGTGAAGGCGCGTTTGACGGAGGAGAAGCGTCATGAAGAGCGGAGCTAACAAACCAGCGCATGTTTCGCGCGGGAACGTGCTGGACGATTTGGGCTTTTCGCCGGAAGAGGCGACCGCGCTGAAGTTCAAGGCGGGTTTGTATCAGGCCATTCTGAAAGTCGCTCAGAAGTATTCACAGAAGGAGCTGCAAAAAATCCTCGGGGAGCCGCAGCCGAGAGTAAGCGAACTGCTCAACGGTAGGATCGCGAACAAAAGCGTTGATAAGCTTCTTCACTATGCCGGCCGGCTCGGAATCGAGGCGAAGACCAAGTTCACTCAGGCTAATAAGGAAATAGTTGAGAAGGAGCTCGCTCTGGCCGATTAGCCGGGAAGAGTTCTAGCTCACGCTTGCCCACTATTCGGGACTTTTTTGCGCAAAACCTTGTCGCGAACGCCATTCGCCGGTGTAAAATCACTTCGGGTGAAACAGAGCCTTCGCTGATTACTTAGATTTTGCCGCTTCCCGCGCCTGCCATTCGGCATCGAATCCTCTTAGCAATCGCACAAGGGTTCCTTTGCGTGCCCGTTGTAAATTCTTCGAAAGGTTATACTTGACCCGATGAGAGACCTCGTCCAACAAGGCGTCGCCCTGCGCGAACTTCTGCGCCAGCGTATCCTTGTGCTCGACGGAGCCATGGGCACGATGCTCCAGCAGCAGAATCTGACCGCTGCGGATTTCGGCGGTCCCAAGCTCGAAGGCTGCAACGAAAATCTCGTCATTACCCGTCCCGACGTCATCCTCGCGATACATCGCAAATACCTCGAAGCCGGGTCGGACATCATCGAAACGAATTCATTTCAGAGCAGCCCGATCGTTCTCGCCGAATACGGACTCGAAGCGAAGGGCCGCGAGATAAGCCGTCGCGCAGCGGAACTTGCCCGCAAGGCAGCGGATGAGTTTTCCACGCCGGCCAAACCGCGCTTCGTCGCCGGCTCAATGGGCCCGACGACGAAAGCCATCAGCGTTTCCGGCGGCATCACTTTCGACCAGCTTCGCGAGAGTTTTCGCGAGCAGGCGCGCGGCCTCGTCGAGGGCGGCGTCGATGCGCTCCTGCTCGAAACGTCCTTCGACACGCGAAACATCAAGGCTGGCGTGCTTGGCGTGCTCGAACTGAGCCGCGAAATTGGCCAGCCCATTCCACTGATGATTTCCGCAACGATCGAGCCGATGGGCACGATGCTCGCAGGCCAAAACATCGAGGCGCTCTGGTCGTCGCTCGATCATCTGGATTTGATTTCGATTGGCCTGAATTGCGCCACTGGTCCCGAGTTTATGACGGACCATCTCCGCACTCTTCAATCGCTGACGTCGCGCTTCATTTCTTGCTACCCGAACGCCGGTTTGCCGAATGAGGAAGGGAAGTATGGTGAAACGCCGACCTCGCTCGCGGAACAGCTCGAGCGCTTCATCGACCGCGGCTGGCTCAACATCGTGGGCGGTTGCTGCGGCACCACCGAAAAGCACATCCGCGCTATCGCGCAGATGGCGGAAAGCAAGTCGCCGCGCCGTCCGCCCGAAAACAGCCATCGCGCCGTCTACTCCGGCATCGAGATGATCGAAGCCGAGGATAGCACCCGGCCGCTGATCGTCGGCGAACGCACGAACGTGATCGGCTCGCGCCAATTCAAGAACCTGGTCGCGGAAGAAAAATGGGAAGAGGCGACGGAGATCGCGCGGCGGCAGGTGAAGAGCGGCGCTCATATCGTCGACGTCTGCCTCCAAAGCACAGACCGGGACGAGATCAAAGACATCGAGCCCTTCTACAATCAGCTCATCAAGAAAATCAAAGTTCCCATTATGATCGACACCACCGACGCGCACGCCGTCGAGCTGTCGCTCACCTATTGCCAGGGCAAGAGCATCATCAATTCCGTCAATCTGGAAGATGGCGAAGAGAAGTTCGAACGCGTCTGCCCGCTGGCTCGCTCCTACGGCGCGGCGCTCATCGTCGGCTGCATCGACGAAGACCCTGTTCAGGCGCAAGCCTTCACGCGCGAACGCAAACTCGAAATAGCGCAGCGTTCCTACACGCTGCTGACCGAAAAATTCGGCATTCGGCCCGAGAACATTATTTTCGATCCGCTCGTTTTTCCCTGCGCCACCGGCGACGAGAACTACATCGGCGGCGCCGTCGAAACCATCGAAGGCATCCGGCTGATCAAGCAGAATGTGCCGTATGTCCGCACCGTTCTGGGAATTTCGAACGTTTCATTCGGTTTGCCGCCGGGCGCGCGCGAAGTGGTGAACTCCGTTTTTCTCTACTACTGCACGAAGGCTGGCCTCGATCTCGCCATTGTGAACGCCGAGCGCATCGAACGCTTCCCGTCGATCCCTGAAAAAGAACGCGCGCTCGCCGAAAATCTTCTGTTCAATCGCGTGCCCGCTGAAATTCCGCCGGACCATCCGCAGGCCGGCGCTCTGCGCGGTGCGCCCGCCGATTGGCGGCAGCAAACCCGCGAACAGAAAGCCGCGATCAATCAATTCCATATCGCCGCCATTGCCGAACACTTCCGCGCGGCGGGAATGCGCAAGAAGGCCGTCGCCGCAGACCTGCCGCTCGATCAGCGCCTCGCAAATTACATTCTGGAAGGCTCGAAAGACGGCCTGATCGACGATTTGAATCGGAAGCTTGCCGAAGGTGTCGCGCCGCTCGACGTGATCAATGGCCCGTTGATGGCCGGGATGGCGGAAGTCGGCCGCTTGTTCAACGCGAACGAGCTGATCGTCGCCGAAGTCTTGCAATCCGCGGAAGCGATGAAGGCTGCCGTCGGCCATCTCGAAGGATTTATGGAAAAGGCCGACGTGACCAAGCGGGCCAGAGTCGTTCTGGCCACCGTCAAAGGCGATGTCCACGACATCGGCAAGAACCTCGTCGAAATCATTTTGAAGAACAACGGCTACGACGTGATCAACCTCGGGATCAAAGTTCCCCCGGAAGAATTGATCCGGGCGCATCGCCAGCACAAGCCCGATGCCATCGGCCTTTCCGGCCTGCTCGTAAAAAGCGCGCAGCAGATGGTCTCGACCGCCGCGGACCTGCGCGAAGCCGGTATCGATGTGCCATTGCTCGTGGGTGGCGCGGCGCTCTCCGAAAAGTTCACGAAGAGCAAAATCGCGCCTCAGTACGGCACAGCAGTTTGCTACGCAAAAGATGCGATGACCGGTCTGCGGCTGATGAACGACCTGAGCGATCCCGGCCGCCGCGGCGAAGTTCTGCGCGAGAACACTCATGTAGGAACGGCGGTTGCCGAAGAAGTTGTACCTCGTAATGGTGGAACGGCCGGCGAAGAACGTTCGCCGCGCGTGCGCACGGATCTGCCGATTCCGAAGGTCGCCTATCTCGATCGCAAGAAGCGCGCCGTTCCCGATTTGAACGAAGTCTGGGACTACGTGAATCCTTATATGGTTTTTTGCCGCCATCTCGGCTATCGCGGCAATTTCGAGAAGGCGCTCGCTGAACGCGAGCCGCGTGCGCTGGAGCTATACAACAATGTCGAGGAAGTGAAGCGCGAAGCGGCCAAGTTCATGAAGATCGCCGCGGTCTGGCAATTCTTCGAAGCCGAACGCCACGGAAACTCCATCGCGCTGTTCGCACCCGACGGCGTCGCGCCGATCCACACATTCCATTTCCCGCGCCAGCCGGCCAAGGACAAACTTTGCCTCAGCGACTACATCCTCCCGGCTCGCGATGGTCAACGCGATCATATGGCGCTTTTAGTCGTCACGGCTGGTGCGGGAATCCGTTCCCGTTCCGAAGCCGAAAAAAACGCAGGGAATTACTTTTTCTCTCACGCGCTCCAGGCGCTCGCGCTTGAAACCGCAGAGGCCTGCGCCGAATGGCTGCATCGGCGAATCCGCGAGGATTGGGGTTTTCCCGATCCGCCCACAATGACCATGGCCGAGCGTTTCGTCTCGCGGTATCGCGGCAAGCGCTATAGCTTCGGCTATCCTGCTTGCCCCAATTTGGAAGACCAGGCGGGAATCTGGGCGCTGCTACACCCGGATGAAATCGGCGTCCATCTTACGGAAGGCATGATGATGGACCCCGAAGCCAGCGTCAGCGCCCTCGTGTTCCAGCATCCCGACTGCACCTATTTTTCCGTCGGCGCCGATCCTCAACCCTAGTCGCGGAGCCTGCCTGCCGTGGCAGGTGGCGATTGTTTTAGCCCGGCACGGGTGTCGGCGAATGATGGGCGCAGAATTAAGCCAGCAATCCCGCAGGGGCGATTGAACCTCCCGTCCGTCCAACCTCACGCCGTTTCAAAATTACCCCTGTATCGAGAATCGGAACCGCACGTCTCTTAATCGCGCTAAGCCCTGCAAAATCAATGAAGCCATGGATCGCTGACACTCGATTTTCGCCGTCCCGCCGGACGTTCTTACTCGATACACCTGTCGAGTAAAAAATGCACTTAAATACTGCATAATCAATAACATGACCAAAAATTACTCGATACACTTTTGACATGTTTCGGCAGTCTGCCCCCACTGCACCGGAACCGGTGCACTTTTCCCTCTGCACACGCGCGGGGCTAGACGGCCCGACTCGTCAGAGTGCCAATAGGCGAACTGCTTGACTCCCTTTGCGGCACTCCCATACAGTTGCTCCACTATGAAAACTCGACTCATGTCCGCCCTCTGTTTCGCCGGCATTTTGCTCATCGCCTTCAGCAGCGCAGCGAGCCCGCGACCGCAAAATCAGACGCAGAAAACGCAGCCCCGCGAATACAGCACAGCCGCGGAAGCTGAAGCATCGTGGCCCAAAAAGGCGGTGCGCGAGCCGAAAGCGATGGTCGTCAGCGACGAGCAGCTCGCGTCTGAGGCCGGCGTCGAGATCATGAAGCGCGGCGGAAACGCCGTGGACGCCGCGGTCGCGACCGCATTTGCGCTCGCCGTAGTCGAGCCGGAAGCAGGGAACATTGGCGGCGGTGGGTTCATGCTGGTGCGCCTGGCAAACGGCCGCGAGGGATTCGTCGACTACCGCGAGATGGCGCCTGCCGGTGCTTCACGCAACATGTATCTGCGCCCCGATGGCACCGTCGATCCGAAAGCGTCGATTACGGGTTATCGCGCGATCGGCGTTCCAGGAACTGTGGCCGGAATGGCGCTGGCCTTGCATCAGTACGGCACGATGACGCTCGCGCAAGTGATGCAGCCGGCGATCCGCTTGGCATCCGATGGATTCCCCATCAGCCAATTTCTCGCCGGGCTGTTGCAGAACTCCAAAGCGATGGCCGAATTTCCCGTGAGCCATCGTATTTTTCAGCGCGACGGAAAATATTACGCGGCCGGCGACGTTTTCAAGCAGCCGGAACTCGCGGCGACGCTGCGACGCATCGCGAAGAACGGGCCCGAGGAGTTTTACCGCGGCCAGACTGCGCGCGATTTGGCGAAGCAAATGAAGGAAAACGGCGGCCTGATCACGCTCGCCGATTTGGAAAATTACAGAGCGAAAGTC
>DASUJR010000346.1:0-3320 GCA_036279175.1 Candidatus Acidiferrales bacterium | reverse complement strand
AGCAAATATGTGGACGCCATCACCTCGGAAAGAGGGTCGCTTGACCGCAGCGCGCAGGAAGTCCGCGCCGCCGGCGACTTTGGCGACAAACCGCTGATCGTGCTGACCGCCGGCGACAGCGACGCCGAAATGCCCGGCGTCTCACAGCGAGACGCCAACGCATTTCTCGAGGCCTGGGTTGGACGGTTGCAACCGCGACTCGTCGACCTCTCGACCAACGGCAGTCAGTTGGTTCTGCTCAACAGCGATCACCTGATACCCTTCGAGCAACCGCAAGCGATCGTCGACGCGGTGAAAGAGGTGATCGACGACTTGCACGAGAACCGGAATGCGAATGGTCGCCACAGAATTTGAATTCCGTCGGCGCTCGCTGCTGAACCTGGTTCATTTCTGGATTGCCTTCCAACTCTACTCGTTCGACCACATCAATATCGTGTCGGCGTTTGCGCCGTGGAACAGCCGAGGAGCCGCAACCTTGGCGCGCGTCGTGTTTGGCGTGGGCGCTCTTCTTTTAGCCATCGCTGCCGCAGTCCGCACATGGGCAGCAGCGTATCTGCAATCGGATGTGGTTCACGATACGGCTCTGCATACCGAACGGATCGTAGCCGATGGGCCTTATCGGCACGTTCGCAACCCGCTCTACATCGGAACGTTTCTACTGACCGTCGGCCTCGGGCTGCTCGCCAGTCGATCAGGATTCTTTGTTCTCGCAGTCGGCGGTGCGATTCGAATTCGCCGCTTGATCGGGCGCGAGGAACTGCAACTCGAAAAGGAACAGGGCGAGCGTTATCGCGAGTTCTGCCGTCTTGTGCCGAGACTATTCCCTTCCTGGCACTCACGCGTTCCTGCTGCTGGACTGGTTCCACAATGGCGACAGGCCTTCTTGGGCGAAGCAGTCATGTGGGGATTTCTTGTCACCATGGTGGCGTTCACCATCACGCTTCAGTCCAGCGTCGCGAAGATTCTCGGCCTGGCAACGCTCGCGTTGTGGCTGTTGCAAAGACTTACTTGGAGCAAGAAGGAGCAAAGCAGCGCCTGACCGGCGCAAACGTCCTGCCAGGTGTTGGTCCGCAGAGGGCACATCGCAGGTTTCGAGTTGGCGCAAGTGGGGCGAATCGCAACCAATCCGTTGATTCTCTATTCCGTTTGGCGAATTGCCCGCACGTCGATGCCGAGCTGCTGGCACTTTTTGTAGAGGTGACTGCGTTCCAGACCGAGCGCCCTGGCCGTGTTGGTCATGTGGTTGCGATTGCGCCGGAGTTCTGCTAGCAGTGTTTCGCGCTCGAATGCCTCCACTCGGTTTGCCAGCGTGCCGACTCCCGTCGCCCCGGAGCCGTTTGAATTGGGAGACCCCGGCAGATTCGATTGCGGCAGCGCCGCGCGGACGGCGGCCGCTTCCACATTCTCCGCCGGATTGAGCAGCAGAATTCTCTCGACCACGTTGCGGAGCTCCCGCACATTCCCCGGCCACGTGTAATCGCTCAGCGCCTGTCTGGCCTCATCCGAAAAGGACTTCAGTTTCCAATTGTTCTGGTGCGCGAACTGTCTGGCAAAATGTTCGGCGAGTACCGGGATGTCCTCGCGGCGTTCCCGCAGCGGCGGGAGCAGGATTGGAAACACATAAATTCGGTGATACAGGTCTTCGCGGAAAGTTCCCTTGCCCACTTCCTCTTCCAGATTACGGTGCGTCGCGACGACCACGCGCGTATCGACCTGAAGCGGCTTGTCGCCGCCCACGCGCTCGATTTCGCCTTCCTCGAGAACACGCAGCAACTTTGCCTGCATCGTCAACGGCATATCGCCAATTTCGTCGAGAAAAAGAGTGCCGCGATGTGCCTGCTCGAATTTTCCGACGTGGCGGCCGGCTGCTCCGGTGAACGAACCCTTCTCATGACCGAACAGTTCCGACTCGATCAGCTCGGCCGGCACGGCAGCGCAATTCAGCGACACAAATGCGTTCGTGTGCCGCGGACTCTTCTCGTGCAGCGCGCGCGCAACCAACTCTTTGCCGGTTCCCGTCTCTCCGCGTATGCACACACGCGTTTCGGTTGGCGCAACCCGTTCCACCTGCGACATCACCTCCCGCATGCCTGGGCTGGTCCATACGATTTCGTGACGGCCAAGCCGCCGCTTCAAATCGCGATTTTCCTCTTCCAGGCGGGCGATGCGAAGCGCGTTTTCCACTGTCAGCAGCAATTTGTCCGTCGAAATCGGCTTTTCCAGAAAATCGAGAGCACCGAGCCTGGTCGCGCGAACCGCCATTTCAACATTCGCCTGTCCCGACATCATCACGACCGGCGAGATCACGTCCGCTTTGCGCAGTTCCTCCAGAAGCGTGATGCCGTCCTTGCCCGGCATAATCACGTCGGAGAGGATCAGGTCGAAGCGCTGCGATTTTGCAAGTTCAAGGGCGCGCGCGGCATTATCGGAAACGGCGGCTTCGTGCCCCGCCAGTCGAAACGCGCGCGCCAGCGACGCCAAAGTGTTCGCGTCGTCGTCGATGATCAGGATTTCGGCCTTTGATGGCACGCGGCTATCTCCCGTTGCTGGTTCCCTTCACAGCGTCTTTCGGTTCGACTGGCCCTTTCGTCTCCGAGCCGTTACTCTGCGTCGCGACATCCGCGAAGGGGCGAGGATTCTCCGGCGGACGATTCGGCAGCTCGACATGCACCGAAGTTCCCACCCCGGATTCACTCTCCACGGAAATGCGCCCCCCGTGATCGCTTACCACCGATTGCACGATCGCGAGCCCCAGGCCCGTACCGTGCCGCTTCGTCGTGTAGTAAGGAGTGAACAGGCGATCGCGCTCTTCAGGCGTCAGGCCCGTGCCTGTATCCGACACTTCCAGATCCACGTGTCCGTTCTGGTGCGACGTCCGCAACATCAAAACACCGCCGGCAGGCATCGCGTCCATCGCGTTCAACACAAGATTCTCGATTGCACGGTGTAGCAACGTCTGGTCCGCCTGGATCGACGGAAGACCTTCTTCCAAATGCAATTCGGGAGTTATAGCCGGACGCCCCGCGGCGCCGAACTGCGCCTCGAATAGCTTCACGACGCTCCGCACAACTTCGTTGACGTTCACCGCGCCAAGTTCGGGCTGCGGCATTTTGGCAAAGTCGCTGAAGCGCCGGACGATTGTCTTCAGGTTGTCGATCTCAGCCAAAAGAATTCCGGTAGACTCCCGGAACACTTCGTCGAATTGATTCGGATTCTGCTCTTTTGCGCGCCGCAGGTTTTCAACCGTCGTTTGCAATGGGAACAGCGGATTTTTCAATTCGTGAGCGAGACGTCTCGCTACTTCGCGCCAGGCGGCTACG
>DASUJR010000345.1:0-5656 GCA_036279175.1 Candidatus Acidiferrales bacterium | reverse complement strand
CGCCCCGCCGAGCTTTGCCATGTCATCTTTGAATTCCTGTACGTCGAGGATGGAGACGCGCAGCAGCTCGGTAGCATCCTGCGGCCAGACGAACCGTTTGAACGCCACGAAAGCCATAACATCGCCGCGATATGCACGGCGCGTGTGATCGGATTTGCGGCGCTTGACCCAGGCCTCGAAGATAGCTGCAATAGAGTTGTAAAAGGATTCGACGCGGGCTTCGACTTCCAGCGTGTGCGCGCCGGCAATCACTGGCGGCAATGCCGGCAACTTATTCGCACCCAGCTCCACTACGTCATCGACCAGACCGCCTCCTGTTTTGGAATTGCTCTAACTTCCGATAACAGAATTTATCGGAAGTGACAAACAGAAAGAGAAAGGCTCAACCAATCGTCCGTGAAATGCAATACGCTATGGCCAAAATACATCGCGTCCTTAGAATATCTGCTGTAGAGACATCAGAACTGAGAGAGACGGTCCCGGAACGTCTGAACCATGATTGAAAACAAATCGGCAAACGCGCAAGTAGACGAAGATTCGTTCCACAAAGTCCTTCGCGAATATCTGCTGGTTCTGAGATTTATCGTCTTGGACACGGGGCGCGATCCCAGCTTCAATGCGAATCACCTGCTTTCATACCTGGCGGATGATTTTATTCAGTCGGCAGCCGCGATTACCTTCTTAGCCAGAGAAGGTGGGCTCAGCGTTGCGAAACGCGAATTGCGGTTCCTTATCGAATCATCCATCAAACTGTGTTTTGTCCATCAGCAGAAATACAATTCCACCGTGCAGGAGAAGTTGGCAGAATTCGACGAAGAGCTTTCTTCCCCCAGCATTTCCATAAAACGCGATCTGAACCTGAACATGCTGCCTTCGGATCTTAGGACCGTGTTCAGTGAGGAAATTGGACGTTTGTACGGGAAGATGTCTGGATACGTGCACCTCACTCCGAACCAGATTCTCGAACGCATCGCCGCTATAGATGCCGGTATGTCGTTGGGTCGGGAAGGTTCGCCCCAGGTGCAAGAATTGACCAATCTCATATCGAAGGGATTTGCAGCCTCACTCGTTCTTCTTCTGCACAGCGTTCCGGAGTATGTGGCAGGCGACTTGCTCGTTGCCCAGGATGGTTCCACGATCGATTCGTATTTCGTCGGGTCGCGATTTGTTGCTGCAATAGATAGCTATTTTGACTACAAGCATGAGCGCAAAGCGAGCCTGACAGCAATCCAAGCCGCACGAGCGAGTAAGATCGCGTTCTAGTGGATACAAAATCTGAAATTAAACCCGATGATGTATTTTATCGGGTTTAAGTCAAGCCTCAGAAAATCGGTTATTGTAAACTCTGTCGCGCTCGTGTCTTTTGTGTTTCACATAGTCTCGGTCGAGTCACATGTCTGAACAAACCCCACTGGATCTCTACAATCTGATTCTCCAACTCGGCCAAACCGACTGGATCGAGGAAATTAGGATCTTCGGCTCGCGCCGGTATCTAGGAAACGCCAGCTACGGGTCCGACATTGACTTACTCATAGTCCCAAACCGAGAAATTCAGATCGATAAGCTCCGGGCCATCATTCGCCACCCGTATATCGACGCGTTCGTACTGGACGACTCGCTCGCGATCAGTGCCATGAACGACACCCGAATAAACGTAAACAATGCATCAGGCCTTGACGCAGTCGCGCTGTGGTCGAGGTCCAGCGGCTGGCTCACCGGCCAAGATTACCGGACTCTCGACATTATTCCGGACAAAAATCCGGCAATGACGCGGCCAAATACGGGAGCGACAATCCTTTTTTGCGCCCTGGATACAGAGTTCAAAGCCGTCAGGGTGCGCCTAAGCGAAGGGGCCATGAAGACCCATCCACGCATTCCACCCTACTACCGAGCCTATGTGAAGACCGCGTCAGGCGAGGAACGATTGGTGTTGGCAGTGCAAACCGGCGTCGCTGGGGTAAATGCCGGTATCTCTGCCACGCGAATTCTAGATTATTTTGACGGACCAGCATTAGCTGTTCTGGTGGGAATCACCGCCGGTCTCAGGCACAAGCGCCCCAGCACGAGTTCTCCTCAACTAGGTGACATTCTTGTGCCCACCGCGACGGTTGACGTAGAAGCGGGGAAAGTCACACCAAAGGGAAAGAAAAAGGCCGGTCAGAAAATACCGGTGTCCTCCAATCACCAGAAAGCCGTCTCATCCTGGGCAGGATTCGATGTGTGGTCGCAGAAATGGAAGCGCAAGATCAACGACAAGAGAATCCCTCCCAAAATGTTCGCCGATTGCACGTTGGCTTGCACCGCGAGCGTTATTGCGTATGACGCGTATGCTCAATCTCTTAAAGAGCACGATCGGAAAATCGCGGGGATTGAGATGGAGGCTGTTGGCGTGGCAACGGCCTGCCAGAATCGCTGTAATTTCCTTGTAGTGAAATCAATCTCTGACTGGGCTGACGAGAAAAAAGGCGATAACAAACATTCTCACTGTATGAAGGTGAGCGCAGATTTGGTCATTTCGATGATCGAGGATGGGACAATCTGACGAAGTAACGGCAGCAAGAATCATATGAATCTAACGAATCTTACGCCGGCTCAGATCCTCGCCCTTCATGCCAAGCTTGGTGACGAACTACGCGACCGCGGCATCAAGCGAAGCTCTAACAATCCGACAGGCGACCTGGCGGAATACCTTTTGTGCAAGGCATTCGGTTGGACTCAGTCCGGCAACTCCCATGCAAACGCTGACGCCGTGGCACCGGACGGCAAACGTTATCAGATTAAAGGCCGTCGGCTCACCCGGTTGCGCCAGCTCTCCGCGATACGAGATTTACAGGGTGGGCATTTTGATTTTCTCGCGGTTGTTCTTTTTAACGAGGACTACACGGTCCAACGTGCCGCACTAATACCGTACTCAATAGCGATTGATCTGGCTAAGTTCGTGCAGCACACCAATAGCCACAAATTTATGCTCCGTGACGATGTATGGAGCGCTGACGGAGTGAAAGACGTTACCAAGGAACTTCAATTGGTTACATTTTGAGGATAGGATTTGAAACACCACCAGCCATCACGTATCAGGGAAATTGTCTATGTAGTCGGGGCGGGATTTTCTGCAGGACTCGGCTATCCACTCACCAAGAGCCTTCTCATCGACGGGTGGGAGCGGTTGCCAAGTGATACCCGCAACCAAATGCAGGATATTATCAAATTTCACCATCCGACCTTCAGCCTGAAACGCAGGACAAGCTTTCCCGACATCGAGCAGTTGCTAACCGAAATGGCGGTCAATCAGGATCTGTTCAACGCGAGCCGTCGTGCCGAGGGAGGCTTCACCGCGGAGCGGCTTGAGCAAACTCGCAACGAATTGCTTTTCACCATCGCCTCGTGGTTCCACAAACTCTATGAAGACGCCAGCGAAACGGACTGGCTGGACGTGATCGTCAAGAAATTCCAGAGCGAGAAAGCAGCCATAGTTTCTTTCAACTGGGACCTGGTGCTTGACCATCGGTTGATCTCGGAAAATATCGGCGCCGAAAGCTACGGGCTCACCGAGACTCTTGGTGACCGGCCGGTCCTCCTAAAGCCGCATGGTTCACTAAACTGGTACAAAGGCACGCAATTGCAGCACGTGTCGGAGGCAAAACGTGTCGAGATTTTTCATGATGAGGACGAATCGAAGTGCGTGCATGCATTCCTGCCACCGCGCGGAGTGAAGTCGAAGGCTGGTAAGCGCTATGATCCACTCATCATCCCGCCGACCTATTTCAAAGATTTCAAGGACACGATTTTCCAGCGCCTGTGGAAAAATTGCACGGAAGTGCTCAGCACGCCTCGACAGCTCGTCTTCCTCGGATACTCGCTCCCAGCAGCCGACCTGCATGCTCAGTTCATTTTCCGTTGTGCCTTTTATAACCAGCTTTACGGTCGCATTAAAGATGCAGAAGAACGATTTCCTGCTACGGGAGCGACGGAGGTAGTCATCGTCAATCCAGATCAGGACGCGGCGAAACGCATTGAGTCCGTAGCTGGCCCAGACATCCGCTGTAACTGGATTCCTAAACGTATTCAGGACTGGCTTGAAGAGAGCGTGTGATAACGTCCTTTATCACACGCAACTATACCCGAGATACGCAATAGAACCGATGTCGCCCAAGGACGAATAAGAATCAGCAATGTTCACGAATGTTGCAAGCCAGGAATTTTCGTGGCGTGTGAAGCTGTCGAATTATACGGGAAGGGAGGACGATGCAGACACTATTGCTCGAATACCCCTGAAATCGATACTGGGTCGCGCCCGCGCCCCAGTTCTCGATGCCTGAGTTCTATTGCTCACTGATAGTTCCACAGCGTTTGCAGAGAAATGACCCGATTCCATTTTTCCAATTTCAGACCGTAGCCAACGTTGTGTTTCCACAAGCAACTGAGGATCACCGCAAAAATGCCGAGCGCAACGACCATATAGAGTGTCAACGGAACCGATAGGATGCTTCCCGAATTCGTCGTCACGGTATTCGTATAAAAGACAATCCAACCCACTGCAAGAAATAACAAAATTGACCAGCCAACGAGCCTCTTGTACGACCATCTAGTGGGCGGAGCCGCTGCCTTAGAAATAGAACGCTGTCTGCGGCCCACGCGGCGCTCTGAAACTCGCTCGAATTTCCGGGTAGCGACGACCGTCTTGGAAATGCGCACTGTATGTTCTTAGGTGATAGCCGAATTTTTCGCCGATTGTAATGAGGGCAGGAGCATAATCGTCGGCTTGATGAAGAGACGCATTGGGGGGGCGTTTTACGTTGATAAGGGAGTTGGCTGCGATGATTATTGATTCTTGCCCATGGGTCTCGTCTCGCATTTGGCTGCGTCTCGCGGTTGGGGCGATCGGGCTGACGGCGGTGTCCAGGCCCCTTCCCTTGTGCGTCCCCGCACAAACGACTCAGGGACGACCGGTGCGGCAGGAGCTTCCGGCGGATTCAGTTGCCAAGGTGGGCACGGTCGATTCGATTGGCACCGTCCACGTTGACGTGACCCCGGAGCACGTTCTGAACACGATTAATCCCGACACAGCGACCGGTGCGTGGATGGATGATCTGAGTAAGACGCAGATAGACAACTTGAGCAAGCCTGAGACGATTCAGGGGATTAAAAATTTGGGATGGGGTTCCATCACCATGCGCAACAACAGCGAGTTGCGTCTAGCGGCATGGCACTGGAACGAAAGCGGAAGATGGAGTGATCCAGCGGAAAAGAGCGGCTATTACGTCGGCAGCGCCGACCTGGGCGAACCGATCCACTACGGCTATTCGTATTCGTTACCTCATCGCGACTTTATGACCAGCGGCGATTCGCCTTTGGTAGCTGGTTTTCAAACCTACTGGAAGAGCAATCCTTACCTGACCAGTCATTTCACGGGGGAGAGCGATACGCTACACCCGCAGTGGGTGGTGATCGATATGGGCGTCGACCGTGCCGTCAATGCGATTCACATCCAATGGGTAAATCCGTATGCCGTTGTTTATGTTGTGCAGTACTGGGTCGGCGACAACAACGCGATGGACTGGGACATGGGCCCGAACGGCGTGTGGAAGGTTTTCGCATCGGGCGCCGTGCTGAGCGGCAGCGGCGGGGATGTCTATCTGAAGCTTTCAGATGCGCC
>DASUJR010000344.1:0-6514 GCA_036279175.1 Candidatus Acidiferrales bacterium | reverse complement strand
GATTTTTTCCTGTTGCGCGGCAGACGGCACAGACTGCATCGGGAGGTGCAATATCACTTCATCGCCGCGCCGGAACGCTTCCTCGGCCACTTCGGTGGAAAGCGGAAGGTGTGGAATCACCGACACGGTAACGTGAAACGGCAGCGCGAGCACGTCATGCGCCGCGGCACGATCGTAGCCCATATCGTCCAGAACGATGGCCAGGCGCGGTGCGCGGGCCGAAGAGCCGTACTCGAAGGCAAGCGGCGTCACGATGTGAACCGAATGGCTGCGAACTCCACGCGAAGAGAAATCCAGCACGACGATGCCGTTCGACGCGCTGCGTGCCATCGAAAGGTCGTGCCGCCGGGCGATGCGCCCGAGCGCGTCTTCCAACGCATGCGTCTGCGACGCGCTCGTGCTCGACATGTAGATCGCGTCCGCGAATTGAGGCGGCCGGCCGGCCCGCTGCATCATCGGCCGTATCTCGATTTCCGATTTCGGGCCCAAAATTTTGCGGGCTGAAGCGACGATTTCCTGCGTGACACTCCGGACTGCGGCGCGGGAAGCCTTCTTCTTCGCGCAGCCGGCCAGAATCGAAATCGCTGCGAGCGCGCAAATGAATCCGTGGAAGCGCTTCACACGCGAAGCGGCGCACTTGCAATCACTCTGCGGTCGGATGGGGAGCGGGGGTCGGCGCCCGCCTTCGGGTCGCACGCGCGCCGGCTAAGCAGCCTTCTTTTGTTGCGTAGCGCCTGAACTCTGGAGAAGGTCGAGCGCTTTCTTGAGCACAGGATCATCGGGCGAAACAAGCTTCCCGGGTGGAGGAGGCGGCGGGCCGATCTGCTCGAGTTGAGCGTAGCTATCGGGCGTGTTTCGCACGACTACGTTCGGAGCCACGCCGTCGGCGGGAATCTCCTTCCCGTTCGGCGTGTAGTAGTTCGCGACGGTCAGAACCAGCGCGGCCCCGTCGTCAAGAGGAATCACTTTTTGCATCGAAGCGGTGCCATAAGTGCGGTCGCCCACTGTCTGTCCCCGATGATTGTCGGCAATCGCGCTGGCGAAAATTTCCGCCGGTCCCGCCGTCTTATTTCCGATCAGGATGGTAACCGGATCGGTCCACACCACTTTGGAAGGATCGGCCGACGAAGTTTCAGTCGTGACCGTCTGTCCTTTCAGCGTTGTAATCGTGCCCGACTGCAGGAACAGTTGCGCCGTGTCGATGCCTTCCTTCGCTGCTCCCGAAGAGCAATCGCGCAAATCGATCACTAATTTGTGAGCGCCCTGCTGGTGAAACCGCTGCAGCGCCTCGCGCACCTGGTTCGCCATCCCATTGTCGAACGCCGGTACGCGAAGGTACGCTACGCCATCCTGCAGGCGCGTCTCCGCGATCTTCGGCTGCGGAGTTCTTTCGAGCGTCACATTTACAGGCCGCGACTCCGTCTCGCCGCGCCGTATCGCAGCCATTTTGATCACGGACAGCTTAACCACCTTCCCCGGCTCGCCGGAGAGCAGCATCTGCGCCTGGTCGACGGTCATTTGCGCCGTCGTGAACCCCGCGATTCGTTCGATCAAGTCGCCAAACTGAAATCCGGCCTTCGCGCCCGCGCTGTCAGGCTGCGCTGAAATCACCGAAATAAATCCCGACCGTTTCGTAAGCGTCAATCCTGCGCTCGCTGTCGGGTTCGCCGCCGTTTCCTTCTTATATTCCGCGTATTCGAGCGGGCTCATATATCCGGACTGCGGATCGAGCGAGTCGACCAGCCCGTGCAGCGCGCCGGCCGTCACTTTGTTCATGTTGGGATCGTCGACGTAGTAGCGCTGGATGCTGCTCAAAACCTCGCTGTACACCGTCAGCGCGCGGAAGGCATTGTCATTCGACGAAGAGCGAGCGCGGACGTAGCCCGTGGTGACGTAGGCCACGACCAGCAGAGATAACGCGATCACGATTTTCTTCATCAAGGAATTCATTTCCCGCCCTTTCGTCCAATGCTCGTGGCCGAGCAGTAAGAGCAATGCTCCCTGCCAGGCGAGCCGCCTTAAAATCTGATGCATCGGCGCCCAATACCGTCTCTCGGGCGTTCGCCGGCAGTTTTCCCATTATACGGGAATTTCCAGGCTTGCTATAGCCGGCAGCGCGGAATGGAGCGGAACCAGTCAGCCCTTCCCGCGGTCAATCGTGCGTCAGGTGCTGCGGGTGAGAACCGATCTGCGTTCGATGCGCCACGGCAGCCTCGTGAGCGGCGTCGGGCTCCCCAGCCGGCTCATGCGCGCGCCCTCGCGACTTCCGGCGCCAGCTCAGGAACACGTCCATGTAGGTGTAGAACACCGGCGTGACAAACAGCGTCACGAGTTGCGCAAAGATCAAACCGCCAACGACGCACAGCCCCAGCGGACGCCGCGAATTTGCGCCCGCTCCGAATCCGATTGCGATCGGGAGCGTGCCCATGATCGCCGCCGCCGTCGTCATCATAATCGGCCGGAACCGGATGATGCTGCCCTGATAGGCGGCTTCCGACGCTGAATCGCCCGTCGCTCGTTGATGTTCGAGAGAAAAGTCGACCACCATGATCGCGTTCTTCTTCACGATGCCGATCAGCATGATCAGCCCGACGAAGCCGTAGATATCGAGCTGCATATGAAATAACGACAGCGTCGCGAGGCCGCCGAACACCGCCGCTGGCAAGCCCGTCAGAATCGTAATGGGATGAACGTAGCTCTCGTACAAAATGCCTAGCACAAGGTAGATCACCAGAACTGCCGTGATCAGCAACAGGCCCAATCCCGTTAGCGACTGTTGAAACGCCTGCGCGCTGCCCTGAAAACTCGTACTGATCGAAATCGGCAGAATCTTTGCCGCATTCTGAACGTCGTTCACTGCCTGCCCCAGCGCCACGCCCGGCGGCAGGTCGAATGAAATCGTCACCGACGGCAGTTGCCCCGTGTGATTCACCGTCAGCGGGCCCAGGCTGGTGGTGAACTTGGAGACGGCGCTCAGCGGAATCAGTTGTCCGCCGGACGACCGGATGTAAAGGTCGTTCAGCATGTTCGGATCGCTCTGAAATTTGTCCTGAACCTGCAGAATCACCCAGTATTCGTTGTTTGGCGTGTAGATGGTCGAGATTTGCCGCTGGCCATACGCGCTGTAGAGCGCGTTCTCCACCTGCTCCGGCGTCACGCCAAGCGCCGATGCCTGATCCCGGTCGACCATCACGTTTGCCTGCGGATTCTTGATTTGCAGGTCTGTCGTCACGTCCGCCAGGTCCGGCAGTTGCTTTAGTTTCGACTCCATCAACTGCGAAAACTTATACAGCGCGTCCTGGTCCGGGCTCGACAGCGTGAACTGGTACTGGCTCTTTGTCAGGTGGCCGCCGATCCGGATGGCCGGCGGATTTTGCAGGAAGACGCGCACGCCGGGAATCCGATTCAGCTTCGGCTGCAGCTCGTCCGTAATGTCCTGAATACTCATGTGGCGCTCGAAAATCGGCCGGATGAAGCCCACCAGCGAGCCAAGCACGGGTGTGTGGCCAAATTGTGCGACCAGATGGTCGTACTCCGAATTATCCGTCCACGGGCGGTCCTTCGGCTCCTTCAGATGGACGTATGCGCGCCCGTTGTTCAGGCCGTCGCTGTTCGAATCGCTGATGTTCGAGAAGAATTCCAGCGTATTCGGATCGTCCAGGATGATCTTGTTCACCGCCTGCTGATGCGCCATCATCGCATCGAAGGAAATTCCCTGGTTCGCTTCGGTAAAAATAACTACTTCCGAGCTGTCTTCCTCCGGCAGGAATCCTTTCGGGATAATCCAGAACTCCCACGCGGTTCCGAACAGCGTCAGCAGTCCGAACAGCATCACCAGACCGCGGTGGCTCAGCGCCCACCGCAGCGTCAGCCCATACCAGCGCAACGACGTGTCGAGGATGCCTTCCAGCTTGCGGTAGAACCACCCGTGCTTCAGCCCGTGCTGGGCGCGCAAATACCGGCTGCACAGCATCGGCGTCAGCGTCAATGAGACTAGCCCCGACACGAGCACCGCCGAAATAATTACCACCGCAAACTCGTGCAGCAGCCGCCCCAGAATCCCGCCCATGAAAAACACCGGAAGGAACACGGCGGCCAGTGCCAGCGTCATGGAAACGATCGTGAACCCGATTTCCTTCGAGCCGTCCAGCGCGGCTTCGAGCACACCCTTCCCCATCTCCATGTGACGCACGATGTTTTCGAGCATCACAATCGCGTCGTCGACGACGAAACCCACCGATAGCGTCAGCGCCAATAACGATAAGTTGTCCACCGTGTAGTCGAGCAGGTACATCACCGCAAACGTGCCGATGATCGCCATCGGCAGCGCAAGGCTCGGAATCAGCGTGGCCGACGCATTCCGCAGGAACAAAAAGATGACCAGCACCACCAGCACGATCGCCAGGAACAACGTGAACTTCACGTCGCTCACCGATTCCTGAATCGAGATCGACTTGTCGTACTCCACAGCCAGGTGCATCGCCGGCGGCATGATCGACCGGAACCGCGGCAGCAAGCTCCGCACCGCATTCACGATGTCGATCGTGTTGCTGCCGGGCTGCCGCTGCACCGCCAGGATGATTCCGGGCTCGGCGTTGATCCAGTTCATTACCTTGTCGTCCTGGACGCTGTCCAGGACGGTCGCTACCTGATCCAATCGCACCGGCGCGCCGTTGCGGTACGCGACGATCATCGGCCGGTATTTCGCCGCGTCCGTAAGCTGTCCGTTCGACTGAATGTTGAACGCCTTATGCTGGCCGTACAGCGTTCCCATCGGCATGTTGACGTTCGCGTTCTGGATCGCCTGCGCTAATTCATCGATTCCGATCCGGCGGCTCGCCAGTTCTTCCGGGTTCGCCTCCACGCGCACCGCGTACTTCATCGACCCGAATACGCCCACCTGCGCGACGCCCGGAACCATCGAGATCTGCTCGCCCAGTAGCGTCTCGGCGTACTCATCCACTTCAGAGACCGGCAATGTCGCCGATGTCAGCGCAAGAAAAAGAACGGGCGAATCGGCGGGATTTACTTTGCGGAACGTCGGCGGGCTCGGCATGTTCGGCGGGAGCTGATTCGAAGCCGAGGTGATCGCGGCCTGCACATCCAGCGCGGCGGAGTCGATGCTCCGGTTCAGGTTGAATTGCAGCGTGATCGACGTGTTTCCCAGCGAACTGGTCGACGTCATCGAATCCAGTCCGGCGATGGTGGTGAATTGCTTTTCGAGAGGCGTCGCTACAGCGGAGCCCATCGTCTCCGGGCTTGCGCCGGGAAGGCTCGCGGAAACCTGAATCGTCGGAAAGTCGACGTTCGGCAGATCGCTGACCGCCAGATCGCGGTAGCCGAGAATCCCAAACGCCAGAATGGCCAGCATCACAAGGCTGGTCATTACCGGGCGCCGGATGAATAGTTCTGTAACGCTCATGGAAATTTTAAAGTCTGGCGCTCGTCAGAGGCTGTTCGTGAAATAAACCTTGGTTCCGGTTACGAGGTTGATCTGTCCGTCCGTGACCACCGTTTGCCCCGGCTGCAATCCGTCGAGTATCTCCGTCAGTCCGTCAACGGTTCGCCCCACCTTCACCTTCTGCACCGCAACGGTCTTGTCCGCCTTCACCACAAAAGCATAATCGCCCTCTTGTCCGGTTTGCACCGTTTGCGCGGGCACCACCACCGCGTTCTCCTGCTCCGCCAAACGCAGTGTCACGTCTGAAAATTGCCCCGGCCACAGCCGGTGATCCGAGTTTTGAAATGTAGCCATCAGTTGAATCGTGCCGGTCGTCGCGTCCACCGCATTGTTGACGAACGTCAGATGGCCCGTTTCGGCATGCGAGTCGCCTCGCGGCACCGCTTGCACCGGCAGCTGCCCGCGTTCCATAAACCGCTTAACGTCTCCCAAATATTGTTGCGGCACCGAAAAGGTTACGTACAACGGCGAAACCTGATTGATCACCACCAGAACGGGAACATCGTTCGCCTTCACCGCCGCGCCCGGATATACCAGTTGCGCTCCCGTCACGCCGCTGATCGGCGCGTAAATCGAGCAGTACGAGAGCTGAATGTTAGCCGTCTGCAGTGCCGCGTCGTCCGCGGAAACGGTGGCGTTCGCCGAGGCAGCCGTCGCCAGATATTGGTCGTACTGTTCGCGCGGAACGATGCCGCCGTCGTAGAGTTCTTTGTAGCGGCCTACCTGCGATTGGTCGAGTTGCGCCTGCGCCTTGTCTCGCGCCAGATTGGCCTTCGCCTGAGCAAGCGTCGCCAGAAATGGCCGGTCATCCAGCGTAACCAGCAAGTCGCCCTGATGAACGTACTGGCCGGGATGATAATGCAGCTCTTTCACGATCCCGGCGACTTGCGATTCGATCGACACTGTCTTGAACGCCTGCCCCGTGCCGATCGCGCTCAAATTGACGGGAATACCCTTCCGCGCAACCTGCGCTACCACCACCGGCACAGCCTTATCCTTCGCAGGTGGCGTGTCGCCGCGGTCGGCGCAGCCCGCCAGCACAGCCACAAAGGG
>DASUJR010000343.1:0-7485 GCA_036279175.1 Candidatus Acidiferrales bacterium | reverse complement strand
GGCATCGGGATCATGAACATCATGCTAGTGACGGTGACCGAGCGAACGCGCGAGATCGGGGTTCGTAAAGCGATTGGCGCGCCGCATGATGCAATCCTGTACCAATTTCTGGCAGAGGCGATTTTGATCAGCGCCACTGGTGCGCTGATCGGCATCGCGATCGGCGTTCTGGTGCCCATGACCGCAAATTTCATCCTTCACCTGCCGGTCATAGCCGACCTGGTTGCGGGTGTGATACCCGGAGGCGTGACCATACCGATTTCCTGGGTGTCTGTTGTGCTTGCGTTTGTTGTGTCATGTTCGACGGGGCTGGTGTTCGGTTATCTTCCCGCCGAACGCGCGGCTCGACTCCAGCCGACGGAAGCGCTCCGCTATGAATAGAGCTGGTTACGTCGTCCTTGTGTCGCTCCTGGGCTGCATTGCGAGCGTTAGCGAAGCCCAGAGTGTGCCGGGCCAGCGCACGCTCTCGCTTCGGGAGGCGGTGACGCTCGCGATGGAGAATTCGCGCGACCTGCGGCTCGCACAGGTCGAATACCAGGTCGCGGCAAACGCGGCGCGCCTGGATCGGTCAGCCTTTCTGCCCAATCTGTACACGGGTGCCGGTTACGTCTATACCCACGGGTTTCCCTCAACCCCCGGAGGTGGCCTGCCGGCCGTCTTTGAGCTGGACTACAGTGAGACCCTGTTCAATCCATTATTGAAAGGCACTCAACGCGCCGACGAAGAGCGTGCCAAGAGCGAGCTGGCAGCAATCAAGGAGACACGCGACAACGTGATGGTGGAAACCGCGTCAACTTACCTGGAGCTGGCGGAGGTGCGGCATCTTGCAACGCTGATGAGCAGCGATGAAGCGGGCGCGGAGAAAATCGTGCAGATCATGCAGGAGCGCGTCGCTGCAAACCAGGCGCTACCGATTGACGAAACGAAAGCGGAATTGACGCTGGCCCGAATTCGCGAACGCCTGCTCAAACTGCAGGATCGCGACGACGCCCTCACTCAGAAAATTCACGACCTCACCGGCATTCCCGACGGTCAGACGATCGCAGTCGAAACGGTTGAGCCCAACTTTGCTTCCGACGTTCCGCAGGCTAAGATCGCCGACCTCGCGGTGCAGAACAGTGCGGCCGTTCAGCAAGCAGAGAATGAACGCGCCGCCCGCCGGCACCTGTTGCGCGGCGCTCGCCTGAGCTACTGGCCGACGGCGAATGTCGTGGGACAGTATCAAGTGCTGAGCGATATCAACAACTACAATCTCTATTACAGCAGGCCCATTCCGCGAAACAACTTTAACTTCGGCATTGAGCTCACGATCCCGTTGTTCGCCAGCAAAAGCCGCGCCACCGTCGCCCTGGCAAGAAGCCAATTGAGCGAAGCCGAACTCGCCTTGAGCAATCAGCGACAGCAGGTTAGGCTGGAGGCTACGCAGTCGACTCGCCAGTCCAGAGAGCTGCAAGCGAGCAGGGAAGTTGCGCGGCTCGACCTCAAAGTAGCCCAGGAAAACGCGGATATCCTGCAAACGGACCTCGACCAAGGCAAAGCGACTCTCGCGGACGTGGAGCAGGCCCGCCTGCAAGAGAATGACAAATGGGCGACCTTCCTGGATGCCGACGTGGCCTGGCAAGAGAGCGAGCTGAAGATTTTGCAGGCCACTGGCCAGCTAGCTAAGGTGTTGCAATAGTGACGTTTTCAGTTACGCTGATGTTTGGGCCGGTAGGCAAATCGGGTAGAATGTGAGTTCCTTACGCTTGCGGCAACTGTTCATATTCCGAGGGGGAAGACTAAATGCCTTCTGTCATGAAGACGCTCTTCTTGAACCCGCCAAGCTTCGACAAGTTCGACGGGGGAGCGGGATCTCGCTGGCCCGCAACCCGCGAAATTGAGTCGTACTGGTATCCGGTCTGGTTGGCTTACCCCGCCGGCATGCTTCCCGGCAGCCGCCTTCTTGACGGGCCGCCCCATCATATCTCTCCCGAAGAGGTGATTCAAACTTCGCGCGACTATGAATTCGTCGTGTTATTCACGTCTACCGTCGGCTTCCATAGCGACTTGCACCTCGTTCGCGCTATGAAAGAAAAGAAGCCCGATCTCAAGATCGCGTTTGTCGGACCGCAAGTGCAGATCAAGCCGGCCGAGAGCCTGCTTGCCAGTTCCGATCTCGATTTTGTTGTTCGCGGCGAGTTCGATCATGCAGTCGTCGACTACGCGCAAGGCAAGCCGCTCTCGGAAATTCCGAGCGTCAGCTACATCAAAGACGGCAAGGTGGTTCACAATCCGTCGCGCGCGCCGCTTCAGACCGCCGAACTCGATGAGCTTCCTTTTGCCACCGAGGTGTACGACCGCGACCTGACGGTTGAAAAATACAATGTGCCTTTCCTGCTGCACCCGTTCGTCTCGTTCTACACGGCCCGAGGATGTCCGGCTCTGTGTACCTTCTGCTTGTGGCCGCAGACGCTTTCGGGGCACGCCTGGCGCGTGCGCTCAGTTGAGAATGTCGCGCGCGAGTTCCGCGAGGCGCACAAGCGATTCCCGCAGGCCAAGGAATTCTTTTTCGACGACGACACGTTCAACATTCGCAAAGATCGCGTGCTAGCGCTCTGCAAAGAGTTCGAGCCGGTGGGCTTCCGCTGGTCGTGCACGGCCCGCGTCCATGGAGATTACGAAACCCTTAAGGCCATGGCCGATTCCGGCTGCCGGTTATTGATCGTCGGTTTCGAGTCCGGCGATCCGCAGATCCTGAAGAACATCAAGAAGGGCGCGACACTGGAAATGGGCCGCACGTTCGTGAAGAACTGCAAAAAGGTCGGGATCCACGTCCACGGCGATTTCATCATTGGGCTGCCGGGCGAAACGAAGGACACGATCGAAAAGACGATTAACTTCGCCAAAGAACTCGATTGCGAGACGATCCAGGTCTCGATGGCGCACGCATATCCCGGCACGGAGCTCTACGAGCAAGGCATGCGCGAAGGTTTCCTCGCGGGTGAAGCGCTAACGGACTCGGATGGCCACCAACTTCCGCATCTCGAATATCCGGGCCTGAGCCGCGAGTATATGGTCGAGTCCGTGAACCGGTTCTACGACAGCTACTATTTCCGTCCACACGTCGCGTGGCGTATCGTGCGCGAGTCACTGTGGGACTCACACGAGCGCAAGCGCCTGTACCACGAAGCAGTCGATTTTCTGAAGCTCCGCGCTGACCGCTGGAAAGTGGCGCGCAAGGGCGTCCAGAAGAAAGCGATCGTTCACGTGCCGTCGATCGAACCGCGCATCGAAACGTCTATCGATTAAGCGGGCGAATGGCGGCCGCCTCGCACCTGCGTTTAAAAACATACACGCTGATCAGCCTGCTCGTCATATTCGGGCCGTTTGGCGACCTGCTGATGAGCAAGGGCATGCGCGGAATCCACATTCCGGCATCATTGGCCCTCGCTCAAAGCGTCCATTATGCCGATCTCGTCTTCACGTCTCCTGCCGTGTGGTGGGGAACGCTTTGCATGATTGGCTTCTTCGTCTGCTACATCAGCGTGCTCAGCTGGGCAGATTACAGTTACGTTCAACCTGCTACGGCGTTGACGTACGGTGTTGTTGCGCTGCTCGGAAAATACATCCTGGGCGAGAAGATCTCTTTTCTGCACTGGATGGGCATTCTGGTGGTCTGCGTCGGCGTAGGATTCATCGGCTACACGTCACCCGCAACAGCCGAGCCGCCGTTTTCGCCGCCGCCGCTCGGTGAAGGGCCGCTTCGATGACCACCGAGATCGCACTTCTGGCGTTTATCGTCATTGGCGGGACCTTCGGTGAAATGTGCGTCACCCGCGCGATGAAGATCATCGGCGAGGTGACCGATTTTTCTCCCCGCGGCCTGCTGCGGACGGGACGCCGTGCATTCAAGATCGGCTGGATGTGGCTGGGGTTCGTGCTGATGGCGCTTTCTTACTTTTCGCTCCTCGGCATGTTGGCGCGCGAAGACGTCAGCTTCGTCATCCCCGTCACTTCGTTGGGCTACGTAGTCGGCGCCGTAGGAGGGAAGTGGTTCCTCCGCGAGGACGTCAGCTATCACCGCTGGGTTGGCGTCGGGCTGGTATGCTTCGGCGTCTATCTTATTTACGCCGGCAAGAGCTAAGCTTCCCCGATGGTCTCCGCTGCGATTCGCGACGCGCTCCTTCTGGCCGCGCTGGCGCCCTTCGGATTCTGCCTGTTCGCCATCTTCGCCGCGCGAAAATTCTTCCGATCGGGCGCCGACAGTGAAGGGCCACTCGTCACTGCCTTTCCCCCGGTAAGCATCCTGCGGCCGATTTACGGCTTGGATCGTGAAGCGTACGAAAATTTTGCCAGTTTCTGCCGCCAGGATTATCCCGAATTCGAGATGCTGTTCTGCGTCTGCGACGAGAACGATCCCGCATTCCCGGTGATTCAGAAATTGATCGCGGATTTCCCTCAGCAACGAATTCGTCTGCTGGTCGGTTCCCAGCCGCTCGGCGCCAGCGACAAGATCAACAAGCTCTGCCGCATGGCAAATGAGGCGCGTCACGATGTGCTGATCGTGTGCGACAGCGACGTTCGCGTCGAGCCGGGATTTCTGCGAGCGATCGCTGCTTCCTTCGCCGATCCGCCCTTTGCTGATACACCTTCTGCTGGTCCCCCTTCTGCTGGTACAGAGATCGGAGGCGTCACCTGCCTTTATCGCGGGCTGACGGACGGCTCGCTCGCGGCTCGTTTGGAGGCGATTGGTAACAGCACCGATTTCGCAGCAGGGGTCCTGGTGGCGCGCGCGTTGTCGGGCGTCGATTTCATGCTAGGCGCCGTGATGGCGACGACGAAGGCGCGCCTCGCCGAAATCGGCGGATTCGAATCCCTGGTCAATCACTTCTCCGACGACTATGAACTCGGCAACCGCATCGCTCGTGCAGGCCATCGCGTCCAGCTGAGCCGCTTCCCCGTTTCGATCGTCTATCCGCACGGGAATTTCGCCGGCGCTTTTCGCCAACAAACGCGCTGGTACGCGAGCGTTAAGCATTCGCGTCTGTGGGGCCATGTAGGACTGATCTTCAGCCAGCCGCTGCCCTGGACCATCCTCGCGGCCGTCATTGCTCCCGATCTGTGGATGTCCTTCGCATACGTCGGCGTCTATTTGCTGTTGCGCGTGTGGAGCGCGTGGGCCGTTGGCGTCTCCGGAATGCACGACGATCTCGTGCGCCGCAACTTATGGCTGCTGCCTCTGCGCGACCTGTTTGCGTTGGCCTCATGGATCGCCAGCTTCTTCCCGCGCCGCATCAACTGGCGCGGCCAACAGTTCTACGTACGCAATCGCCAGCTCGTCCGCGTCCCCACCCGCAACGCCACCCCGCGTTGAGGAGAGACATGCCGCTTTTGCCGCTCGTATCGATCGCTAGCTAACGGTGATGTACTGCAAGAGAAGCCGGCTGCGCTGCCTCGCAATAAATTTGGGGAATGGGTATATCAGCGGAGCTCCGACGGGCCCTTATATCTTGGGGACGGCGCATTTGGGAAAGGACCGGACCAGCGGATAGCGGACATGCGCCGCTCCCCCTCCTTGTGAAAAGCTGCTAGCCCCGCGCGATTCGCTTCGCCTTCGCCCGCCTGCGAAATGTAGCAGAATCTTCGACGTGAACACTCGAAACGAACCGCATACTCTGTGCAGAACTGTCCCTGGCGCTGCATTCGCAGTCGCCGCCTTCCTGGTTGCGTGTCAAAGTTGCTTTTGCGTGTGCGCCGATTACTGTAAACTATTCGGAATCAGACTGCTGGGAGGTCGTACAATCGGTAGTACATCAGACTCTGGATAGCCTTTAGAGTCACCCCAACTAGTTGAGCCGGTATCACTTACAGTGCGTGAGAAAATTTGAGTTGCCCCTGAAATTGCCCCCGGTCGTCGCGCGGGCGAAAACAGCCAGAGTTTCAGGGACGTTATCTCGGTCTGTTTATCCATTCCCAAACGAATTCAGACAGCCATCCCCGGCTATTGAGTAACGGCTGGTGCAGCTCCGCAATTAACACTTGGTCTTTAGCGCCTAGATGCGGCTGTAGAACGTCAAACCAATAATCGGGAGTTTGATCGGTCCAAACAATCCAACAATTTGGTGAATACCGAACCCAATCAAAAGAATGGCCGCCGAAAATCGGCTCTAATTCCTTTGCCTTTACTCGCCACGTCCAAACAAATCCGATATGGAGAAACCGAAACATTCACTCTCTCGGTCGTTCAGATTTCGTAGCATCCAAAGAAAAAGTCCCCGGAGCAGACGTAATTTTGAGTTGTTCTGCTGTTGGAGCGGAACCCTTCGCCGCCGCTTCAAATTTTTTCCAGCCGGTCCACTCAGCACCGTCCAACAAGGCAAGATCGGGATGATCGTTCGCAAACTTCAGGACGCTGAAAAACCACAAAAGAAAGATCAATGCGCCAAAAACCAAAGCTCCAAGAACCGCAAGGTCAGAATGCAGCCGCCAAACCGCAACTGGAATAGCCAATAAGAAAATACCAACGGCAATCGCGGACTTGCCCAATACACCGCTCCCAAATTTGAAAACACCACCAATTTCAGTGAAATACTTGATCGGATTGAAATCATCGGGCATTTTTGCAGATCCGAAGTGTACTCCAAACAAAACTTATGAAACCCGTTTTTGGTACGGCAATCGCGGAACTGCCCCGGTCTTCAGTCGCTCATTCTTGGATCATCCTGCCGCTTTTCTGCTCGAAGCAATAGGTAGCGTGATACGTCTCCTGATTTTCGCCCAGCCCCGAATAAACTAAGTCGATGTCTACTTTGAGGACGAGTCCATCTTTCCTCCAAGCACCGGGTTGGTGGTAGCCGAGACTGTGGTGTAGTTCGAGTGGCAGCGAAGCTGGAAGCGAATCCTCGCGGATGGTTTCCTCCGAATCGAGGAAACTATATGTTGGGGACGAAAGCCGCCACTTTCCGGTCAATTTGGAAGCGACCACGCTTCCATCATTGTAAATCGTCGTTTCGAGGGCATATAGAAACTGGGTTGTTGCGTTTGGACTCGACGTTTGGGAGAACTGTACGCGCGTGCCAATGCGCGGAGCCGATTGCTTGAGGTTTAGCTGGTACTCTCGTTCCGCCGCTTGGCCTTGCTTTTTCCCGAAGAGGTACCCGACAACGATACCTAGCAGCTCGATTGCGGCAGTAAGCCAACCCATGTCAGTCCGCTCTTACTTGCTGTAAGCACAAAACCTATTTAAATTCCTCGTGGTTGCCGACATGCACGGCAGGATGAACCAATTCAAACCGTACATGATCGCCGCAATGATTGCATGGCGGAAAGGGCTTACCGGCTACGCAGGTGACTTCGTGACTCTGCCGGTGGCGCGAATCGTGAATGACTTTATAAATCCCTGAATTCGGTACTTTTTGCCCTGGCTTAAAGACATCTCCGATATTTGCCACCAGGCGGCTCCTTTCGCTTTCGAGTTGGCAGGCCGAGGGTATAACACAATTAAGT
>DASUJR010000342.1:0-9596 GCA_036279175.1 Candidatus Acidiferrales bacterium | reverse complement strand
TCAAATATTCCCTGCCAACGCTGATTGCGCTTTCTCTGCTTTTGGCGTGGCCTGCGGCATTTGCCCAGTCCATGAACGTGATAGTGACGGTGCACAATCCTATCGATGTGGCGCGGACGAACGAAACGATTGTGCTGGACGGGGCGAAATTGGGCGGCCTCCTTTCGGTTGACGACATTCAGCGCATCCACGTTCGCGATCTCGAATCCGGCCAGGATCTGCTGACGCAAGCAGTCGATTCGAACGGCGACCGAACGTTTGACGAGCTGATTTTCCAAATCAACATCGGACCGAGCGCAACGAAGAAGTTTGCGCTCAGCGCGGGGAAGCGGGTTGTTCCGACGGCGCAGCAGTTCAAGGTGTACGGCCGGTTCGTGCGTGAACGGGAAGACGATTTTGCGTGGGAAAACGACCGCATCGCTGACCGCGCGTACGGCAAGGCGCTCGAAACATCTCTCATCGATCCCCTGACGAGCAGTGCGGTGGACGTGTGGGTAAAGAGCGTACCGCAACTGGTGATCAACCGGTGGTATATGGTCGATGACTATCACAACGAGCACGGCGAGGGCGGCGACTTCTACGATGCCGGGACAACTCGAGGCTGCGGGGGCAACGGAATCTGGCGCAACGACCAGCTTTACGGGTCGGCGAATTTCGTCAGTACACGCGTGCTGGCAAATGGACCGATCCGACTGATCTTTGAGCTGACGTACCCAGCATGGGAGGCCGGCGGGATGCCGGTTGACGAGATCAAGCGCGTGACACTCGACGCAGGCCAGAATTTCAACCGTTTCGAGAGCCACTACGCCGTGGAAAGCCGCACCACGCAGTTAACGGAAGCGATCGGCATCCGAAAAGGAAAGAATCCGACAATTTCCGAATCGCGCGAAACAGCAGTGATGCGAAGTTGGGAGACTCTGCCTGGGGATCACGGCGAGCTTGGTTGCGCGGTGATCGCCGATTCATCCAATTTCGTCGATTTCCAAGAAGACTCGAAGAATTTCGTGATGATCGAGAAAGTACCGGGAAATCGCGTGGCTGCGTACTACGCGGGTTTCGGCTGGAGCAAGGGCGGCTTCCCGTCCGTAGAAACGTGGGACAAATACGTGACTGAGTATGCCAAAGCGCTGAGGTCTCCGCTCAAAGTGAGCATCGAGCGACGGCCATAGCGCCACGGCGCGGAGTTGTTGCGCACGCGACAAGTGATGAGCGACGAGCGGCGGCCAGGGAAGACGAATCGCATCCGGGAGCGAACGTTGAGCAGACTCGGACGAATGATGCTGGTTTTGGTTGTCCCGTTGATTGTGGCGGGCGGCGCTGGGGCGCAAAGTGCCGTTCAGGCGAAGTACTTCTCGAATTGGCCTGCCGGAGTGTCGCCGCAGGAAATCGGGAAGCGGGTGGCGGAACGGTTCGTCGGCAGCCCGCACGCGAATGCGAAGTACGTTGCTTACGAGGAGGTTTGCACGTGGTATGGCGCGCTGATGTTCGCGCAGCTTTCGAGCGACAAAGCACTCACTGCGGAACTGATGACGCGATTCGAGCCGCTAATGAGTGCGCCAGGCTCGGCGCTGGTTCCAGATAAGCGGCACGTCGATTTTTCGATGTTTGGCAGCTTGCCTCTTGAAATCTATATCGAGACGAAAGATCCGAAGTATCTGGAAATGGGTAAGAAGTTCGCCGATGTGGAATGGGAGAATCCGCAACCCGACGGTTTGACGGCGGAAACGCGTTACTGGATCGACGACATGTATATGATCACGATCCTGCAGGTGCAGGCGTATCGCGCAACGGGAGATCGGCAATATCTGGATCGCGCGGCGCGCGAGATGATCGCGTATATCGAGAAGCTCCAACAGCCGGACGGCTTGTTCCATCACGCGCCTGACGCGCCGTTTCTCTGGGGACGCGGCAACGGCTGGATGGCGGCTGGAATGTCGGAGATTCTGCGTTCGATGCCGAAGAATTATCCGTTGCGGCCGCGCATTTTGGCGGCGTACCGCAAGCAGATGAAGGCGCTTGTGAGTTATCAAGGGCAAGACGGCATGTGGCGCCAATTGATCGACCATCCGGAATCATTTGAGGAAACATCCGGCAGCGGTATGTTCGCTTTCGCCCTGATCACGGGCGTGAAGAATGGCTGGCTCGACGCGGATACTTATGGCCCTGCGGCGCGAAACGCGTGGATTGGTCTTGCCGGCTTCGTCGATCAGAACGGCGACATGACCAGCGTGTGCGTCGGCACGGGGAAGAACAACAGCCTGGAGTATTACCTCGAGCGCCCGCGCCACACTGGCGACGACCATGGTCAGGCTCCCGTACTGTGGGCCGCGTCGGCGCTCTTGCGATAGTCCGCGAGCTTCGGAAGAGCTGACTTAATACCCACATCCAGCGAGAACGAACGCGCAAACGCGCTGCAAGACCATTTTTCCGGCCCGTGCCTGGCTTCCACGCCGAAGCCAGTTCAACTCGGGCAACCAGTATCTGAAAATACCGTAGTGCCCCCATTCATCGCAGCAGCGCGGAATCCCATAATTGAGTCTCACTGAAAAGTCCCGCCCAGAACAATCAACCCGCTGCTTAAGCGCGGCCGAATAGGAGTCGAGAAATGAAAATACACAATCTCCGTGAGTTGTTCGAAATTGAGCTGTGTTACGCCTACGATGCCGAGCAGAAGCTCGTCAAGAAGGGATTGCCGTCGATGATCGAGGCTGCCACCTCGCCTGACCTGAAGACGGCGCTGGAACACCACCTCGAGGAAACGCGCGGTCACGTCCGGCGTCTCGAGCAGGTGTTCACGGAAGCAGGTCTCACGGCGGATTCGAAGGGCAACGATGTTCTGGACAAGATGATGGATGCCGCGAAGGACTCGAAGAGCCATATCGAGTCTTCACCTCTTCGCGATGCGGCGTTGATCATTAATGGCAATGGAGTGGAGCACTACGAAATCGCACTATACGGGTCGCTCGTTGCGTTGGCGAAGGGGATGCGGTTGGAGGGCGCGGTACGCCTGCTTGAAGCCACATTGATGGAAGAGAAGGCGGCCGATGCAAAGTTGACCGAAATCGCGGAGACTTCGGTCAATCCGCGAGCAGAGCAAGCAGGCCGCGCTGCCGGTGCGTAGGTCGCTCCCGCTTCATTTGCCGTTCAACGGGTAACAGCTGGGCGAAGAGGGTAGATCCTCTTCGCCGCGCTGTGCCTTCCTTTCGGATCAGTTTTCTTTTCCGTGGGCGATTTCGACGGCCCGGAACAGCGCGCGCGCTTTGTTGACACTCTCCTGATACTCGCGCGCAGGCACTGAATCCGCGACAATTCCCGCTCCCGCTTGAATGTAGGCGCGGCCGTTTTTCGCCACAAGCGTTCGCAACGCGATGCAAGAATCCAGATTCCCTGAAAAGTCCAGGTAGAGGACAGCGCCCGCGTAGATGCCGCGGCGCGTGGGCTCGAGCTCGTCAATGATTTCCATCGCGCGGATTTTCGGCGCTCCGGAAAGCGTTCCGGCAGGGAAACAGGCCATGAGCGCGTCGAAGCAGTCGACCCCTTCGCGCAACTTTCCAGAAAGAGTGGAGACCAGATGCATTACGTGCGAGTAGCGCACGACGAACATCAGCCGGTCTACTTTCACGCTGCCGTACTCGCAGACGCGGCCCAGGTCGTTGCGGCCCAGATCGACGAGCATGACGTGCTCGGCGCGTTCCTTGGGATCGGCGAGCAGCTTGGCTTCCAGCGCACGGTCCTCCTTTTCGTCGCGTCCGCGAGGCTCGGTGCCGGCAATGGGACTGTAGAACGCGTCGCGTCCCTGAACTTTAACGAGCATTTCAGGGGAACTGCACACCACGGAGACATCGTTGAGGCGCAAGAAACACAAATACGGCGACGGATTCACCACACGCAGCGCACGGTAAATCTCGAACGGATCGGCGCTGATGTCGCAGGAGAACCGCTGGCTCGGCACAACCTGAAAAATGTCGCCGGCGCGGATGTACGCCTTCGCTTTCCGGACGCCGGCCGTAAATTGGGAACGGGTCATGTTCGATCCGAACCCTAACCGAGACGGTTTTCGCGTTCGACGGGGCTCTTCGAGCGGTTGTTCGAGTATGCGGCGCGTGCGTTCGATTTCGCGAACCGCCGCGTCAAATTTTTCGCGCAGCGTAGGTTTCTTCGTGCCGTCGCGTCCGGAAACTGCACCGTCATCCTCTGTGTATACATTGCGGATGATCCAAACGCGGTGCTGCACGTGGTCAAACACGAGCACGCCGAGATAAAACATCATCACGCAGTCGTCGAGGCCAAGATCGTCGCGGCCGCTGGCGGGGATGCGTTCGACGAGACGGACCATGTCGTACGCGCAGTAGCCGATCGCTCCGGAAATCAGCGGCGGCAGGCCAGCCACGCGCACAGGATGAAATCTTGCCGTGAGGCGGCGGAGTTCTTCGATGGGATTGCCGATGAAATGCTCGCACGAAGACGATCGCCTTTTCGCGGCCACTCCGCGCGATTTTCGAGACGATGGGGCCGCTTGCGAATCGAGCGTGCATTCGCGTCCGCGCGCACGGAAAACTTCGACGGGATTTGCGCCCGCGAACGTGTAACGCGCGATCGTTTCGCCGCCTTCCACGCTTTCCAGCAGAAACGAATACTGGGCGTCCCGTGCGATCCGGAGGTAGGCGCCGACAGGGGTAAGCAAGTCCGCCGTGAACGTATCGTATACGGGCACGAGATTGCCCTGGCGCGCTAGCTTTGAAAATGTTTTGAAATCGGGCTGAATCATTCGTTGACGTTCCTGGAATTCGAACTTGAGCGCGATCGCGTCGAGCGCAATCCTTCATTCAAGCGAGCGAATCGCCGCCTGTTGCATCACGTTTTCGGGCGCGCGCCGGCCCGTCCAAATCTCCCATTGCGCGAATCCTTGCGCGACGAGCATCTCGATTCCCGAAATAGTTTTAATCCCGCGCCGAGCAGCGAGACGCAACAAACGCGTTTCGCGCGGGCGATAAATCATGTCAAACACGACGCGGCAATTCAAATCGCTCGCCGCCAGGGGCGAGGCCTCAATAAAGGGATGCATGCCGACAGGCGTCGCGTTCACGACAGCGTCGAAATGCCTATGCCGCAACTCGCGGTGCTCGATTGCCTCGCCGCCGACGGCATTTGCGAGTTCTGCTGCGCGACGCATCCGCCGGGCCGTGATGAACACGGATGCGCCGGAGCCCGCAAGCGCAAAGGCGGCCGCACGAGCCCCTCCGCCTGCACCGACAATAAGCACGCGACTGGTGCGTACTCGCATGCGCTGCTCGAGTGCGCGAAGGACGCCGATGTGATCCGTGTTGTACCCAACGAGCTTGCCAGCTCGCACTGCGACCGTATTCACCGCTCCAATTTCGGCGGCAGTTGGATCGCAACGGTCGAGATAGCGCACGATCGCCTGCTTGTGGGGTATGGTGACGCTGAACCCCGCCACGCCGAGTGGTGCGATCGCGGCGATAAAATCCCGCAGGTCTCGCACCAGGAACGGAACATATACCGCATTCATTCGGCGCGCTTGGAAGGCAGCATTGTGCATCGCCGGCGAGAGCGAATGGCCAACCGGATCGCCTATGATTCCGTAAACGCGTGTCTTTCGGTCGAGCTGCCCCGCGCGGTACCGACCTTCCATTTCATCGAGGCCAACCTGGCCGGGGCCGTCGCGTTCTCCACCGGAGCGTAGGAGATTGCGCTGCCTTCGCGCACAGAGAGAATTCGCAGGGGGAGGGGAACTTCGCCCATGGGCACGGGTACAACGTTCTGCTTTCCGCGCGCGAGGCGCAGCACCTTCAATCCGCCGGCTAGCGAATCGCATTGCGCAGCGATTTTGATCGCGTCCGAACCTGTCGCATTCAGTTCCCGGACGACGCGGTTCAGATCGCGAGGCGCCTTCTTGAAAAAATGCGCGGAGGCGAGCCGCTTTCCGCCTCCCGGCAGAACATTCAATAATTCCGGCGAGCATTCGCGAATGGACTCGATTTCGAGATCGTACCAAGTGCACCCGGCATGCAGCGCCTCGGCAAGATGGAGGAGTTGCCGTGCGACTGATCCACGATATTCGCCGCCAGCGGGACGCCGCCGACACGTCGCGATCAGTGTTGCTTGCGGCTTGGCATTTCGAAGTTTTCGCAAAAACCGTTCAATCTCAGCGTCGTCTTTCAGCCAGTCCAGGCGCAATTCGATGGTCGCCGAATTCCGCGGTGTCGCTTGCAAGCGGCTGTTCCTGCGCGGCTGTTTCAACACTCGTTCAACCTGGTGCCACATGGCTTGCGCGTTGGGCGCGGCGACAACGGCGCACACTCTGTTGGAGGCAATCACGGATAATTGGATGCGCGAAGGCGAGTTGAACGTGCTCAGCTGCTCAGGGACAGCTTTCCCTGGCCTTTCGTACAGGGAAGTTCAGGCTTTTACCATGCGGTGCACGATTGTGTAAAGCCTCCGAGACGTTTTGTTGACGCTCAGGAGGGCATTTGTTACGGTCGATTGGTCGGGGAATCCGCTCGCCAAGCAAACGCTTCAGGGTTGGGGTGGCGGCCGGAAGGGCCCGCTCTGAGATTTTGTCGCGCCCATCGTCGCCGACTGCGACGCGGACAGCAAAACGTCACTTATCGATAAGGAGCACGCTATGCGCGGGAAATTGGCCGTTGCCGGACTGGTTCTAGCACTTTCAGGCTCTGTGGCCGTTGCCCAGGAGCAATCGCCGAACATGATCCAGGGCGACCTATATTGCTCGGGCATTGTGACAAATCGGAACGTCCCGCGAGGCAGTTACGTAATTACCGGCCAAGGCTCGGACCATAACATCACCTGGAGCGACGGCGACTACGTGTACATCAATCGTGGCGCACGTCAGGGCGTCAAAGTGGGCGACGAGTTTTCCGTCGTGCGGCCGACTGTTGACGCGGTCCCGCAGGAATGGACGAAGTGGCAAAATTCGATTCTTCGCAAGATGGGGACGGTCTGGCAGGACGAAGGACGCGTGACCGCCTCCGTGGTCAAGCCGAACGTTTCGATCGCTCAGGTCTCACACTCCTGCAGTTACTTGCAACGTGGCGACATTATTCTTCCGTTTGCGGAAAGAACTGCGCCTGCGCTGAAGGCAGAGTCCGATTTCGATCAATACGCGGCGCCGAGCGGAAAAGCTAAGGCCATGATTATCATGGGGAGGGGTTTCCAGCAGGAACTAGGAACCTACGACGTCGCGTACGTCAACCTTGGCAGCAGCCAGGGAGTGAAAGTGGGCGACTATTTCCGCGTGTTCCGCTATACGGGGACGCAGCACGAGACTGCCTTCGCAGAGCCGCGCTTTGCTTTTGACGTCGCCGGTGATTTAGGTCCCACGTTCGGGCTCGGCTCATCGCCCCGAAAGTGGGATTGGTCGAATACGCCGCGCGAAGTCCTCGGCGAGGGAGTGGTGCTCCGCACAGGCCCGAACTCTGCCACTGTTATGTTGACGCTGACGCTGAAGGAAGTGTACGCGGGCGACTACGTCGAAATCGAATAGCTTTCCTTCACTGTTTCACCTGGGCGGGAATCGGCCTCGCTGAAGATTTCCGCTGAAAACGCCTGAATGCGAACGTTCGGGTCTTTCCAGGCCTGCGGTTCCATTCCGGCCTTCAGGCAGGTTTCCTCCAGAAACCGGAGAGCGCTCCACCCAAGCCGGGTCGCCACTTGCGGCAGCAGTACGCCTCGTTCCGACGCGCGGCTGATTAGAAGTCCGTGTGTTCCGATAACGACATCTTGCGGCGCGATGTCCTGCGGGGTCGAGAGGACTGAGATCTCGATGTGAATGGCGGCTAGTTCTTCCGGCCCAACAGGCCGGAATCGCGGGTCTTCCAGCGCGGCCAAGCCGGCGCAATGGGCTACCACCTGGGCTAGAGGCTCTTCACCCGGAAGCTGCCCGATACAGCCCCGCAAACGCGAGCCTCGATGCAATGTGACGAACACGCCACCCGGCTGGCACAAGTCGTCTTCGGCCACGATCTCCGACGGCTGCTCGCCCTGCACCGCCGCAATCATTGCCCCGCGCGCGATTTGGAGCAGCAGTTTCTTTTGCCGGTCACCGAGTGACGGCATTTTGCGTTTTCTCTTTGGGCTCGACCAGGATTCGTTCGTTGGGTTGGACCGCAACGCGGCCATAGCGCTGCTGAACGCGCGAGTTAATCTGGCTCCAGAACATCTGGAAGTAATGCACGGCGGAGCCGATGGCGCTCAGCACAACCAGCCACATAAGAACATATCCGAGTGTGCTGAGCTCCGGATATTTCGCCGCCATGATGACAATGCACCCGGCGATCACCTGCAGGATCATCTTCGTTTTGCCGAGCGCCGAAGCCGGAATCATGAGGCCCTCGGTGGCCGCGATGTCCCGCAGCCCGGTCACCACAAACTCGCGCCCGATGATGATCACCACCATCCATGCCGGAACCAAGTTCATGGCGACCAGCGAAATGAACGCGGCCGAGATCAGCAACTTATCGGCGATCGGGTCGAGTAGAATTCCAAGGGTCGTAATTTCTTTGCGCGTTCGCGCAAGGTAACCGTCCATCACATCCGTTGCAGCTGCCAGGAGCAGGATCATTACGCCCAGAACTTCGAAGTCGATGGGCATTCCCCAAACGTTCCAATTGGGTTGGCGCGTCAGCAGCACAACGACAAGCAGCGGGACAAAAAATATCCGCAAAATCGTCAAGCTGTTTGGAAGATTCATTGCTGCTCTCAGTGAAGGCCAGCTTCCCGGGCTCTCAATATAGTCTGCACCATCTGGCGAGTCAACGCCAGCGGACACGGGAATTGTCCGGACCGGTTCGAGCCGCAAAGACTGCCTCAAAATTGGGCGATCGAGGGCCAAGCGCAACTACAGGGAAATCCTAAGGTTATGTACAGCAAATGCTGCAAACCTGTGCAAATCGGAACAGGAAGCGCTCGACAAACGGCATGCGGACACGAGACCTTCTTCGAACGAAAATATAGCGCCTTATCACCAATGGAATCAAAAGGATAGCGTAAGCTGCGGGTTTCGTGGGCGGAGACAAGGCTCAAACTTCCACGATTTAAGAGTGGGCACCATGTAGGACGTTTTCCACAGAGTTTTCCACCGCTATGGGCGTCGATTTTGACTGGTAACGTGCTTCCCTGGCGGCATTTCCGGGGCTATTGGGACGCTAAGCGTGCAAGCGATGCGGCGCCCCGGCGGCACCAGGCTCCCGCCTGAATTCTTCGAGTCGACGGGTTAGAGACTGCGGAATTTCGGCGTCGAGGACAAAATAGCCGTCCGAAATCTGGTGGTGGAGTACCCGGCCACAACCGTGAACAACGGAAAGGCTTCTGCCGTCGGATGTGGGAACATACAGCCGCATTTTCACCAATGGATCGAAGGGCATGACGTCATCGATTCGCCTGAGAAGATCCTGCAATCCCTCGCCTGTATGTGCGGATGCGAATACCGAGTGGCTATGCCCGTTTGCCTGCTTCAGCGCAGCCACTTCTTCTTCGCTCAGACGGTCGATTTTGTTCAGGACGTGCAGGCGCGGCCGGTCTTGCACGCCCAAGTCAGCAAGCACCTTCAGCACTTC
>DASUJR010000341.1:0-27196 GCA_036279175.1 Candidatus Acidiferrales bacterium | reverse complement strand
GCCAGGCGGCTACGCGCTCCGCCTGCAGCAGCCGCTCGCGCTGCTCGGTCAGCTGTTGCGTCATTTGATTGAAGGCCGTTGCCAGCTGGCCGATTTCGCCTCCGCTCTGCACGCTGACGCGAGCCTCCCAATTTCCCCCACTGACGGCCCGGGCGCCTTCCGCCAATTTGCGGATCGGCCTTGTGACACGAGCGCTGCCCCACCAGCTCAACAAGAGCGCGATGATCAGGCCAAGGACGACTGCTGCCGCCGCCAGAGCCTCGATGCGACGTTGCAGAACCACGATTTCACGCTGCGAGCTGCCGACCAGCAGAATCCCAAGCAACTCGTCCTGTCGTCCAAGCAAAGGCGTCTCGTGAAATACTTCCGCATTCTTCGGATCCGAACTCCAGTCGACAGTAAATTTCTCAGCCGTGGGCTTTTGCCGTTCCCGCTGCACGAAAGGCTCCAGCCGCTGTGCCTCGGGAGCGGGACCACTTACGTCCATCAAATTGGACGGATCGAACTTTTCCGTGAGATTCAGGTACAACAGCGCACGCATTCCGGTCGGAAGCACCAGCGAACCCAGAAATTCGCGCCCCAGACGCTCGCCTCCCACGATGTAAAGGTTTCTATCGCCCACGCGCACTGCCGAAATCGCCAGCAGCGCGACGACCGGGCCGTTCTGCGTGTCCGTCTTCATTAACAGCGGACCCTGCGCCACCCAGCCGACGGTTTTTCCCGCCGTGAGCGATTTAATCCACGGCAGTTTGTAACCGAACCGCGCGGGATATTCGGCCGAGGAAATGATCGTTCCGTCATTGCCGACGAAATCGAGGATGTCGAGGTGATGCGAGGTGGAAACACGCTGCGCACTGTCCACATAAAGCGACATATCCGGCGCCGGACGAGCCAAATCGATCGCCATGCGCACTGTGGAATCGCTGTTCGCGATGGCTTGCACACGCTGCGCCACATCTTCGCCGCGCCGCGCGAACTCGCGCTGAAACTGCGCCACCAGCGCTTCCGTGTGCTGCTGGTTGTTCTCGTCGAAAGCCTTGCGCGCCACCACGGTGACACCCGCGGCGATCAATGCGATCGTGAGCACGAGCGCAATCGTGAAAAACCAGAAGAGTTTGGCCCGGAATGTCACGAACTTCCCTTCTTCGACTCAACATCAGTATTATCCAGCCAAACGTTTGCAAGGGGCCAGCCGCCGCCGGGACCGGGCGTATTCCAGTTGCGCACGCGGCCGCTCAGCCCGAACACCCGTGGGATCCACGCAATCGGCACGACCGAGTAGCTGTCGATAATTGCCGCTTCGGTGTCGTAAATTTGCTGCGCATCCGGCGAGTTCTCCAGTGCGCTCGCGCTAACGTCCAGTTCAGCCAGCGGGTTCAACACATCAAGAAAGTGCGCCAACGCCGCCTGCGGAATCGGCACCGGCATTCGAAGCCGCATCACGCGCGCGTCGATGCTCGAGTGCGTGGCCGCATCAGTTGATAGAGCCCGCACCTTCATTGAAATCCCCGCTTCCTGTGCGTTCACTTCGAGCCGCTCCGCGATCGCGCGCGCCAGTGAATCGCCCGAATCATATCCCACCGAAATCGTCGGGCGAGCAGCTACTTCAGACCATAGTTGCCTTGACTGCACTGGATCGTCGGCGGTCGAAAAAAGAAACGAAGTTCCGCTCGACCACTGCGGCAGAAGTCCGCCTGCCGGCTCGCCCGTTTTTTGCAGGATAAAATTCACGATCGCGCCGCGGTCGATGGTCAAAGCAATCGCCTTGCGGACATGGGCGTCGTTCGTGGCGGCGCGCTTGGAATCAAACACCAGCGCGATCAATTCGTCAGGACGCGATCGACTGATGCGAATCCCGCTTTCCACGGCGCGGCGCGCCTGATCGGCCGGAATTTCGGCAAGGTCCGCCTTTCCCAGTTGCAGGTCGATCAGCCGGTCTTGCAGAGGGCGGCCCATCTCGATTTGAATCGTATCCAAAAATGGACGCCCGCCTTCGAATTGCTCGTTCGCCGCAAGAACGGCCTCGTGACCGGGCGTAAAGCTCCGAACCCGGAATGGACCAGGGTCTGCAAACGTACCATCGGCGCTCCGATGCGCGTAGATCAAACCATCGATCTGTTCCTTCGCATCCGCATCGTCTGAATTGGCGGGCGCAGCGCTCGGATCGGTCGACATCACTGCCGCGCCAATATCCATGGTTAGGGTGCCGCCGTATCGCGGCAAACGTGCCGTAAACGCCGGAAGCGCCGCCAGGGCGACGCTACTCGCCGCAAGAAACAGAGATAATCGAACCTTCATACATCCCCGTTTGAAGATTCAGCGAAACTACGCGAGCCGACTTCATGTCGGTCGCGGGCCATATGGCAAAAATGGGTCCGGCAAAATCGAGCGGCTGGCCCATGGCCACAGCCTCGGGCGGTGTCGTCGCACTTTGCGAGTTGGTCGACTGTGCAGAAGCCTGCGACTGCGCGTAGTTCCGGATGTCGTAAATTTGGATGTGGTCGGGCTCCATCGAGTCGCCCGTGCCGGTGGTTGCCACCTGCCAGGAATCGTCGCACCCTGTGTCAATCGTCGCCACCTGATCGCCCCAGCCCGGGAAGGTCGCGATGAGCTTGTTGGAACTGTCGAAGAGCTTCGCTTTGCCATCGACTCCCGCGACGAGCCAGCTCGTACCGTCGCCCGAAGCCTTCGCCGCTGCCGTATAAAATGGAGGAATTGCGGTTTGTATCGCGCCGCTTGATGACACCATGCCGGCGAAGAAGTTCCTGTCTGACTCGAACTGCGCATCCTGCCGTTGGTTTGCTGTCACGAGCGGCCAATTCACCGCAGGATTCGTCGAAGGATGGGGCGCGCAGACCAACTCCGGCAGCGTGGCGACAACTCCCGAACAAGACTCGCCCGGGACAAACATATCGATCTCTTCACCGGATTGCCAGATCATGCCGCGAGCTCCCCGCGGGGGTATCATGGCGGGCTTCAGTTGGATCGACTTTACCGAGGCCCACTGCCCGTTCACCAAGTTGTAAAAGTTCACGCTCGAGCTTTCAAGAACAATCATGCCCGGCCCATTCGCCGGCACGCCATCCGGAAGATCGAAATCTAGAAACGGCTGCGGCTGGCTCCAAATGAGCTTGCGCCGTAAGTTCATTGCAGGCCGCTCCGCGCGCGCAGCATTCGAAGGTTCCTTTGCGATCGAAACCATCGCCGTCTGCTGGGAAGTCCCGCTTCTCACCTGGGCTACCCAAATATAGGCGGTCGCCCCTTCGGAAAGCGTGATCGTGATCTGCGTGGCATCCGCCGCTTGCGGCATCAATCGAAAACGTTTGCTTAACTCCGATTCGAGCGCCTGTTCGCTTGTGGACGCATCTATTTCGTTCAACGAAGAAATGTTGTCGATTTTCAGCGTGACTGGCTCCGACGCGTTCGCGATTCCCGCGATTTTCTCAACCAGTGTTGCCACGGCGTCGTTCCATTTCGGCTGCAAAGCAGCATTTTGACCGGCTGGCGGCGATTGGGCGAGTCCTGGCGGCGCAAGCGATAAGCAAGCGAGAAAAAGAATGCCGGTCAGCAGATTTATTCGGCGTCGGAACGGGTGATACGGCATCTGAATCGCGTTCGTGGCGAGTCATGATACCACAGTGAAAACCATCGCCTAAAACACGTCCCCAGCTGCCATGCCGCCGGCGGATGGCTGCGAGTCGCGGATTCAATCCCGGCTCACGCACACTGTACGCGGGTTCACGATAGCTTCGGGCCCACGAAACTATCGCCTGCGGCGAGTTCCTCGATCGAACCCGCGACTCGCAGCCATCCACAAGGGGGTTGCCGGCTTCACTCCCGAGGCCTTCATCACATTCGCCGCCTCCTGCCACGTCCGAGCCTCCAGTCGGCATGATGAGGGCTTCGAGAATCTCGTTATGGATCGTCCGGAAAGCGCCTTCCTGGCGACTTCCGTGCAATCCGGCTCTGCCCAGCGCTATCGCTGCCCTGCTGCTCGCGCGGGCGAATCTGCCGCGCTGCCGTTCATTGCCGAGCGCAGCACGTCATTCGTAAAAAAGAATTTCCCGTCGCTTGGCACCAGCATGATCTGAACTTTGTCGGAAAGCTTCTGCGCCACCGTGTATTGCACAAGCAGCGGATTCGACTTCAGCGCTGCGGCCTCGAGCTGCAACTCTTCCGCGTGTGCCTGCGCGGTGACGCGAATCCGGTTCGCGTCGGCTTGCGCGAGCAGGTTGTCGCGTTGCACCTCGGCCTTGCTGTCGATCACCTTGGCTTGTGCTTGCGCCTCGGCGTCTTGGATGGTCGCTTCCTTCCGCGCCTGCGCCTCAAGCCGCGTCTCCTCGATCTGCTTTTGTTTCAGCGGCAACGTGTACTGCATCGAGTCGGCCTCAGATTTGGCGGCAATCACATGCGACGCCGCAAGAGCTTCCGCGTTCTTGATTTCGCGGACCTTCGCCGCTTCGGCTTGTGATTCCGCAATTTTCACCATCTTCTTTTCGATATCTGCCTGCACTTCTGTCTGATCGTCCTGCTGCTCCTTGACCAACAACCCCTCCAAACCTTCCGCGTACTCTTTCGGAAGTTGGATTTTGCGCAGCAGCACTTCCTTCACCACAATCGCGTCCTGCCCCAGACGCGCCGTGATCTTTTCTGCTGCGCGCTCGCGGAATTCATCGCGCTTCGTGGAAAAGACGTCGCGCACCTCATACTGCGGCGCGAGTTCTCGAAACGCGCTGGTCACCACTGGCTCAACAACTTCCTCATCGATCGGCTGTGGCAGGTTCGCTTGAATGTAGTCGAGCCGCGTCGCATCGATCCGATATCGCACCGTCACTCCGACGCCGAGGGACAGTCCTTCGCGCGAGTCCACCGTCAGCAATTCGAATTTCTCGCTCGTCACGATTCCCGAGGCGGTCGAGAACACGTGCTCACGAATGTCGTAAGTCTGCACGCGCTCCACAAGCGGCCAAACGAAATGCGTTCCCGCGTACAGCGTTCCCGGCACCACGCCGTCGAGCTGGCTGATTCGCACTCCGGCTTCGCCATCCGGCACCACGACGATGCTGCCTCTGACCAAAGCGCATAGCGATGCGATAAAAAGCAACTTCACCGCTGTCTTTCGGCGCGGTCCTTCCAGGATGATCCGGCGAGGACCTCGACGAACCGGCGACAACGCTCCTGGCACGGCATCGACAGACTCGGATCCACGCTCACCGGCTTCGCCAGCAGCTTGCGCAACCTCCGGTAAGGGCTGCGCTGTTTTCTCCCGGCGCAGCAGGCGATCCAGTTCCAACGCCAGGACGAGGTCGTAAACCAACATCCCGGCGCCCCAGCACAGCAGACCAATCGCGACCAGCAATAGCAAGAATCTGAGGAACAACATCGCCTTCTCTCTTTCTTCTTCTTACGAAGCTCGGCCGGAACCGCACCCGGTCATCCGGATTCCAGCCCCTTACGCCGCCTTCGCCCCGCGTCTATGCTCCACGGCCGCGCTCCTTTGAACGTTGCTCACGATTCTCGGCGTCGCCGGCATCAGTCGCATCAACCCGCGCAGACCGAGCCATTCCAGGTACACCCCGAGACCGATCGAGAAAACGATCGCCCCCGCTACTCCTGCGAAATCGAAGAACTGATTCATGGCGACTCCTTGTCGATTCCTTTTATGTCGCTCGGTGGCCCACTGCGCGTCCTGTTGTCTGCAGCGAACTCAGCGGGCCTTCGCCGTTGCTCCCGCCCCGCGAGAAAGCACTCGCCATGCCGCGCCGTAAGTCCCTCAATTGAAGAGCGTTAAGCACAACGCGGGCAAAGACTCGCGTGGTTTTCCGCAGACGAACGTGGACCGCGAGACACAGAATGTGCTTTGGAAGGTTACCGACTGGCGTGGTCTATGAAAGATTGAAACTCGACTGCGATGCGCCGGGATAGTTCGTCCGTTCCTGATTTGCCGACCAAGTCGTGGCGCGCGCCGTCGATTTTCAGCAAGTCGTGAGAAGCAGGAATCAGTTCGAGTGCTGCTTTCATTTCTTCCATCGACCCGAAAGGATCAAGCGTTCCGTGGACGAAGAACGACGGCTGGGTCAGCTTCGGAAAATGCGCCGTGCGAAGCTGACCCGGCTTTCGCGGAGGATGCAGGGGGTACGAAAGCAGAAGCAAGCCGTCAGCGACTTGCGGCTCTTCCGCAAGGAGCATCGATGACTGCCGCCCGCCGTACGAGTGACCGCCGAGAAACATGCGGGTCCGGGGTTTTATCTTGCCGCGCATCGCCGCAGCTACTCGCCGGATCCCCTCGCGGTCCCGCTCGCCGCCGTCGAAACGTGGCGGTCCGTGATGGCGCTCCTGCCGAAACGGCAAGTCATAACGCAGCACGACAAAACCCGCCGCTTCGAGCGCATTCGCTACCGCTACGAGCAGCTTCGAATTGCAATCCGCTCCCGCGCCGTGCGTCAGAAGGATCGCATCGCCATTCGCGCCTGCCGCCTCGTGCAGCCACCCGCGAACTCCATCTTCCGCCGCAAATTGGACCATCGACATGGAACAGTTCGCGCCTTACCTGCCCGCGAGCTCGTTCAACAACGACTCGCGCAGGCGGATTTGGTGCTCGGCCGTCAGCTTCGATTTGTGCGCGGTGAGATAGAAAACGTCGATCGCCGTCTGCCCTTCCGTGTCGACGATCGCGATTTCAATGTTGCAGCTTTCGCGAGACAAAACCGAACTGATCCGATGCAACAGTCCCGGCTGATCCTGCGCGATCACTTCGATCAGCGTACTTTGCGCGGAACATTCGTCATCCACCTGGACCCGAGGCTCTACCTTGACCTTGGGCGGAACATTCTTCTGCGCCCTCATGCGGTCGCGCAGCATCTTCTGCAGATCCACTTTTCCGGTAAGGACGTCGTGAATGCTCGTTTTGAAGCGCTCCCACTCGGGCAAGTTCAATTCGAGCGTGCGAAACCGGTCGGTGAAGTAGAACGTGTCCACCACCGTTCCCCGGTGATTCGAAAATGCCGCAGCTTTCACGATGTTCATGCCCCAGGCAGCGAGCACTACCGCGAGCGTAGCGAACAGAGACGGGCGGTCGGTGGTGACCAGCGTCAGCTCGAACCAGTGACGGCCGCGCAGCAACCCGAGCTGAACCGGATCGTCGCTCATGCGGCGGGCCATTCCCAGGTGCGTCAGAACTTCGCTCGCGGAATGCGTCCGCAGATAGCGGCGCGGCAGTCCTTCCAGAAGCGCCTCGATCTGCTTGCCCGCGGCTGGCGCAAGCGTGCGCAGGTGCTCCATCACCTCGTCGTCCACTCTCGCGTGGAATCGCTCATCGACGTTCCGCAGGAAGTGATTGGCGGTACCGATGTAGAGCTGCCAGATGTTCTCGGCCTTCCACGGAGTAAGTGCCTCCGGACTGACGGCCTTGATATCCGCGTACGTCAGCAGGCACAGCATCTTCAGCCGTTCCGGTGTCCCCACTTTTTCGGCGAGTTGACGTATCGTTTCGGGATCGAAGATGTCGCGACGCAAAAAGGCGCTCATTTCCAGATGCCGCTCGATCAGAAATAGTACGGTCTCGCGGTCAGGCTCATCCAGTTCGAGTCTCGTGAGGCACTCCCTCGCGATATCGAGGCTGGCGACGACGTGGTTATCTCCCTTGCTCGCCTTTCCCGTATCGTGCAGCAGAATGGCGAGGCAAAGCAGATCCGACTGCTCGAGTTCTTCCAGCAATTCACCATATCGCTGGTCCCACTTTGCCCGCGACTGCCGCAGGTCGTGGACGTTCTGAATCGCAAGAAAAGTGTGCTCGTCCACCGTAAACCGGTGCAGATAATCGCGTATTACGAGCGCATCGATGCCGGCCACTTCCGGAAGCACGACCGCGAGAAAACGCAGCGCGTGCATTTCCCGCAACACGTTGCCCGCATGCGGCGCCAGCAGAATCTCCTGCAAGTAGTGCCAGAGTTCGCTGCCGGTTGGCGGGCTTGCGCTGATCCGCGGCAACGCCTCTTCGATCTGATGCTCGAACGTGCTGCTGAAACGCAACCCGTGCCGCGCCATGAAACGAAACGCCCGCAGAATTCTTTCCGCATCCAGAGGACCCGCCGTCGGCTGCAGGAAAATCATGCCGTCGACGACGGAAAACTCAGGATTCGATAAGCGCGACCGCAGGTGCTGGAATTGCCGATAGAGCGATGGCCGGCTTGCAGGTAGCTCATCGAGCATCCGCGTGCAGACGCGATGAATCGCGCGGGCGTGCGCGAAATAGACGCGCATCCAGCTTGAGGCGTCGAGCGAATCACTGCCCGCGACGCCGATATGCCGCGCGGCAGCTTCGTCCTGCGCTTCCCAAGTGAGCGTGTTGTCGTCCCGCGAATGGCGGAAATGCAGGAAGCAGCGGACGGACGTCAAGAAATCCAGCGCCGGCTCGAATTGTCGTCGAATGGGCGCTGGCAGCGCGGATTTCTCATCCGGCCAGGAACGCTGGTGCTCCAGATGCGTGATGAGTTCAAGCCAGGACGCGAGATTGTAGTCGCGCAGGCCGCCAGGCCCGTCCTTTACGTTCGTTTCAAGATGGAAAACGCTCTCGCCGAATTTCGAGTATCGCTCGCGCGTCAGATCGGCAAGTTTCTGCACCAGCGGTCGTGCTTCCCGCGCAATCAACCTTGGAATGACGTCTTCGTGCAGCTCGGCGAAGAGTTTTGCGTCGCCCGCCAGGTAACGGCAATCGAGCAATGAAATTACGAACTCCGCGTTGTTCGGATCGAGCTTGTCGCATTCCGAAACGGTGCGTGTCGCGAGACCCAGGCGCAGCCTTAGGTCCCAAAGCTCCTGTGAAAACTGCCCGGCGCGCTCCTTGTATGCCTTTTCTGCCTGAGTGCCGGAATACAGAAACAACAGGTCGATGTCGGAATAAGGAAAAAGCCAGCGGCGTCCGAATCCGCCCAGGGCTACGAGAGTAACGTCGCGTGGGCTGTCAGGCTCCGAGGAGAAATATTCGCGCCACAGGCGCAGCGCAATGCCTTCGACAAGCGTGGTCCGCGCAAGCAGGGCGCTGGCCCCGTTGCCGGTGGAGAAGAACTCCTCACGGATGCGCGCCGATTCGTTGGTATAGACTTCGCGCAGTTCGTGGGCTAATGAAACGGTTATTCCTGTGTCGCAAACGGAGAAGGTTCGATTTCGAGCGAGACGCTCCTTGTGACGGACCGCCGGTTCCCCGCGTCGATAGAATCCTTACAGCGCGCTCTCGCCGCGATCGTCATTGCGAATTCGAATCGCGTCCGCAATTTTGGTAAGAAAGATTTTGCCGTCGCCGATCTTTCCGGTGCGCGCGGCGCTCTTGATCGCCTCGATGGTTTTGTCAACCATGTCGTCCGTGACCACCATTTCCAGTTTGATCTTGGGGATCAGGTCGACCGTATACTCGCGGCCGCGATAGACCTCCGTGTGTCCCTTCTGGCGGCCGTGTCCGCGCGCTTCCAGCACTGTCATGCCCTCGACGCCAATTTCATGCAGCGCATCCTTCACTGCGTCGAGTTTCGATGTTTGAATCACCGCTTCGACTTTAGTCATATCTATGCCTCTGTCCGATGTAAAAGTCGTTTTTCATTCTACTCGATGAGCGATCTTGATCACCGGGCGAACCGCGTCAGGCGGACGTCTCCCAGTAGTAGCCTTCTTCCCCATGTTGCGACAGATCCAGACCCTGCACTTCGTGCTCAGGCGTAACACGCAGCCCAATCGTTTTATCCACAATGAACAGCAAAATCAGCGTGCCGACGATCGCCAATCCCCACGCGATCGCAACGCCCACCAGCTGATTCAGCATCTGGTGCGCGTTCCCCTCGATAACGCCCAGGGGAAGAACTTTGCCACTCGCGCTCTTGAAAATCGGATTGATCACGCTCGAAGCGAAAATCCCGGTCAGCAGCGCGCCAATCGTTCCGCCTGCGCCGTGAATACCGAAAGCATCCAGCGAATCGTCGTAGCCGAAGCGTGACTTCACGGCCGTGACCATCCAGTAGCAGAACGCTCCCGCGATGAAGCCGATGATCAGCGCAGACATCGGAGTCACAAAACCTGCCGCCGGCGTGATCGCCACGAGTCCTGCTACTGCTCCTGAAATAGCGCCCAGCGCGCTGGGTTTGCCTTTGGCGATCCATTCGACGAAGCTCCAGCCAACAGCTGCAGCCGCAGCTCCGAAGTGCGTCGCAATGAACGCGCTGGTAGCCAACGTACCCGCACCCAGCGCGCTGCCCGCGTTGAACCCAAACCAGCCGACCCACAATAGGCATGCGCCGATAAAGCTCAGCACCACGCTGTGAGGAGGCATCGGAACTTTCGGATAGCCGACGCGTTTGCCAAGATACAGCGCGCAGACCAATGCGGACACACCCGACGTCACGTGCACCACCGTCCCGCCCGCGAAATCCAGCGTCGGAAACGCGCCGCCGAGCGACGCATTCAGCAGACCACCCTTGCCCCACACCATGTGCGCCATCGGGTCGTAAACCACAATCGACCAGAGCACCAGGAAAACCAGCAATGCGCTGAACTTCATCCGCTCAGCGAAAGCGCCTGTGATCAGCGCCGGCGTAATGATGGCGAACATCAGCTGGTAGATCATGAACGTCTCGACCGGAATCGTCGCCGAATACGCGGGATCCGCCGCGAGGCCGACACCCTTAAGGAAGACGTTGTGAAAGCTGCCAATGAAGCTCGATCCCGAACCGAACGCCAGGCTGTACCCGAAGATCGCCCACAGAACGGTTACAACCGCCATCATGGCGAAGCTCTGCATCATCGTGCCAAGCACGTTTTTCTTGCGCACCAAGCCGCCATAGAAAAGCGCGAGTCCCGGGCCCGTCATCAGCAAGACGAGCGCTGCGCTCGTAAGCATCCACGCGTTGTCGGCGGAGCTTTTCGCGTCCGCAACCTGCAATTCCAGCGCGGTGACTCGTGCGTTCTCCTCCTGGCGGGAAGGTGCGGAGGACGTTTGCGCGCGTTCCGCGGATGACGCGTGTACGGATCTTGCGGAGAGGGCCAACGGAAAGGCGAAATAAAGTAGGAATAGGAGGGCCAGCCGGCGTTGGCGCGCGCGCGGAACCCCCAGGCAGTCACGCCCGCCCGCCGCAAAGCCAGCCGTCGAGCGCGCCAAGCAGTCGTGCGTCAAGCACGCTAAATAGTTGCGCTTCGAGCGCGCAAAAAAACGGGCCGGTCGAGAAATCGTCGCTTCTCTCATGCGGCCTTTCGGTTTCGATGAACAGATTTGCGATCTAAAAAGCGGTTACTCTACATAGAAGAGTCGGCATATGGTAATCCAATTTAGCGATTGCCAATATCAGGAATTCTTATCCCACCCGCACCACGCCGTGCAGCGTTGAAGCCTTACCGAAAATAAATGGGGAGTGCCGTTGAAAAAGGCCTAACGGAATGAGCTATCTCACACTGGCGGGTCCGAACAAGTGGACAGCGCTTCGGCAAGCCCTCGCTGGCTGGTATCTCCCACCCAGGCCACATAGCCATCGGGCCGAATCAGCACGGCGGTGGGAGCAGTGACCACGCCAATTACCGGAAGCTCCCACGTGCCAGCGTACCTGGCATCGACCAACCGAACCCGATTCGCCCACGGCCTGATGTCGAAGCCGCCCTCCTCGCCGAGGTTGAGGAGCGCCGGTCGCTCATCACGCAACCTCCTTCTACAATCCGCGTGCCTTCCTTCCGTTTCCTCAAAAATTCGTTCCCAATTGCCCATCTGGATGTAGGCTAGGGGGGGATGGAACTCGCGATGGTTCCTCAAATCAATCCGCCGGCAATACTTCCTCCTTGCGAGGCAATCCGATGGCAAATGTAACCAAGCTTCATATCAACGGAACGGTTTATTCCGTCGACGCCGATCCGCAGGCGAGCCTGCTTTCCGTCCTTCGCGATCAACTCGATCTAACCGGAAGTAAATACGGCTGCGGCGAAGGCCAGTGTGGCGCGTGCACCGTCCTCATCGACGGCAATCCGCGCCATTCCTGCGTCACGAAGGTAGGCGCCGTTGGCGCGCGAAAAATCACGACGATCGAGGGGCTCGAACGCGACGGGCAATTGACTCCGGTGCAGCAAGCTTTCGTCGATGAAGGTGCGATGCAGTGCGCCTACTGCACGTCGGGCATGATTATGACGGCCACGGCGATGCTCCGCGCAATTCCGAATCCCACCGCCGAACAGGTTCACGAATACATGCAAGGCAATGTCTGCCGCTGCGGAACTTATCAGCGAATCGTCGCGGCCGTACTCAGAGCCGCATCCGCAATGAACCGGAACAGCGCGAAGGAGGCCAGTTGATGGACGAGAAACTTACAACTCCAGTGACGCTTCCCGAGATCGAAGTCGAGCGATACGAGCTGAGCGCGCCGCCTCCCTACCATTTCGAATTGCAGCGGCGCGATTTCTTCAAAGCCCTCGGCGCCGGCTTGCTCGTTGCCTGCGTGTTGAAAGACGCGTTCGCCTTTCAGGAATCCGGCGGCCGGCGAGGCCAGTTCAGGCGCGAGGACCAACTCCCCCGCGAAATCAGCGCATGGCTTCACATCGGCGAAAACGGAACCGTCACCGGATATACGGGCAAAGTGGAAATCGGCCAAAACATTCGTACCTCGCTCAGCCAGGCAATCGCCGAAGAGCTGCACTTCCCCATCGAACGAATTGAACTCGTCATGGGCGACACCAAGCTGACGCCGTTCGACATGGGCACCTTCGGCAGCCGCACCACTCCAACGATGAACCTGCGCCTGCGGCAAGTCGCAGCAGCCGCGCGGGACACGCTGGTCGCAATGGCTGCGAAGCAGTGGAGCGCGAACCCCCAAGAACTCGTCGCCGCTGACGGCAAGATCACCGATCGGGCAAACAACCGCACCGTCGAATATGCCGAACTTGTCAAAGGACAACAGCTCACGGAACTGATGCCGGAGCAGGACCCGCTCGAGCCCGCGACCGAATGGACGGTCGAGGGACGGCCGATAAGGAAAATCGACGGTCGCGACTTCGTCACTGGCAGCCACAAGTACCCTTCCGACCAAAAATTGCCCGGGATGCTATTCGGAAAGGTTCTGCGGCCTCCCTCGTTCGGCGCGACGCTGGTTTCCGTTAATCCGCCGGACGCGACTGTGATGCCCAACGTGACGTTCGTGCACGACGGCGATTTCATCGGCGTGGCCGCTCCGACGGAAGGCGAGGCAATCCGAGCCGCGAAGTCGATCAAGGCGCAATGGAAGGAGCAGACCGGCCAGCCGTCCAGCGAGACCATCTACGATTATCTGAAAACGTATCCCGCGCCCACCGGCGGCGAATTCGGCGAACGCACCTCCAAGTATGAAGTTGGCTCGCTCGACGCCGGCATGAGCGCCGCCGATCATCGTTTGCACCAGACTTACACCGTCGCGTACATCCAGCATGCGCCGCTTGAGCCGCGCGCGGCCCTCGCCCAATGGTCGGGCAATAGCGTTACGGTCTGGACCGGCACGCAGCGCCCCTTCGGCGTGCGCGGCCAGCTTGCAGAGACGTTCCACATTCCCGAAGACAACGTCCGTGTTCTGATGCCGGATATGGGTTCCGCTTACGGGGGTAAGCACACCGGCGAGTGCGCGATCGAAGCTGCCCGCCTCGCGCGTGCGGCAAATCGCCCCGTGAAACTCGTCTGGACGCGCGAAGAGGAATTCACCTGGGCCTATTTCCGGCCAGTCGGCGTGATGGACGTTTCAGCCGGCGTGCGCGGCGACGGCACCATCACCGCCTGGGAATTTCACAACTACAATTCCGGCGGTTCCGGCATCGGCACCATGTACGACGTCGCGAACCAGCGCATCGTTTTTCATCCAACCCAATATCCACTGCGCCAGGGTTCCTACCGTGCGCTTGCCGCCACCGCAAACCATTTCGCGCGCGAATCGTTCATGGACGAACTCGCACACGAATTGAAAATGGACCCGTTCGAATTCCGCATGAAGAACTTGAAAGACGACCGGTTGCGCGCTGTCTTCGAAGCCTCCGCAAAGAAGTTCGATTGGGGACAGACGAAGAAGCCCGGCCACGGATTCGGAATGGGCGGAGGCTTCGAAAAAGGCGGCAATGTCGCCACCTTCGCCGAAGTTTCCGTCGACCGCGCAACCGGCGCGATGCACGTCGAGCGCGTCGTCTGCGCGTTCGAGTGCGGCGCCATCGTCAATCCCGATGGCCTGCGCAATCAGATCGAGGGCGGTAACACGATGGGATTGGGCGGCGCGCTTTTCGAGGCCATCCACTTCGCGAACGGCAAAATCCTGAATCCGCATTTCGCGCAGTATCGAGTGCCGCGCTTCAGCGACGTTCCGAAGATGGAAACTGTGCTCGTTGACCGCCGCGATATTCCGTCCGCCGGCGCAGGCGAATCGCCCCTGATGGGCGTCGCTCCCGCGATTGGCAACGCGATCTTCGACGCAACAGGAGTCCGGCTCCGCGCCATGCCTCTCGTCCCCAACGGCCTGAAAGCAACCTGAAGCTGACCGGCCATTCTGCCTTTGTGTAGCAGCCTCATCCGAGGCTTTGCAGCAGAGGAGCGAAGGACAGGCTATTTCGGTTGTCTGCTCGGATTCCCGCGGCTGCCCCTGCGGGCTGTCCTCCAGCAATAGATCGCCAGACAAAACGGAACGAGCAGGAAGAGTGCAGATGTGCGGGGAAGTTCACCTTCCGAGATCAGCAACGCACCGTACAGCGTGCCAAGGAAAAAAAGACTGTGAGGAAATAAGCAGAGAACTTGGGAGAGCGACCCACTATCGCTTCATTCGGCTTGGATTCTGATATCCTGCGCTTGCCGCGGAGCATAGCGAAGTTCGAGAGCAGCAGCACTACGAAACAGACCGGAGCAACAACCAGCGCATCTCTCGGTCTCAACACCAGGACTGCAGCAGCGAGAGACACGAGAACGAAATCCACACCTGCAATGCGATAAAGCACCGGCCGGATCTCTTCACTTCTCCCCACACGCCCCTCACAACGCCGCATGGGTTATAGCTGTTTCGACCCCGCGCGCGTTTGTCGCGTCACGCACCGTAGCCGCGCGGGTGGCGCTGCTTCCACTCCCACGCCGATCGAATGATCGATTCCAAATCCGACGCCGGCGTCCATCCCAGCACCTGCTTCGCGCGCGCCGAATCCGCAACCAGGCGGGCGGGATCTCCAGGCCGACGAGGCCCGATTCGCATCTGAACTGGACGGCCCGTAATCTTCTTCGCCGTTTCAATCACCTCCAGCACCGAGTTGCCGTCGCCCGTTCCTAAATTCAGAAAATCCGACGCTCCGCCCTTGCGTAGGTGATCCAGCGCGCGAATGTGCGCGTCCGCCAAATCGGCGACGTGTACGTAGTCTCGGATCGGCGTTCCATCCGGCGTGGGATAGTCATTTCCAAACACGGCTATGTCCGGTTTTTTTCCAGCCGCCGCCGACAGTACGTTCGGGATCAGATGGCTCTCTGGTTCATGATGCTCTCCGCAGCTTGCAGTCGCGCCGGCCGCATTGAAGTAACGCAGCGACATGAATTGCAGCCCATAAGCGCGATCGTAACTCGCCAGCAGACGCTCCATCATCAGCTTCGACCAGCCGTACGGATTCGCCGGCCATTGCGGCTCGTGCTCGGTAATCGGAATTTGCTTTGGCTCGCCGTAAGTCGCGCACGTCGAAGAAAAGACGATCCGTTGAACGCCCGCCTGCCTCAGCGCGCCCATGAACGCCACGCCCTGCTCGATATTATTCTCGAAGTAGAGCGCGGGATTCTCCACCGACTCACCCACATACGCGAGTGCCGCGAAATGAATGCATTCGTCAATCCGGTGCTCCTTCGCAATGCGACCCACCAACTCGCGATCGCCAATCTTCCCTTCGTAGAACGGAACATCCACGCCGATCGACTTGCGGTGTCCGCGAAAAAGGTCGTCGAGCACGATCACCGTTTCGCCTTTCGCGCGAAGCAGCTCGACCGTCACGCTACCGATGTATCCCGCACCGCCCGTCACCAGAATCGCCATAATCTCCTTAATCTTTCTGCAGAGTTTCTAGCAACCCGCTCGCACCAACGACTTTCGCCACGTTCGGCCGGCAGCGAAGGATTCAAGCGGCGTTTTCGGCTATTTCCTTGCCGACAGCAATCTTTGCTTCTTTGGTTCCCTGCCTCCTTGCTTCCTTGCCTCTTGTTTCTCTGCCTCCTACCTCCTTGCTTCCCGCATTCGTTCCGCCGCCTGCTCCGCCGTCAGATCCCGCTGCGGCGTGCCTAACATCTCGAATCCAACCATGAATTTCCGCACCGTTGCCGACCGCAGCAGAGGCGGATAGAAATGCGCGTGAAAATGCCATTCGGGATGCGCAGAACCATCCGTCGGCGTCTGGTGAAATCCCATCGAGTACGGGAATGGCGCATTGAACAAATGATCGTAACGTGTGGTCAGCTTCTTCAATATATCCGCAAGCCCGTCGCATTCGGCTGGCGATAGCTCCTTGAGAGAACCCGCATGGCTTCGTGAAATGATCATCGTCTCAAACGGCCACACGGCCCAGAACGGCACCAGCACGGTAAAGTCTTCGTTCTCCTCAACCAGCCGCTCGCGCGCCTTGTCTTCCTGCGTCAGATAATCGCAAAGAAGGCATCGATTCTTCGTCTGCCGGTGAAAAACGAAAGAATTCAGTTCCCTTTCAACGATATTCGGCAGGTTCGAAGTCGCCCAGATCTGGCAGTGCGGATGCTGATTGCTGGCTCCCATCATGGCGCCGCGATTTTCGAAAATCTGCACGTGCCGGATATTTTCCAGCGCACCCAATTCCGTATATTGCTCGGCCCACACATCCACGATCTCCCGTATCGCACGCGGTTCCATTCGCGAAAGCGTCAAATCATGGCGGGGAGAGAAACACACAACGCGGCAAATGCCCGACTCGCCGCGAGCAAGCAGCAACCCGTCTTCAACACTCTCGTCGGGCGTGTCAGGGCGGAGCGCCGGAAAATCATTATCGAAAACTAGTGCGCCCGTGTAGGTGAGATTTTTCGCTCCGTTCGCCCGCGCATTTCCCGGACACATGTAGCAGGCCGGATCGTACGCAACACCCGTCTCCGGCGGCAGCGTTTCCACTTGTCCCTGCCACGGACGCTGTGTGCGATGCGGCGAAACCAGCACCCATTCGCAAAGCAAAGGATTAAATCGTCTGTGGGACTGCTCGGCAAAATCGAATGTCACGGTTGGCGACTCTCTTTCCGCATCTGAAACGAACAGACCGTAATGGGTGAGTTTGAATTTTCTTGATCGTGACACAAGCAGTTAAAATTCAAACTGACCCGGCCCCGGCTAGTCGATTTGCTTCACTCCATCCGCCGCGCTGCAAACATAAATGTCGGGTTTGACTCGCATTCGCTGCTCGTATCCCGACGCGACGTGATCACGAAACGCCTGAACCGCTTCCGCCTCCACCAGATTGATCGTGCACCCTCCGAAGCCCGCGCCCGTCATCCGCGCGCCGTGCACTCCCGGTTCGCGATTTGCCCGCTCAACGAGCAAATCGAGTTCAGCGCAGCTCACCTCATAGTCGTCCCGCAAGCTCCGATGCGATTCAGCCATCGCTCGCCGCAAGTCGCTCAGGCGCCCTTGTTCCAGAGCCTGCGCCGCCTCCAGCACGCGTGCATTTTCGCTAATCACGTGACGGCAGCGCCGAAACACATTGCCGGGCATTTCCACCCGGCAGCTCTCAAGCTGTTCCATCGTTGCATCGCGCAAGGCGCGAATCTCCGGGTATCGTTGCACCAGAACCCGCACGCCTTCTTCGCATTCCGCGCGCCGAGTGTTGTACGCGCTCGCCGCAAGTTCCCGTTTTACCATCGTATTGCAGATCACAAGCCGAATGCCCGCGGGCAATGGCAGCGCCCGAAACTCAAGCGACCGGCAATCCACCAGCAGCGCTCGTCCGGCAACGCCGCAGGCCGACGCAAGTTGATCCATGATTCCCGAGCGTGTCCCAACGACTTCGTTCTCGGCCCGCTGGCAAATTCGAGCCAACGTGCGCCCTTCGAGTCGGAACCCGGAATTCGCCAGCAGCGAGTATCCAGCGGCAACTTCCACCGCCGCCGACGAACTCACTCCCGCCCCGATGGGCACCTCTCCCCGAATCAACAAGTTGGCGCCCTTCAAAGCGTGACCCTGGCGCTCTAAAATCAACGCAACACCTAAAACGTAGCGAGCCCATCCGGCTGGAACATTTTCTGGCGTTCCGTCGAGAGCGAAATCAAGGTCCTCCCCAAAATTTTCCGAGTGCACGCGGATCACTCGATCCGTGCGCGGGGCGATAGCAACATACGTGAACAAATCGATCGCCGCGGGAAAAACAAATCCGTCGTTGTAATCCGTGTGCTCGCCGATCAGATTGACGCGCCCGGGAGCGCGATAAACGACTGGCTCTTCGCCGTACTTCGCGCGAAAGCGCGATTTAAGTTCCCCGACTGTATTCATCGATTCCCGAACGTCCATACCGTAGGGGCACGGCATGCCCTGCCGAGCGCGGCGTGCTTCGGCCGCCATCCTTAAGCCCCTGTCCGCGCCGTCTGCCGCGCAAACTTCTCATTGCAAGCCGAGCGCGCTTGTCCTAAAACAGCGTCTTCCGAGGAGCCATCATACATGAGAAAAAATGCAGTTCTGATCCTACTTACCGTCTATGCGATGTTGCTTCTCATGATCATGGCCCCAGGCGTGCGTGCGCAGCAAACTGGAACGGTCGTCTTCTACGACAACGGCTTCCCTGCCGCAGATACCGCCGCGCCGTCGCAAAACGATTTGTCCTCACTCATACCGGGCGCGCGCTTCGCTTCGGCAGATCAGCTTCACGACGCGCTTGCCGACATCTCGACTCACCTGCTCGTCCTTCCCTACGGCTCCGCGTACCCCGAAGCCGCATGGCCCGACATCTACGCCTACTTGCAACGCGGCGGAAACTTGCTCGTCCTTGGTGGACGCCCGTTCACGCGTGCCGCGTATCGCGATAATTCGGGCTGGCATCTGCGGGCCTACAGCGTGCGCGATATTCTTCCTCTGCTGATCGACCAGTATCAGGAGACGCCTGGATCAGAGGGCTACCGCTTTCAGGACAATCCAGACGTAGTCGAACGGCTCCCGCGGTTTTCTTGGCGCCACGCCTTTAGCCCGATCATTCACCTCACCTCTTCCGACGTTTACAGTCGCGATGGTTCCGCAGGCCGCCTCGATGCGCGACTCGATGCGCTCGCGTGGGGCACTCAAAATGGACGGCGCATGTCGGCTCCGGCAATTCAAATTGACCACGTCAGGGATAAGTTTGCCGGCGGCCGCTGGATTTTTCTGAACGCCGGCCTGTCACCCGACTTCTACAGCAGCGACCAAGCGAAGGAAATTATTCCTGCACTCGCCTTCGCCGCGCGGCGCGGAGCCGAGGAGTTCATTGTCAGCCCCGTCCTGCCGCTTTATTTGCCGGGTGAGCCCGTCGAATTGAATATCCGATGGAAATCAGCCGAGCCCACAGAATCCGGCCTCAGCGTGCGAATCACAGTCTCATCGAGCGACCAGCCGCACGCATCGCCAATCACGCAATCGGTAAAACTCCCCTCTTCGCTGCCGGTTGTGATTCCGCCGCCGAAAACGCGCGGCCTTTTCACAGTCACCGCCGAACTGTTCGACGGCTCGCGGCTTCGCGCGATCTATCATTCCGGATTCTGGATTCGCGATCTGGACTATCTCCGCTCCGGCCCGCGGCTGAGCGCCAATCCAAACTACTTTGAGTTGAACGGGCAGCCGCTCGCCGTCGTAGGCACAACCTACATGGCGAGCGATGTCCAGCGCCTCTATTTCGATCATCCGAACGTCTACGTCTGGAACGAAGACCTCGGGCAGATCAGCGCCGCCGGCCTCAACATGATTCGTACGGGCTGGTGGACTGGCTGGGACAAATTTTGCGATGAGGAAGGCCGCCCCTACGAGCGCACCCTGCGAACGATGGAAGCTTTCCTCATGACTGCACGTCGTCACGGCCTGCCGGTGCAATTCGAATTCTTCGCATTCCTTCCCGACGTGCTCGGCGGCGAAAACGCATACCTTGATCCCCAAGCTCTGCGCCGCCAAACAAATCTAATCTCGGCGGTCGTCGAGCGGTTCCACGACGTTCCCTTCCTCGCGTGGGACCTGATCAACGAGCCCAGTTTTTCGAAGTACACGTGGAAAATGCGGCCGAATGGCGATCCATTCGAGCTAACGGCATGGAATCGATGGCTCGACGCGCGCTACGCTGATCGTGCGGCGCTCGTCTCCGACTGGAATCTTCCGCTTATCGCATCCGGCGCAACGCTGCCCGTTCCCACGGAACAGGAATTCGACCAGCGCGGCATGTACGCCGGCCCGAATTCCCTGAAACTCTACGATTTCTTCGAATTCGCGCAGGATACTTTTGCAGATTGGGTCAGGAATTTGCGCTCCGCAATTCGCACCACGGGCTCACAGCAGCTCATCACCATCGGACAGGACGAAGGCGGCTTCGACGATCGCCTCTCGCCCGCTTTCTTCGGCCGTTACGTCGATTTCACCACCAACCATTCCTGGTGGAACAACGACGCGCTCTTATGGGACTCGCTCGTCGCGAAACAGCCCGGCCTGCCGATGCTGATCCAGGAAACCGGATTGCAACGCGAACTGACGCTCGATCAGATCGCACGCCGCACACCAGAACAATATGCCGCGCTTCTCGAACGTAAAGTCGCGCTCTCGTTCGTCGAAGGATCAGGCGCGATTCAGTGGTTGTGGAACTCGAATGACTTTATGACGGCAGGAAACGAAGTCCCTATCGGCGCCCTGCGGGCCGACGCCACCGAAAAACCCGAAGCCACCGTCTTGCGCGACATGGCCAGGTTCGCAAGCGACATTCACGCTAGCCTGGTGGATCCCGAGCCTGCCGATGTGGCGATCATCACTTCGCAGGCAGCCCAGTTCTCTGCGATTCGCGAATTGCAAATCTCGGCGCAACGCAACGCCGTCCGTGCCGCGGCATACGTCGCGCAAATGCCGGTCCGCGTGATTGCCGCAAATCAAGTCGCAAACATGGGCCATCCGAAGCTCGCAATTCTGCCCTCAGCGCAGGCGCTTGCCGATTCCACATGGGACGCGCTGCTCGCCTACGTGAAGTCCGGCGGCAATCTTCTGATCACCGGCCCGATCGCCCGCGACGAGCATTGGCATCGTGTCGATCGCGCCGCGGCGATTGGCCTGGACGGCGCGAAAGTTCAACCGCTCACGATTCACAACGCACAGATGGTTGTGAACGGCCAAACAATCCCGTTGTCGTTCGATTTCAACGCGCAGACTTGGCTTGAGACGTTTGACTTCAGCGGAGACGAGCAACTGAAACAGCTCGCCGTAGGAACTGGCCATATCTTCTGGGCGCCATATCCAGTCGAGCTGGCCGAAGGGACGGCGGCAGCGGCAAAACTTTATTCGGCAGTTTTCAACGACGTCGGCGTCGCGTCACCGTTCGAATTGAAATCGGCGCTTGAGCCCGGTATTTTGATTTATCCCACGATCCTGCGCGATTCCGTCCTATACGTCATGGCCTCGGAGACGGATCACGATTGCGATCTCGACTTAGTCGACAAAGCCAGCCACGCGGAATTGAAGCTGCGCCTGTCGGCAGGGCACGCAGCCATGGCGCTAATCCGCAAGTCCGACGGCTCGATCGCAGCCAGGTACGGTTTCTGACGAGAATCGCGTCACGCAGCCCCGCACACCATCCGTTCTCGGTCACTGATTCGATGGAGGAAGCGTAGGGATGCTGCCTCGGCGTGAGCCCCGAACCTTGCCTGCACGCCGTGGCAGGCTGTGCCCTTTCTCGAAGCGGCGGCCACATCAGGGTGACGGGCGAAACTCCCCCGCTCTTTATCCCCACGATTTGAAGATCGCCGTAATATCGGCCGAATTCGCCGCTTCTGCCGCAAACGTGAACGTTCCCTTCTCGCGCATCTCCTTCGCCGCGCGCATGAACGCGCCCAGCGCCGCGCGAGTCAGCGAACTGCCAACGCTAATCCGCCTCACTCCCATAGCCGACAATTCCGCCGCGCTCAGTTGCACTCCGCGCAGGCCCATCAGCACATTCACCGGCCGGTCGACGGAACGCACCACCGTTGCGATATCGTCCTTGGTTTGCAGCCCTGGCGCGTAGAGAACGTCAGCGCCCGCCTCTTCAAACGCTTGCAGCCGCTTGATCGTGTCCTTGATGTCCGCCCGCCCGTACAAATAATTTTCCGCTCGCGCCGTCAGGGTAAACGTAAACGGCAACGCCCGCGCCTCTTCAACCGCCGCTCGCACTCGATCGATTGCGTGCTTTATCTCATAGATCGGATCGTCCGGCCTGCCTGTCGCATCCTCTATCGACCCTCCGACAACGCCAGCCGCCGCCGCAAGTCGTATCGTCTTGGCAGCTTCCTCTGGCGCGTCGCCAAAACCTTTCTCCAGATCGGCGCTCACCGGCAAATTCGTTGCAGCTGCGATGGCCGCCGCATATTCCAGCGTCTCGTCGCGCGTCAACGAGCCGTCCGTTTTGCCCCGCGAAAGCGCATGACCCATGCTCGTCGTCGCTAGCGCTTCGAACCCCAGGTGCGCGAGCAGCCGCGCCGTTCCTGCATCCCACGGATTCGGGATAATGAACGCATGATTGCGCTCGTGCAGCGCGCGAAAAATCCGTCCCTTTTCAGTTTGGTTTGTTATCGTCAATGGGAGCACCCCGTATGTCGTGGCAGCAGTCGTTATCGCCGCCAGCGCGCGACGGCCTGACATTTGCCGCGCTCGTTCCATCCAGCTTCGTCAAAAGCCCATCCCGCGGCCGGGCCCAATTCACTCGCTCGCGGGTTTGGTTGCAGAGTGCGGATAATCCACCCGCACGGTAACAATTTCGTAGGGATGCACCGGCACGCTTATGTGATTTGCAACCACCGGCAGCGCTGTCCCTTCGGGCTGTTCCATCAAATTCGTCAGCGTAGCCGACGTTGCACCCGCTGGCACTCCGATTTGCACCGTGCCGGACGTGCCCGCCCATTCATAGAAGCGGAAAATCAGACCGTTCGCGTCCTCCGCTTTCTTCATCGCCGTTAGCACCACATTCGGATCGCTGACGGAAACGAACGAGTGTTCGGCCGGCCGCCTTCCCTCGTGCGATTCCAGCTGCATCGCGCTCAGCGGAAAATTGAACTCGTATCCTCGCCGCACCGTCATAGCCTGCTTCCACGTTCCCGCGTGCGGATAAAGCGAATATGTAAAGCGCTGGCGCCCGCGGTCCGCGTTCGGATCGGGCCACGTCGGCGAACGCAGCAACGAAAGTCGCAGCGCATTGCCGATCGAGTCGTATCCATATTTCGAATTGTTGATCAGGCTGAAACCGTGCTCGGCATCGCCAAGGTCGGCCCATTTGAGCGCCGGCACCTCGAATTTCGCGTCCTCGACCTTGTTGTTCCGCGTCGTCGGACGCTCGATCGACCCATACGGAATTTCGAACGTCGCTTCGCTGCTCGAAGCCGCAAGCGGGAACGCCGCCTTCAGCAGAATGTGCGTCTCGTGCCAGTCGATATCGTTCGCCACGTCCACGCGGTCTAAGCCCGCGTACAGCGAAATGTCCTGCACGAATTTCGACTTGTCCCAAGTTCGCACCACGCGAATCGTCGCGCGCAGCGGTCCATGGTCGATCAGCTTCACCGAATCGGCCTTATCGAGGTTCGTGAACACCTTGTCGAAATCGGCATCGATGTTCCAGGCGTCGTAATCTTTCGGCGTATCTTTGAACGCGATCAGTTCGTTTCCGCACCCGTTCGCCGCAATCGTCTCGAAATTCGTCCGCTTGTCGAACAAGCTCGTGATACACCCCGTTCTCGCATTCACGACGACCCGCAGCAAATTATTTTCCAGCGTCAGGTCGTTCGCCTTCAGATCCGTCGCCACCGGACGCGCTCCTGCCATGACGTGCAGGATCTCGTACCCCATCGATGGCAAATCTTTCGCTTCCACTAGCAACGTATAGGAACTAGTCGCCGCATCCTGAGACAGCACTTGCATCGGCAGCGGCACTCCCTTTGCGTCCACCACCGCGATTCCGTTCGGCTCCGCTGACGGCATCTGCACCCTGATCCGGACCAGGTCCGTGCGCGTCCATGCGAGCGGATTCCACACCATCACCGGCACGCCCGTCGTAGTGCTGGTGTCGATCTCGCTCGCGATCCGGTGAAACGCCCGGCTGCTTGCGTCGTTCGCCGTCCACGCCACCACATCGTAGTCCTTGTCCGCATCCTTGTAGATCGTCGCGATACCCGACCCCGCCGCCAAATCGTGAAACTGATTGAACAGCACCTTTTTCCATGCCTCGGTCAACGGCTTGTCGGGGTACGAAGCTCCGTCCAGCCACGCGAGCGACGAAGCCTTCTCCGCGTCCAGCATTTCCGTCTCCGCATCCCGCATTTCTTCTTTGTGCTTCGCCTGCGTCGTGAACACGCCGCGGTGATATTCCAGATACAACTCGTCATTCCATGTCGGAATCGCAATCTCGCCCGCTGGAGCCGCCGGAAGTGACGTGTCGCCCGTCGCCAGCGTCTTGTAATTCCATACAGGCGAGTCTTTCGTGTCGAGCCTGCCCTCGATGTCGGAGAAGAATTGTTGCGCGGTCCCCCATTTCACCGGCGGATACACCAGATTCGAATCGTCCGACCAGTGCACTCCATTGTCGAGCATCGCGCGCGTCGGTCCGCCGCCATGGTCGCCCACTCCATAGAGGTGCATCATCTCGTTTAAGCCCGGGTTGAATCTCTGCGCAGTCGCAACGTCGCCCGCAATCCGCACCGGATCGATCCCGTTCGCGTAATCGTGCGGGAAGTAAGTAAGCACCTTGCTGCCGTCCGGCGACTCCCACCAGAACAACTTGAGCGGCAGTTGCGTCGTGTCGTTCCACGCCATTTTCTGCGTGACGAAATAATCGATGCCCGACCGCTTGTAGATTTGCGGCAACTGCCAGTTGTAGCCGAACGAATCCGGGTTCCAGCCGATCTTCGCCACTACGCCGAACTTATCCTTGAAATATTGCTGCCCCACCAGCAACTGCCTCACCAGCGATTCACCCGACGGCATGTTCAGATCGGGCTCTATCCACATTCCGCCAACCAACTCCCAGCGTCCCTGCCTGACGCGATCGAGAATCTGCTTGTATTCGTCCGGATACTTATCCACCAGCCATTCGTTGTACTGCGCCGCCGACTGCGTGTACGTGTACTGCGGATATTCGTCCATTAATCGCAACGCCGTGCCGAACGTATCGCGCACCACGCCAACCGTTTCGGTCCACGGCCACAACCACGCGGCGTCGATATGTGAGTTGCCGGTCAGCCGCACCGTCGTTCCCTGAATCAGCGGCTTGAACTTGTCCAGTGCGCTCTGCGATTGCTTCAGGGAATCGTCGAACTGTTGCTGCTGCGCGCGATGCAACGCCACCAGATCGATATCGTCCACCGCTGTTTCCAATTCCCCTTGCACCGCGCTCGAATTCTGCCGTCGCTCGTGCGTCAGCAGCGCAACCGATTCGATTTCTTGCACCAGATCGGACGGATTCGGCCGCGTCGGAGAAAAATCGATCTTCAAGTCCGCTCCCGCGAAATATTTGCGGTCTACCGTGTGCAACAGCTTCACCGCCACCAGCACCTTGTCGCCCGGTTGCGCCTTATCAAACAGCACGATCGGCTCCAGGTCATTTCCCAACGCAACGCGCCGCCCATTGAAATAAATGATCTGTGGCATCGGCCCGTTGGCAGACGCTACAAATTGGAACCAGATGCGCGTCCCGGTCAGGTCGTATCCGTTCAGGTTCGCGGGAACTTCAATTTCGCGGCGGTACCACACGGCATCGTTGGCAGCCTGACTCCCCGGACGGACGGTCTCCCAGCTTGAATCGTCCAGGCTCGGGTCCTCGCCATGCGGAACGTCTCCAGCGTGAAATTTCCACTCGTCCGCAGGCAAGTGGCTGAAGCTTTTCAGCTTTTCGATCGCCTCTTCCGCTCTCGTCGGCGGAGCCGTTGCGCGCTTCAGCGTTCCAGAGATCTGCGTGTTGTATACGGTATAGGTTCCGCTGATTGTGTTCCCGTCGCTCGAAAGGGTGCCCTCAAATGAAATGTCGCCCTGGCGAAACGTGAGCTTCCCCTCCTTGAACTCAAGCCCCTCGAGCGGATTGCCAAAATCGAAATCGTCGGGATAGTCGAGAAGTCCCCGCAGCACTCCGTCCGCATTCGACACGTGCACTGTGATCGGCCGGTCGACGCGCGACACCGGCACGGTCGATTGCCACTCGCCCTCAACGCTCTGCGCACGAGCGGGAATCGCGATCGCGACAGTTGCAATCAAGCACAGCAGCACACTCTTCATCCGCAGTCTCCTTGCGCGCAGGGCCTCAGGGTTTGATGATTCAAACCCTGACATGAACGGGTTTCAGGGTTTGATGATTCAAACCCTGATCCCAAAAAGCCCCAGGGTTGATGATTCAACCCTGACCCAGAAAAAGTCTCAGGGTTGATGCCACACCGTAATCCGCAGTTCCAATTCCAACCGAGGTCAACGATTCCACCCCGCGGTTGCCTGCCGCACGCAGGCCACATCGTTCGCGCCTTTTGCGAACGGTGGGTCTTGCCTTTGCCTTCGTCAGAGCCGCAGTGGTTCAGTTTGAATTTTCTTGATCGTGACACCGGGTTTCAGGGTTTGATGATTCAAACCCTGAGATGAAAAAACCGTTAAAATTCACACTGGCCCACTACCGGCAATTCGTTCGCCAGTACGAAAACGCCCGCGAAATCGTCTTCCTGCGATTCGCGACCACACGGCGAGTTCGGCATTTCCTCCCGACAAGGACATGCCGTGGCGAACGGCAGATTATAAGTCAACTCACGATGGTTTCGAGAGCTTCATGCGCGAAGGTATTGCGAAGTGGGTTTTTACTTCGGAAAAGCGAGCGCCGCCTCGCCTGCGCTTTGCGGTTTGGCATGTGTGGCACAGGCGCTCTCGTGTTCAGTCTCATGACATCCTTTACAGAGCGTTATCAGGAGATGGTTTACACTTCGCCCGAGCTGAAGTGGGGACGGCGTGAGGAGAAGCGGCCGTCCAGTGAGGGCAAGGATGGCATGGGG
>DASUJR010000340.1:0-12894 GCA_036279175.1 Candidatus Acidiferrales bacterium | reverse complement strand
GCGCCGAGCGCTGTGCCTGATTGGCACTCGCATCGACCATGAAGACGGTTTTCGCGGGAAGCGGACTCGCATAAGGATCGCCCAGCGTCGCGCTTGCGCGGACAACGGCGACCACGCTCAAGTTCGAGAGCGGCACGCCGGCCCACTCGCCGTTGCGCACATGCCACGCGAGCACCGCATTCTCGCCCGCCAGATTCATTTCGGAATTCGCGAAGCACGGTCCCGTGTACACGTCCGCATTCCGGAATTCAGCGTAGTCCCCGGAAATCGCTTTCGATGAACTGTGCGCGGCTTTCGCCACCATGGGCATCACCATCAGCGCCGCCGCAGCCAGAATGAGAGCTTTTGTCCGCATGTTCGACCTCCTCAACCGATGCTCCATTTTCCCACTCCGGGCTCCTATGGGAAAGCGGAAACCTCTACTGCATTGAGATGCGCAACCAGCACTTACGTTTCGCGCCAAACGTCCTGATTTGAGGCACTGGTTCGAAAATGTAACCGCGCCCGCTTATGTCGTCTCGCAGCACGACCGGCCCGGTCGGCACTCCTCGTGCCCCGCGATCTTGCCGTCGAAGCCGATCAGCGACTGCGTGCGCGCGCACCAGAACGGCCCCGAGCTTTCGACGGGAGAGGCCTCTTCGTCGATCTGGTAGAACATTTGCTTCGCGCGCAGTTTGCTGCAAATCTCGCCCGCGCGGATCACTTCGTTCAAGCCGCGGCCGGCGGGAGTCTTCGGCATCTCAGCCATGTTATGCGACCTCCTTTGCCTGCAGCAAAGCGCGTTTCACGGCGACGCGCACCAGTTGCACCTTGTATCCGTTGTCGCTCAGCGGCTTTGCGCCCTGCGTGGCAGCCTCGCCCGCGGCAGTAGCAGCCGATTCGTCGAGCGATTTACCTTCGAGGGCCTGTTCCGCCACGCGAGATCGCCACGGCGTGGGGGCCGCATGCCCGAGCACCACACGCGCCTCGCGAATTGTCCCGCCATCCATTTTCAACGCCACCGATGCCGTCGCGAGCGGCCAATCGAGCGCCATCTTCTCGCGAACTTCATACGTAGCGTTGCGCCATTCCTGTGCGCCCGCTGGGATCGAAATTTCGGTAAGGATCTCGTTCGGGCGGATGGAATGCTCGCGTTCCCCGTCAGCCTTCGGAATCACGAACAGTTCCTCAACCGGAATCTCGCGCTGGCCGGACGCTCCATGCAGCGTCACCTTCGCGCCCAATGCGACCAGCGCCGGCGCCAGCGATGATGGGCTCACAAAATATGCCGGACCCTCGTTCCCGAAAATCGCGTGATAGCGGTTGTCGCCGCCTGGGACCAGCGACTTGCCGTTGTTCATTGCGAGCAAGCCGTAGCCCCCGCGGTAATACCAGCAGCGCGGCCGTTGTAGCAGATCGCCGCCCAGGGTGCCCATGTTGCGGATCTGCGGGCTTGAAACGCCTTCTGCTGCCATCGCAAGGGCAGGGAAGCGTTTGGGAAGCGCCCTGTGCGTCAGGAATTGGTCGAACGTCACCAGCGCGCCGACTTGATATCCGCCATTCTCTTCGCGGACGCGGGCCAGTTCGGCAATCTTCTTGATGTTGACGAGCCGCATGGAATCGTCGCCGTCGTCTTTCATTAAACTGAGCAAATCGGTTCCGCCGGCCAGAATCGCTGTTCGTCCCCACTGCGCGTCCAGCAGTCCGACCGCTTCATTCAGCGACGAAGGAGATGCATAAGCGAAAGCTTGCATTTATGCCATACCTCCTTTCCCAAGAGCCGCCAACACACGTTGCGGTGTAATGGGAATGTAAGGAACGCGAACGCCGATTGCATTCGCCACCGCGTTCGAAATGGCAGCGCCCGGCGAAATCACCGGCGGTTCGCCAAGACCGATCACGCCGCGGTCGTCGTAGCCGGGTCCGGTCATCATGTGGACCACCAGATCGCCGACGTCGCCGATTCCCGCCAGCTTGTAGAACTCCATATTCGGATTCAGGCATTGGCCGGTCTGCTGATCCATCAGCTTCTCTTCGTACAGCGAGTACGTGACGCCCATAATCAACGCCCCGTACACCTGGCTTTCGGCTGTTTTCGCGTCGATTACCATGCCGCAGTCCTGCACCGCCACCATCTTATCGATGCGCACTACTCCCGTTTCCGTATCAACGCTCACCTGCGCCATCTGCACGCCGCCAACGCCGGCCGACGTCAGCGGGCGATACGTTCTGCCCGCCGCCGTGATGGGCGTGCCGCCGAGCTTCGCGCAAGCCTGCTTCCACGGAATGCTCTTTGACGGGTTCCCGATCACGCGAATCGTGCCGCCCCACGCCTCCAATTGGTCCGGCTGTGCGCCAAGCGACGGTGCGACTTTCGCGAACAGCTCGTTCGCCGCTTTCACTGCCGCGTATCGGACCGACGAACTGACCCCGCCCGTCGTCGTCGAACCGCCCGAAGCACCGGCCGGCGGATACTTGCTGTCGCCGATGTTCACGGTAACGGCCTCGAGCGGCAGGCCCAGCGTGTCTGCAAGCACGATTCCGACGACTGTGCGTGCGCCGACCCCTACATCCTGCGTGCCCATCGCCACTTCCGCGGAGCCATCCGGACGGATCGTCACCATGCAATTGCTCTGGTTCGGTGCGCCGCCCCAGGTATGCATCGAAAGCCCCACGCCAGTCTTCACCGGACCTGCGCCCGATTGCCCGCGCGGATGCCATTTCTTTTTCCACTCAAAAAGTTCGGCGGCCTTCGCCAGTTCGTCCGCGTAGATCTTCGGCGGATTGAATCGCTCCGAAGTGCGGCCCGCGATCGCAATGTTCTTCATGAACAGATCGTACGGATCCATGTTCAGCTTGGCCGCCAGATCGTCCACCGCGCACATCGTAAGCACGCACATCTGCGGATGATTCGGCGCTCGCCAGGCGCGTTCCGGACCGATGTTCGCCAGCACGGCTGTGTGCTTCACCCGGCTGTTCGGGAACTGCCAAATATACGGAAGCGGCGGAGCGCCCGATGCCGCCGGCCCGCCCGTGCCCCAGGATTGCGAGTCCCACGCGACCAGCGTGCCGTCTCGTTTCGCTCCCACTTTCACGTTCGCATACATCGAAGGACGCGCGCCCGCCGCCATCAGCTCGTGATCGCGTTCGAGCATCATCTTTACCGGCCGGCCGGTCTTTTTCGCCAGCTGCGCGCACGCAACGCCCCATGTATCCGCGGCGAACTTGCTGCCGAAGCCGCCGCCCATCACGGGGCAAATCACCTCGATCTTGCTCGCGGGCGTCTTGGTCGCCTCCCCAACCTCATTTCCTACTCCGCTGACGTACTGGGTGCTCGCGTAATACTTCAGCGAATCACCTTGCCACTGCATCGTCGACCCGTGCGACTCCAGGCAACAGTGCGTTATTACAGAAGCTCCGTATCGGCCCTCGCTCGTTACTTCCGCTTCCCGAAAGCCCGTATTCGGATTGCCCGTGGTCCTCTCGCTAAGCTGCTTCGTGTACTGCGAACTGAGCTTGTCGAGCCCTTTGTCGTCGACGTTGTAATCCAGCCGTTGATATTCAATGTGAATCTTATCGGCCGCCTCTTCCGCCTGTTCTTCGGTTTCCGCCGCCAGCGCCACGATTTCCTGTCCGGCCCACAGCACTTCCGTGCCTTCGGCGAAAATAACCTGCACGCCCTTCACTCCAGGCATCTTTTCAGCCTCAGCCGTGTCGATCTTCACGATTTTCGCGTGCGCGTAAGGACTCAGCGCCATGCGCCCATAGAGCATTCCCGGCAGGTTCACGTCGTATGTGTATTTGACGCGCCCGGACGATTTCCACGGGGCGTCGATTTTTGAAATTCGCTTGCCGATCAATTCGCGCTTATCGGGCGCCGGCCAGTTGTATTCCATTTATGCCCGACCTCCATTCTTCGCTGCCTGCAGCACGGCCTCACGAATGCCCATGTAAGTCCCGCAACGGCACAAATTCCCGCCGAGCGACTTTTGCAATCCTTCGTACGTCGGGTTCGGCTCGTTATCGATATACGCCTTCGACGCCATCACGAATCCCGGCGTGCAGAATCCGCACTGCGACGCATCATGATCTACAAACGCTTGTGACATGGGATGCAGCTTGTCTTCCGGAGCAATCCCTTCGATCGTAAGAATGTCGTGTCCTTGCGCGTCGATGGCGAGTGTGGTGCAGGAGTAGTGCGCCTTCCCGTCGATGATCACCGTACACGCGCCGCACGTCGCGCGGTCGCAAACCTTTTTCGCGCCGGTCAGGTCCAGGTGATTGCGCATCGCATCCAGCAGCGTAACGCGCGGCTCGACTTTCAGCGTGCGCTGCTTGCCGTTGATCCGCAGGGTCACATCGACCGGCCCGGGTCCAAGCCATTTGCCTTCGCCCTGAGCCCTGCCCGCGGCTTTCGCTACTTCGTCGCCCAGCAGGACGCCCGCCGAAACGGCTACGCTCGCGAGGCCCGTGCTCTTGATGAAGGAGCGCCGCGAAACTGTCGAACGCTCGTCCGCAGCGTCGTTGCGCCGTTTCTTGTCTTCGCGGTCCTCGACGCCGACGCCGTTCGCGCCGGGCGCGACTGAATTCTTCTTACTCATGGAGAGTTCCTCCGGAAAGAACAACAACTACGCAGGGAAGGCACAAGCTTCAAAGCTGTAGCTCCTGACCGCGACTGCTACAACCGTTGCAGAGGCGTCTATCATAGTGCCGGAACCGCAATCAATCAATCGGGAGATGAATGGGCCGGTCAGGGGATTGCTTCACCGTGCCGTCGCACCTGTCCACAATGTGTTGCATACCGACGATGAAGTTTTTCCTGAGGTCGTTTTTTATAGGATCCGCCAATTGTTTGATGTAGCTTCGGAACCAGTCCCGCAGCTCCTTACAGAAAAGCGTTCTGTTGAGAACGTACAGATTCCTCTCGCGCTCGACTATCCGGTCCTTCGGTACGTCTCGCCTGATGATCCACTCTCTTGTTTTCGCATTGTGCAGTATCCCGTTCCGAATCCCGTCCTCGAACCGTTCCGCCTCCGGCCCGGTAAATGCAAGGCACTCTTTCAAAAACGCGATGAACGCTTGACGAGTACCACAGAAGCTGCCGGTGCGGAACGTCTGCAGCGTTTCGATCAGGGGACAGCAAAGCGCCATAATTGCAAAGCCGGTAGCCGGATTTTCGCCCGGGAGAAGGCGATCGGGGTCTGGATCGTCTGGCACAGGAGCATACTCCGGAATAGGCACAGCTTCTAATGCCTCAATGCACGTGAAGAATCGCTCCCGCATTCTTCTGTCAAAAACCTCGACCGCCCGGTGCCAGTCGCGCTCTTTTTGTTGGACGGCGTCGCCCGCTAACAGACGTTGGCTCAACGCCTGCCAGTCTTTATGACCGAAACCACGGCAAATTTGAACTTGGGCCAAGACTCACCTCTGATTGTCGGGCTCGAAAAGGATGTCCGAGAGCTTAGCATCGTCCCAGCCCCTTTCCCGCATCTTTGCCCGCACCGCTGTCTGAATTGAAGCTGGTGCATTCCTCACGTATTCTTTTGCCCGGTCATAGCGCAACCTCGCTTGTCGTTGCTCCGTCTCGAGTCCCTCTAAGTAGCGGACAGCATCGTCTGGCGAAAACTCTCTTTGGAATTTCTCAGCCCAGTTCGTTTCAAGACCGGTCCAGATGACCGTTTCGATGTCCTCGTGCTTTGCCAGCCAAGCCTTTAATTCGTTGACGACGGCGGCCATGATCGTTCCCCCGGCGTTAACGTCTGGGAAGAAACGAACCCTGCCTAGAGAACAACCCTCCCGGTCCTTTAAGTTTCTGCGGGCGCACTCCAACTCGTCCAACGCACTCAACGCCCAGTAGGTTTGCTGCGGCGCGGAATTTGAGTCGATGACGAGCGTCAGACGGCCATCTTCAGAAATCCGCGCGAACTCAATCGGCAGCATCGGTCCGCCCGCTCGCCACCTGGTCTTGATCCTAAGCGATCCCGGGCACCAGATGAGCGAGCCCCAACCGATCACCGCAATGTTCATACTCCTCCTATGCAGAGAGACTGACGGTTCTCTGTCCAGATCGCCGTCTCCATCGACGTGCGTCGCACGGCATGAATCACTCATACCTTAACGCCACCATAGGATCCACGTTCGTCGCTCGCCGCGCCGGCAAATAACACGCTGCAATCGTCACCGCCGCCAGCAAAACGGCAACGGCGATCATCGTCACGGGATCGTCGGCGTGGACACCATATAACATCGCATCCAAATATCGCGTAACGCCGACTGCCACCCCGATTCCGATAACGATTCCGATGCCCGCCAGCCACAATCCTTGTTTCACTACCATTCTCAACACGTCGCGCGTCTGCGCTCCAAGCGCCATGCGGATACCAATCTCTCGGGTACGCCGCGATACTTCATACGCCAGCAATCCGTACAGTCCCACGCAGGCAAGCACCAGCGCCAGCAAGGCGAAAAATCCGGAGAGGCGCGCCACCTGCCGTTCTTGCGACATCAGGTCGTCAAGCTGCTCCGTTTGCGTCGTCACTCGCGATAGCGGCAGTTGCGAATCGATTGCGGTCGCAATGGTGCGAACCGTTCGCACGAGCGCGTGCGGATCGCCGGAAGTTCGCAATTCGAAATAGCCGCCGTAGCTGCTTGTGAAGGGCAGGTACACCAGTGCAGGCGTTTTGTGCTGGAGGGTGCTGTATTTCGTGTCGCCTACCACTCCAACGATTTGCCACTCGCTGGATGGGTGCGTCGGCCACGCATCTCCATTCGCACTCGTGCCGTGTCCTTGCGTGATTCGCTTTCCCAGTGGATTGGCATGGGGAAAGTACTGGCGGACGAATGTTTCATTCACCAGCGCGCTGATGACGGGTGCTGGTGTCTTGTCAGCCGCTGCTGGTGCGGTTCCTGTAGCTGCGCCAGTCGCCGGCGTACTCTTGGCTTTCTTGCTGGCCGCTTCCGCATTTCGCTCCGCTTCCGCGAAGTCCTCAGAGGCAAAGGCGCGCCCTTCGACCAATGGAATGCCCATCGTACGAAGAAATCCTGGCCCCGCTGCAAGCATATCCACGTGAGTCTCAGGTTTTTCGGGTTGCCCCTCGACGTGAACCGTCGAATTCCACTCATCGCCCATCAGCAGAGCAACGGACGAGTAAGCAACCGAATCGACGCCGGGAACAGCTGCAAGGCGATCTCGTAGTCCGCTGAAGAGGCTTTGCACCTGCGCGTCGGGATAACCCAACCTGCCGGGCTCGATTTCAAAGACCAGCAAATTACGCACATTGAAACCGGGATTGATGCTGCGCAAATTTTCGAGCGTCCGCACCAGCAGCCCCGCCCCGATCAATACGACCACCGAAAGGGCCACCTGTGCGATCACCAGCGCGTTTCCCAACCGGAAGTTGCTCGGTCCTGACCCGCTGCCGGGACGCGAGGATGCGTTTTCCTTCAGGGCCGGCGTCAGATCCAGGCGCGTGCTGCGAAGCGCCGGCGCCAGGCCGAACAGAATGCCCGTCAGCACGCAGATCCCGAACGCGAAAGTCAGAACGCGCCAATCCGGCGAAACAACATACGGAAAGTGGCCGCTCGAGTTGCCCGTGATCAGCGCCGTAATTGCGTGCAGTCCCCAAAACGCAACAACGATTCCCACCAGGCCGCCCACCATCGAGAGCAATACACTTTCGACCAAAAGTTGTCGAATGATGGTCATGCGGCTTGCCCCCAGCGCGAGCCGCAGAGCCATTTCCTTCTGCCGTGCCGTCGAGCGCGCGAGCAGCAGCCCCGCAACATTCGCGCAGGCGATCAGCAAGACCACGCCCGCGGCGAACATCAGCACATAAAGCATGCTGGAGAAGTGTCCCCGATCGCCCACCAGGCCGTCCTGCGCGCGCGTCGCAATGATTTCAGGATCATCGGCTGCTTTCGCGAACGGCTTCGGCCCGTACAGCACCTCGTTGCGAAAAACCAGGCTCGCTGCTGCCTGCGCCTGCCCGACGGACACACCCGGTTTCAGTCGCCCCATTACCAGCAACCACCAGTTGCCCATGGTTTCGATGTTGGTTCCCCAAGTGATCTGCAGGCGAGGCACCATCGCGATCGTCAGCCACAGGTCCTGACTTTTTCCCGGCGAAAGATTCGTGAACTTCGGCTCGGCGACGCCCACAATCGTGAACGACACTTTATTCAGCAGGATTGTCTGCCCCACGACCGATTGCTTGCCGCCGAACGCGCTCTGCCAATAGGCATAACTCAGCACAGCAGCGGCGGAAGCCGATGGCACATCATCGTTCGGCCCCAGCGTTCGCCCAATGTACGCGCCGACGCCCAGCGTCGAAAAATAATCGCCGGAGACGATCTCGCCGCTGACCACCGTGGCCGGCCCGTGGCCGCTCAAATCCAACTCCGCCGGTCCGGCGCACGCCAGCACACTCGAAAACGCATTCGTCTGCGCCTGAAATTGTCGAACGATGGGAAGCGGAAACGAGCAGCCCGATGTGCCTCCAAACCCGCCTCCGCCACAGTCGCCAAAGCCGCTGTACTCGCCATTGATGAAATTTCGATGCGCTGTCCATTGCAACAGGACGAGCCTGCCTGGGTCCCGTACGGGCAGCGATCGCAGCATTACTCCGTTAATCACGCTGAAAATCGCCGTGTTTGCCCCTATACCCAGCGCCAGCGTGACCACGGCTACTGCCGTGAAGCCAGGCGATTTCACCAGCATCCGGAGCCCGTAACGAACATCCTGCACCAGCTTGCCCATTGCCCGCCTCCGCGCGCAGCACGCGCCGTGCGATTGAATTCTTCGGATTTTGACGCGAACCGAGCCGTTTGGGTATGTCCAAATTTATGCCCAAATTACAGATACGGCTTGAGCCTTTCCGGCAAATTGCCTTCATCGCCGGATTGTGGAAGGAAGAATACTGATACAGGCGCGCCGGTTGTAGATCGTTCGGCGAAACCATAAGACGCCGCAGCCTTCGCCTGCTGGCAGTTCGCCATGTCACTGAGCCGGCTAGGCTATGTGTGGCACGGCCCTCGGCTGTGCGGTTTTGCTGTTCTTTGGAGGAGAATCTACTTACAGCACTGCGCCGGCGTAACGGCCGGCGTGGAAGATGGCGTGTCGGTGGTTCCACTCTGCCGCTCGACTAACGACAGTTCGTACGCAAATCTGGGATTCGACGGAAACTCTTCGTTAAGCTGCGTCAGCAATTTTCGCGCCTGCGCCGGTTCGTGTTCTCGCCGGTACGCCAGCGCGAGCAGAATCTTTGCGAACGGCTTCAGATAACCGCCCTGGCTGGCGGCGATCTTCATTTCTTCCATCCCTTTCTCGCGGTCGCCGTGGATTCCGCCAAACCACAGGAAGGCGCGCTTATAGCCGGGCAGGCACCCGATGATGTAGTGCGCCGCGCCCAACGCGACGTACGCGTCTTTCGCGGTCGGGTCCAGCGCGAGCAGCTTATGCGCCTCTGCCTCCGCCTGCTTCGTCAGTGACAGCGCCGGAATCTGTTTCCGTTCCACGATCTGGTCGTAATCCGATTCCATGCCGTCCGTAATCGTCAGAACGAGCAACGCGTTCGTGTCCGCCGGATTCGCCTTCAATGCATCTTGGGCCATTTGCCGCGCGCGATCGTTCGCAGCGACGAAGTCCGGATTCGCATTTGCTTCGGGATCGCCGCTCAGGCCCTTCAACAGCTTGTCGTCGTCCAGGAAAAAGTCCGACGAGAGCACGCCCTTGGTGTTGAATTCCTGGAAGAGATAACTCGCAGCTTCAGCCGCTTTGCCCATGGGATCTTCAGGCCGCGCCTTCTCGTAATCCGTAAACTGTCTGCGCGCTCCCTGAAAGTTCAGGCTATAGAGTTGTTGGAAGCCGTCGGAAAGAAATCCCGGCACCGCATCGGCGGACATCGTAGGCGCATTGGTCGGCGGCCGCATCGCCTCCGCGGTCTTCTGGCTGTTGCTGTGGCCAGTGTGGGCCGCTGCGCTCGATGCCAACAAGCCCGCGCACGCGGCGATCGACACGATTTGCCAGCCCAGCGTTTTCACGGCAGTTTGCACGATCGTCTTTCTTTGGAACCAAACGGGGCCGGAATCCCAGTAACAGCATGCCTATAATTCCCGAAACCACACGCCTATATTAGTTCGACGTCCCTGGCATTTCCAGAGTTGCACGGAAACCGTTTGCCCTACAGATTATTAAGTAAAAATTGTGTCACGCGCTTGACCGGCGTACCCGAACGCCGTGGTCCGAAATCGGGCGCCCCTTGCGGGGAAATACACCAGCCGCGCTGGATAGCTGTTCTCCTCGATCATTCACCTCCGATCATCCCAAAACACAGATACTTCGCGTCGTCCAACCCGCATTGTACTTCGCGCCGCGAACCGCTGCACGACCAGTCGCTAAACCCGAGATTTCAGCCTCGATTTTTCATTTGTATTCCGCTATACAGTCCTTTCAGTTGCGCGACCTCGCCGCATATCGCAGAAGGGAAGTAACCGCCTTGACCATCCATTCGCCATTCGCCTCTTGGCTCTTCCGTGCCGCTTCGATGTTCATCCTGCTCGTCTGCGCGCTGTCCGTTCGGTGTTCCGCGCAGTCCCGTCCACCGCGCGCCCGCGATCTTGGAGTTCCCTTTGAAGGCACGCCGGGCCCGCTCGATAGCATCACAGACGTTGCCGGAATCCAGGTTGGCTACAAAACGCTCATTTCCGGCTCAGCCGTCCGCACCGGCGTCACCGCCGTTTTTCCGCGTGGCAAGGATTCGGTCGATCCCGTGTTCGCCGGCTGGTTCACGGAAAATGGCAACGGCGAAATGACGGGCACTACCTGGGTGGAAGAGTCCGGTTTTCTCACAGGGCCTGTGCTCATCACGAACACTCACAGCGTCGGTGTTGTGCGTGATGCGGTCATCGCCTGGGAGCTTCGTCACAATTACAAGCCCCCCGCCGCGGACTGGTGGTCGCTTCCCGTCGTCGCCGAAACCTGGGATGGCTATCTCAACGACATCGACGGATTCCACGTCAAGCCGGCAGACGCGTTCGCCGCGATGGACTCCGCCCACGGTGGCGCCATCGACGAAGGCAACGTCGGCGGCGGAACGGGCATGATCTGTTTCGAATTCAAGGGCGGTACCGGCACGGCCTCGCGCAAACTTGCGCAGAATCTGGGCGGCTACACAGTTGGCGCGCTCGTGCAATGCAATTTCGGGACGCGCCATCTTCTTCGTGTCGCCGGTGTTCCCGTAGGCCGCGAGATTCCGTTGAACAAGCCGATTTGGTCGCTCGCGAATCCCGCCATCGAAGATCGCGGCTCGATTATTGTCGTGCTCGCCACCGACGCGCCTCTCCTTCCGTCGCAACTGAAGCGCTTGGCCCGCCGCGTCACGCTCGGCCTGGGACGCCTCGGCAGCATTTCCGGCAACGGCTCCGGCGATATCTTCATCGCGTTCTCTACCGCGAACCCCGGCGCCGGGATGGCCGAAAAACCAACCCGGTTGACCATGCTGCCGAACGACCGAATGGACCCGCTCTTTGAAGCCACCGTTCAAGCCGTCAACGAGGCTGTCGTCAACGCAATGGTCGCCGCGAAAACAATGACCGGATTCGAGGGCCACACCGTCCAGCGCTTACCGCACGATCGCCTTCGCGAAGTCCTGAAGAAATACAATCGCCTGGCTGGCGCTCGAAACTCCCTAAAAGTAGGCAAGATCAAGGTTCGCGCAAGAAAGGAACCATCACTTGGCCGTGATCTCGGCGTTCGATGCTATTGGGATGAAGTCGCGGATTTGCGGAAGGGAAACCGCGATGGCGATCAGCTTGTCAAGAATCAGAACGCTGCACTCGATTGCAATACCGGCGAGCACCGCCGCGGTCGCTTTGCTGCCGCTCGGTTCTCGCGTTATGATGACAACGGACCAAAGAATACTGAACAAAAAGATCGCTTCGAACAGTGCGCGGAACGAACCGAGACCTTTCGCTCCCACGTATAGCGACGCGCCGCCCGGAACCACAAGCCCGCGCCACAGCAAAGTCTTCTCGTCCTTGAATCGCGTCCCGCAACGCGGACAGCGATAGTCTCGCGGCGTCAGCGCGTTCAGGCAGTTGGGGCACAGCGCTACCATACCCCCGGCGGCAGTCGGTGTACCAACGCCACTTGCCCGCAGTATTTGGATCAGGAATCGAATTTTCGCGGCATCACCCGTGCCGAAACGCGAGTAGGCCTGTTTCTCTCCGTTTCGGAATTTCAAGGTTAAATAGCGAGTCAGAAATCCGACCGGAACCGCCTCGAGCAAATCGCCCCAGCGCAGCTCTTTGATACCTTGATTCCAGCTCCAGCCCCCCATGCGCTTACGCACACGCAGGGCGATCATGCGGCGGTCCGTAAAAAACAGAAACGTTCCCGGTATCGAGTACTGATGCCATCCGCCGCCGAGAAACTGTGCCAAAGCGCCCGGCACGATTTGCGTTTGAGCAATGTAGAAGATGGTCTCCGTGGGTTCCAGGACTCGTCGCAAAACGTCGCCGAGGTCGTCGAAGGCTTTGGTCGCGCGCTTGCGCAGCTTGCCTTTCTCTCGGCCTTTCGCGTCCGTATAAAGAACATCTTCCCGAACCCGTATGCCATTCCGGTCGAGAAGCCGGGGTGGAACCATAGGATGAACGGAAATCTCCACCGTCGACGTTTGGGCTGTTTGAGGCGTTTGGAACCTGGTTGTCACAGCAATAACACTTTGGCATGACTTTCGGTCACCCGTTCAGATATTTGTGATGAAGATACTAACCGGATAACAATGTCAGCGTTGACAGGAATACGTCAGTTTTTGCCGGATCCAGGACTTGAAGTATGCGTCGAGCGAAAATTTCGACAATCATACCGGTGCTTCCAGAGGACCGTGGCTTTCTTTTTGTCGGAAGAAACGATTGTAG
>DASUJR010000339.1:0-5214 GCA_036279175.1 Candidatus Acidiferrales bacterium | reverse complement strand
GTCCCCGCCATACATTCCAAAATACTTACGGAACGTGTGGACTCACAGTGACAATCAAATCAGGGTCCGATAAAGGTCCAATAAGCCCGCTAGTGCGGAGTTTGCGGGTATTTTTCCTCTATCGTCTGACCCACGTCTGAGACAATCATTCTTACAACCTTGCTCTGTGCAGCTCGCTTGTTCGAGTTCACTGCTTGCGTGTAAACATCCAGCGTGATTCGACTGTTCGCGTGTCGCAAAAGCTCCTGAACCGTTTTGACATCCTCACAATGCATCGTTTTGCCTGCTATCCCCGAAATCGACGCCGGAAATATGCGGACAAAGGCGCCACCAGTCCCAGGTGTTTAATCACCACCAATAGGACGAGTCCGGATACAAGCGTGGTCGAGAGTGCCAGATGCCGGAAGAGATAGAGAACCGCTCCGTGCGCGGCCAGAAGAACGATGATGGCCGCCGCCAACACTGCGGGATGTGCGGAGATCCGCTTGAGAGAGTTCATGGACGTATGGATGGATGTGAGCGGGTCATGAGTTCGGTTATCGAGCCACGGCATACACGTAGTTCAAATTACAGATACCGACGGCTCCGCTCTCGGCGACTTCCATTCCAGATCTTTGGACGAGTTCGATCATTGAGGGAAGACTGGCATGTCCGTGGTGGTGAAAATGATCAATGATGGTTGTCTTTCGAGGTTCAGGTGGTCCAAAATCAATGATCAGCGCGCGGCCGCCCGGCTTCAAGACCCTCCGGATTTCTTGAAGGCATTGCTCACGCACTTTGGCGGGAAGATGATGCAGCATGAGCGTGCTGAGCACCACATCGAATTGAGAGTCTCGGAAAGGCAATGCTTCCACCGCGGCGTTCCGGAAATCAACCTCCAACCCAGCCTTGCGGGCTTTTTTGATGGCCCGCACGAGCATCTGGGGTGAAGCGTCAACCCCACATGCCATGCCTCTTTCCCCAACGTCGCGCTTGGCCGCGATGGCGAGAGTGCCGGTTCCGCAACCGATATCAATGACGTTCTCTCCGATCGACAATCGCGCAAGACGGAGCGCCTTCTTGCGCATTTCGCCCTCTTTCCCGCGCGAAAGGAACCACAGCAACAGATCGTAAAGAAACGCCTTGTGAAGGACCAGGCCTTTGGTTGTCGGAACTGATTGAGCTGCTGTCATTCCCATGCATTCACCTCCATGACTTACCTCTTCCGCCCAGCCCTTTCGTGGGAGTTACGCACAGTTGTTTGAAAGTGGACATCTGTGCGATTCCGAGCTTAAGCTTTAAGCGCTCGGCGAGGAAGAACGAGTGGCGGAAGTTGTGCGTTAGCGAACAACTTTCTCGTGGTGTCCGAAAAGCCTGCGTTGTGGAGAGATCGGAAGCATGCCTATAGGAAAAACGGTTGATCGGCGAATCGCGCGCACCAAAAGGGCGCTTCTCGATGCACTTCATTCTCTAATCAGCGAAAAGGATTACGATGCGATCGTCGTAAAGGAAATCCTTGATCGGGCCAATGTCGGGCGATCTGCGTTCTATACGCATTTCAGCGACAAGGACGATCTCCTGTCCCACGGAATCTACGATATTCTTGGCGGGCTAGCTTCCCGGCACTCACAGACCGGTGAGACTCGTAACAGCGACCCGCTGTGGTTCAGTTTGCTGATCTTCGAGCACGTAGATCGTCAGCGGCGAACGACGATGCACAAACTCGGTCCAAGAGGAGCAGCCATCCTGCATCGGCGTCTTAACCAGGTGCTCGTCACACTGATTGCCGAGCAATTTTGCACTGGACTGCGGAAGCACTCCAGACCAGATAAGATTCCTTCGGATCTACTGGCCCAATATCTCGCAGGGACGTTCGTCCTTGTGCTGAATTTGTGGATCGAGAGTACGAGCCAGATTGCTCCGCATGCGGTGAATGATCTGTTTCGCTCATTGGTACTCCCGACCCTCGCTTCGAATTAATCAGGCTCAGCGATGCCTGCGTGCTCGCGTTCGAAGTGGCTAGAAGCCATCTCATAAATGTCTGATGAGGATGAGCAGGCATGCGAGTTGCACAAAGCCGAGGAAGTTTTCGATGTGATATTCCCATCGTGTGACGAGTCGGCGATAGTTCTGCATCCAGGCGAATATCCGTTCCACTTTCCAGCGGCGACGGTAGCGGCGCAGAGGTCGCCCGTCCTGGGTTTTCTGTTTGCGGTTGCATCGGTTCGGGGAGATCATCGCGATGCCATACTCGGCCATTTGCGCGTCCAGCGCGTCGGAATCGTAAGCCTTGTCGCCGATCAGTCGTTCGGGCAGCTCGTCGAGGAAGCACCCGGCCAGAACAGCTTCCACAAGCCGGCACTCGGCAGGCGAAGCGCTTTGGACAGATACGGCGAGAGGAAGACCGTCACCAGAGGCGATAGCGACGATTTTCGTGCCCTTGCCGCGCTTGGTGGGGCCGAACGCGAAGCCCCCTTTTTCGCACTCGCGAAGGTGGCATCCACGAACGCTTCGTCCAGATTTAATTTGCCTCGTTCATGCAAGTGACGCGCCAGCAGACGCAAAACCTCGGTCAACTTGCCGGCGCGAACCCACTGCTGAAAGCGGCGATGGCAGGTCTGGTAGGGAGGATATTTATCAGGAAGTTCCGCCCATTGCGCGCCACTGCCCAAAATCCAGAACACACCATGCAGAACGGCCCGCGTGTCATGCCAGGGACGGCCGCGATTATCCGCGCGCCGCGCCGGACGCAGGATCGGCTCCACCAATTCCCACTGTTCGTCTGTTAGTTCCCAACGGCCTGCCATCGCTGTCAGCAGAGATGCCTGGAGCTTCTACAGTTTCGCAGAAATCAGACCCCAAAATGTTTATGAGATGGGTTCTAGCCCTATGTGCCGCATTTCCTATCCGGGCAATCCTGATTCCCCCAATCCGTCAATGGCTTTTTGGCCAACCAGGAGGACTCCGTGCGACTCCGACGAAACCAGTTCTGTCCCATACACCGCTCCCTATCCTGCTGTGGCAGGAGGTAATCCCAAAAGAAAGCCGCCCACGCCAGATGGGTGTCCGCCGCATCGACGATCCACATCATCCCCGAGGCTACGGGGAACTCCGCTCGAATGCGGAAATGCGCAAGCTGCTCGACCGGAAGATCGTTGCCCAGAACGGCATCTGCGGCATTTGCAAAGAGAAGTTCACCGATTAAGGCGACGTCGTTCCCGAGCACATCAGTCCCCGCGGCATGGACGGCGCCTGGTGCGACGATCACCCGGACAACATTCAGGCCGTGCACTGGTGGTGCAACGGGGAAAAAGGGTCGAGCAGACGATGACTTCAGGTCGGTGCGCATCGACCGCGGATCCGATAATACCTGCCGGTGATCGGAACCGCATTTGAACTCAGAAATTTATGATGGTCGGGGCGGAGGAATTCGAACCCCCGACCCTCTGCCCCCAAAGCAGGTCAGATGGATTATGGATGCCTGTTGAAATCGAAAGACAATAAGTGCTGTTGATGGAATGATATAGAGCAGCCTGACCGGAGCCTGTTGATCGTTGTGGGTCCTGGGTGCTTTGACAGCTACAAAATTGCTACATCGTCTAAGCCTTTAAGCCTTTCGATGCAAGATCAGCATCCCCGGTTGGTGAGATCGTAGCTGCCCCTGTAGGGGTCGGGGCTCAGCCAGCGGCCGTTGTTGGCCGCGTACTGGCGGAAGATGGTTCTGTACAGCCCGGTGGCCGAGTCCTGCTCCATGCCCGCAAATTTCTGATTCGGCGCGCAGGTGCTGGTGTATGCGCGCTCTCCTCCAAAGGGGAAAAAGTCCGCGTCATAACAAAGGCTGCCTGAAGAATTGGTGATGGTGGGCGAGCCCAGCTCGTTGCCGAAAGAGTAGTAGACATTCCCGCTCGAATCGCGCCGCGCAATCCGCATCCCGTCGAAGTAGATGTATTCATTCACCGGGTTTCCGCTTCCGTCGGTCTGTGCCAGCACCGAACCGTCCAGGCCATACCAGTAGAGCTTCGGCGAGGTATCCATCACCCGCTCGAAGTTCCCGTCGAAAGTATAGGACACGCCCGCGGAGGTGGTCATCCGCTTTTCCGCGTCCCAGGCGAAGGTGTTCGTTCCATCCCCCAACTCGTCCCCCGAGGCATCGTAGCTGTAGCCGCTCATCTGGAGGCCTTCCGTTCCGCTTATCGCAGTTCGATTGCGGCGGGTCAGCCCACTCATCGCTGAAAACGCGATGAACGGAGCACAACTACAAATCAATGAGCGGGCCACCTGCCTTTTCCCGGTTCCCGAGCCCCCTCACTTTAGTACTAATCCAAAAGCCGATGAAAGAGCACAGTAAAACACTATGCTCAATATCATCGCATAAAGAGGTGATTGAATTCTTTTCCAAAGAAAGAGACAAGGAATCGCATATGCTGTGAGAAACATTAACATTCCGAGTTGTTGAGACGAACGTAAGGTATGCCAATGGTGGGTAGTCCAAATTGAGAAATCGGCCATACTGACGAAACAAATACAGATTGCAACAATTTGCCCAGCTCTTGTTACTTTCTGTTGACTCTCAGTCAGAAATCGATAGATCGATGAAGACATGCAACCTCCATTATTTGCAAAAGATTGACGTACCGAGACTGACGAGATTCCCACTCAGATTGACTACGCCCCCTGATAAGGCGGTAACGGCCCCTATCGGTTGAGCGCCCGGGATGAGTGCAATGCCACCACCTACCAAGGCTGTCGCGACGCCAACAACCTTTAACTGGTTGGCATAGACGTTCAATTCATGACAGGTATGCTTTTGCTGCTGCGGTTGCGGTTGCGGTGGCGGCTGTGATTTGCCCCCGCCTGCTCCTTGTCCTCCACTCCCTGATGGCTGGGAAGGACCAGTCGGGGAAGTCCGACAGTCGTTGAAGTCAGCGCAGGTCGAGATATACCAACAATTCAGCTCCCATCCTCCGCCTTCTTCTGAATATCCAAAGGTGCAAGCCCAATTCAAGCCCATAGGGTCGATGTGATTCATCGGCATGTTGCCCACGTATGCATATCTGTTCATGGTTTGCGGGTTGGTGGGGTCATAGCTGCCCCTGTAGGGGTCGGGGCTGAGCCAGCGGCCGTTGTTGGCCGCGTACTGGCGGAAGATGGTTCTGTAGAGCCCGGTGGCCGAGTCCTGCTCCATGCCTGCAAATTTCTGATTCGGCGCGCAGGTGCTGGTGTACGCGCGCTCTC
>DASUJR010000338.1:0-17658 GCA_036279175.1 Candidatus Acidiferrales bacterium | reverse complement strand
CTCGTGCAGCACTTTCAGTCGTTCTCGATCCTGTGCGCTCAACTCGATTCGCTCCGGTTCCATGCCCCCTCCCGCCTGGCATGAAACCGGACATTTCTACTTTGCACAAACCGGACATTCTCACTTTGCTGCGACACTCGTGGTGCTTGCCTTGACCTCTATCTGGCGAGCCATTAGACTGGGAGCGCATTTGTTAACGATCGGAGCCCTGCCGGAATGCTGTTGTCGCGCGATTATGTTGGCTACATGGCGAAGGAAGTGGTCAAGCGGTTGATCGCCGGCAAGATGATTGAAGCGAAGAGCGCAGAAGAGTTGACGACGGCCGTCCGGCAAACCATGGCGGAAGAGATTGGCGTGGAAGAGCGGTTGAATGAGGAGGTTCGCGACATCCTCGCGCGTTACTCCGACGAGATGAAGCGTACTGGCGTTTCCTACCAGGAAATGTATAAGAAAGTGAAGGGGCAGCTCGCCCGTGAAAGGAAACTGATTCTCCGCTGACATGCGCCTGAGCCGTGAAAAAACGGTTCGAGTCTCCCACCGAATCATCGACTTGCTCGTTTCCAGACCCGATGTGGATTTCGTCGAGGACCGGGATACCATTCGCCAGGAGATCGTTAACATCCTCACGTCGCTGCTGAAACTCGAGGAGCAAGTGGACGCGGAAGTGCGGACGAAAATCGCGTCGCAAAAAAAAGAGATCCTCGAAGGCAGCGAGGAATGGGATATCCTTTATCGCAAATATTATGTGGATGGTTTGAAGAAACTGGGGATTCAGGAAACCACCCACGCCCACCAGTAGCACGGCCGCGGGCCGCTCAGAAAGGGTCAGAGTTTTCCGATAGTCGATCTCCCGCAATCCCTTCTGGTAAGCTGCGCGCATTCCAGCGGTTTTGCCCCTTTAGCTACCATCTCTCATAAGGTTTCCTACAGAAACCTGTGTATTGTGAACCTAAGTCTGTAGGTAGATCGTTATAGTTCGACGCGGGTCGGAATGTATGCGACCCCTGTTGCGAATTGCTCACTGAGGGTTGAGCGTGTGGCGCACCGGCTTAGTTCGAAAAGCATTCTGAGGGGGCAAGTTTGACGTGTTTGACTCTTGATCCGGCGGCCGTCGAAGACGCCGTCGAGCTTGGCGACTCGCGTGTCAAGAGTCGTCCTTTCGAGAATTTTGGTGAAGGTTCCGTTATTTTCTCGAGGGAGGGGCAGCAGTCCGCGAGCTGGCAGGCGGTAAAGGCTGGTTATACAGAGAACAACGATGGAAGAAAAGCCTTTCGGATACTGATTGCCGATGACCATGAAGCGGTCCGACGGGGCCTCAAATCTGCCTTAGCGGGTGCAGGATGGGTAGTTTGCGGCGAAGCAGTGGATGGCAGAGACGCCATCCAGAAGGCCAAAGACCTCAAGCCGGACCTAATCATCCTTGATGTAACAATGCCCAATCTGGGGGGACTGGATGCGGCCCGCGAAATTCTGAAAGACGGAGATCGCGCCAAAATTCTGATATTCACGATGCACGAGTCGCGGCAAATCCGAGAGGAAACGGCGGCACTCGGTGTTCATGCCTTAGCGGTGAAATCGGCGCCGCTTTCGACTTTGCTGGCGACGATTGATTCTCTTCTCATTCACACGCACTGATACTGACAAAAGGCCACGCACAAATTTGTAGATGGGCCTGAGTGACTTCGCAATGACGGAGGTGGGGAGTGGGCGGGAAGACCGTTATGGAACCGTTCGCCGACCGTAATCAGAATGGCCCGATGCTCGAAAAGGACCGTTTCGATAGAACGGAGGGCAAGGTGAGCGCGCTACTCGAAATACTGGTCGCGGACGATCATGATTTGATGCGTCGCGGCCTTCGGTCCGTGCTGGAAACTCAACCGGGCTGGCAGGTTTGCGCCGAGGCTCATACTGGCGCGGAAGCAGTGCAGCTTGCCCAGCAACTCAAGCCGCACATCGCGATCCTGGACATCGCAATGCCGGAGATGAACGGCCTTGAGGCCGCAAGGCAGATCCGCGAGGCATCGGCGAAGACTGAAATACTCGTACTGTCGATGCATTACTCCGACCAACTGATTCGCGATATCGTGGAAGCCGGTATTCGCGGATACATCATCAAATCGGACTCGGATCGCGACCTGATTGTCGCTGTCCGGGCTCTGGCAAATCACCGGCCGTTCTTCACCCCTCACGCTACCGAATTGATGCTGAACAGTGTGCGCGATCCGCATTCGATGATTGAGAGCACGGGATCAATCCGCGAACGCTTAACGCCGCGCGAGCGCGAAATTGTCCAGCTTATCGCGCAGGGCCGCAATAGCAAAGACGTGGCGGAGCAGCTCGGCATCAGCGTCAAAACGGCAGAAACTCATCGCGCGAACATCATGCGCAAGTTACAGGTGCACACTGTCAGCGAACTGGTGCGGTATGCGCTCCGAAACAAGATCATCGAGGCGTAACGTCAAGCCGGCGAAGGTTGTCCGCTCGTGGTTTTTCTCGGTGTCTCTGCGGCTCGACGAAACCGAAATTCGCTGAAACCAACCCGCAAAATACTGACTACTGCGTATTACGACCGTAATTACTACCGATTAGGATCAGATTGTTGTTAAACCGGTCGCAGGCGGAAAGGATGGAGGGACTCCTCCTGTTCTCCTGCTCACGAACAGCTCCCACCCACTGAGCTACTTCCTGCCCGCTGTCGAAGGCCGCCCACTTCCGGTTGCGGATTTCGTTCGTCCAGCTTCGGACGCATTGGGGGCGGAATGGCTTCGGTTCGGATTTTGTTAGCTGACGACCACGATTTGATCAGGCGGGGAGTCAAAGAACTGCTTGAAGCACACCAGGGCTGGCAAGTAGTCGGAGAAGCCAATACCGGGTGGGAAGCGGTACGCAAAGCCGCTGAATTGCGGCCGAACATTGCGATCGTGGACATCACGATGCCGCAATTGAACGGTCTTGAAGCCTCGCGCCGTATTCGAAAGGCTTCCTCGCGAACCGAAATACTGATTTTCTCGATGCACTACTCGGACCAGTTGATCCGCGACGTGCTGGATGCTGGCGTGCGCGGGTACGTCGTCAAGTCAGACTCGGCCCGCGATCTGATGGGCGCCGTCGAGGCGCTGTCGAATCACCGGCCGTTCTTTACGCCGCGCGCAACGGAACTGATCCTGAACAATTTCGGCCATCGTCCGGATGAGGAGTCGTCAGGAGTGCCGGAGAGCCTCGCGGAACGGCCGACGGCGCGGGAACGCGAGATCATTCAGTTGCTTGCAGAAGGCAAGACGACCAAGGAAGCCGCTGCCGCGCTGGGTATCAGCGTTAAAACTGCCGAAACGCATCGCGCAAACGTCATGCGCAAACTTCAGGTACACTCCGTAACAGGTCTCGTACTCTACGCCGTGCGCAATCGCATTATCGAAGCGTGAATCCTGCAAGCGGCGTCACTTGCGCGGCTTTTTGGACAACCCTTTGGCCAAGTCAGCGATCGCCGAGCCAACCAGTTCCAAGTGATTGCGGCTGTAATCCTCCATTTCACCCGCAACTTTCTGCGAGATAGCTGCCGCTTTTTCCTTGGTCAGATCCAGGTTTTCTCGCACGGTTGCTTCAATCGCTGCCTGGAAACGAGCTTTTGACTCGCTCTCCTGCTTCTTTGCCTGGCTCCGGAAATCTTCGAGAGCGTCCTTCATAGCAGAACGCGCGGATGATGCGAAGTCTTCCTGCGCGAGTCTGAGCCGCTCTCCGAGCGTTTTCTCGAAACGTTCTTCGAGCGCAGCATGCGCCTCCTGGATCCTTGCGTTGCTTTCTTCGACGGAACACTCGAGGGCAGCCGACAGATTTTTAGCGTGTTGGTCCAGTTCGCCAATCGCGGTCTGTGCGTGGTCGAGCAGAGGCGCCGACTGCTCCTTCAGCCGTTCGACGATCCGGTCGACCGATTCTTTCCGCGAGGCTTCCATCGCGTTTTGCAACTTGTCCAGCGCGCTCACGGAGAGTGATTCAGCCACATCGTCGATTTCACGGCGGCGCTTCTCCACCTGTTCGCATGCGGCCCTCAGTTCGGCCTCGATTTTTTCCGACCAGTGCACGCGGAGAGCGCTCGAAACTTCATGCGCCGTTGTCTTGATGCGCTTCAGTGCGTCCTCGATCGCCGAGGCTGCGACGGTTCGCGTTGCCTCCCATACGATCGTTCGCATTTCTTCGTCGATGCGCGGACGAAGCTCTTCAAATGTGGCTCGCGTCTTTTCGTGCACTGCAGTCGCGGCCGCATCGGAAAGCACCCTTTCAAGTTGCTGCTGGAACCCGCCCGCGTTGGCTGCGGCGCTGGTGAGGGTAAAGGGTTTGTGTTTGGAGGCGTCCAGATCCACCTGTTTCGACGCCACGAACGGCAGCCAGTCATTAGGAGGTTCGTTCACTCCCCAAATGTTCCCTGGATAGTCGAGTTCAACCGCTGTTTCAAAGGGCAGGCCCGGCCCTGGTGGGCGCTTAACATACTTCACGCGGCCTCGGGCGGAGCGCACAGTCTTGTTGCGGTCCCCGTTGAATTCCAGGATTACGACCGAATCGTTCAGAACCTGGTGAGCGGATTGGTACTTGCATCCATGCGCGCTGACGGTCAACGTCGAGACTTGCTCCGTGTAGGGACCGCGCCAAGCGTCCACCCCGCTCACTTTCATGGGGATGGGGCAATCGACGCGAGTGCTACGGCGCACCGGTTTAGTCGAATCAGCGGCGACGTTTGTTCCCAAGAGGGTGCCTTCCTGCTTTTGAGAGGATAAAACGAGGCTGACGGGACCGCTCGCGAAAAGGGCTGCGTGGTGTCAATCGGTTAACTCGCCGTCATTACCTTCACCGTGTTTGCGCACTATGCCTTTTCTGTTTGAGTGTGGCACAGATTGACATAGAATCCGTCGCAACCGGGAGCACTTGTCATCGTCACGACAGACCATCATCGCGCGCCGCGACACTCGTTTACCGCAAGCGTCGAACTTACCGACCTGCAGTTGGATGCGCACCTGACTGCACATCTCAGGGACATCTCCATGTTCGGCTGTTTCGTCGAAACGTCCAACCCGTTCCCGGAAGGCACGAAAGTCAGATTGAAAATCGTACGCGGAGGTTCTACCGTGTCCGGGGTGGGGCGGGTCGCGTTTTCGCGTCCTGGGTCGGGGATGGGCATTCATTTTGTTTCCGTGGAACCGGCAAGCATGCCAGTGCTGGACAAATGGGTGGCTAATCTGAGAGAGTAATCCGGCCCGGCGGTATCGCTTTTTGTTTTCTTGCATTGAGCCCCAGCCCTCTACTTGGAAGGCTTTAGTACCTCCGCACTAGTCTAGATAGCTGATAGTCCTATCGCTGGATGGGGGCTCTGATGCTATTTTCCAGGCTGAAACAGCGTTCTCAATCTCAGGTAAGCTCTCATATCATGTCGGCATCTCGACTGCACACCAACTCGCAGCCACGCATGGCCCGTGTACGCTTCCTCATGCGGACTACGGCGGTTTCCGCTGTCGTCCGAATAGGGAGATTGATTCGCAGACTGATCGACGCACCCGGACGCGTTCGTCTGTTATGCCTGCGAATTATCCAGGATCTAAGGCCACGAACGCGGCTCATGGCCTTAGCCGCCAGAAGCGTAGCGATGCGGGTTTTCGGGCTGGTCAGAATGGCTTGCGGCTCGCTGTTGAATCTGCCGCTGCGCGCCAAGTTCTTGTGTTCTCTAGTGGTGGTGACGGCCGGGCTGACGTGCGCTACGCTTCTGGTGGTTCGGCATACTGCCAAAGTTCATTTGCAGCGTGAAATCGAGCAAGATGCGCACAATGCGCTCTCGACCTTCCACGTTCTTCAGCATCAGCATGAAATATCCCTGAGCCACAAGGCTGACCTGCTGGCCACGCTTGCCAGGCTTCGGAACGAAGCCCCGTCCGTGATTGATGAGCCAAGTCAGGATCCCTGGCAATCCGAGGATTGCAACTTGCTCGCGCTGGCAGACAGCAGAGGCAAAATCATCGCACTGCACACGTCCACGCCAGGGCTGAACATCCCAATCGCGGAAAATCTGCTTCGTAGGTCCTTGCGGGAGGATGCCAGGACGGCATGGTGGTACGAAGGTTCAGATCTCTACCAGGTCGTGATGCAGCCGATCTACAGCAATGTCCAACCGCACGTTCGTGTGGGCACCGTCGCAGTGGGTTATCAAATTGACCGCGCCACTGCCGACGAGCTGCGCGAGACTACGTCCACCCAGGTGGCCTTCCGATATGGGGATGACGTTGTCGTCAGCACGCTGCCACCCTTGAGCGAGCAGGAGTTCCGCACTGAGATGCAGAAGGAATCCCGTCGGTCTCAGATTCGAGTGCACGACCACCTTTTTCTGGCGGAAACTGTCGATTTGACGCCAGATGAGCGGCCGGCGGTAACGCTCACGGTGCTGAAGCCGTACAGCGGCGCGATCTCATTCCTGAGCCGCCTGAACCATCTGTTGCTCGGACTCTGGCTCGTCGCCGTGCTGGCGGGTGGAGCGCTGGTCTACTTGATTTCCGATGCTTTCACGCGGCCGCTCGGCCGACTGGCACAGGGTGTGCGCGCTCTCGAGAGCGGCGACTTCGGGTACCCCCTTGAGGCCAAGGGCGGCGATGAAGTCGCGGAGTTGACCCGCTCGTTCGAGCGCATGCGCGCTAGCCTGCTGAGAAATGACGCCAAGCGCCAGGAGTTGGAGCGACAGTTGCGCCAGTCGCAGCGAATGGAAGCGATGGGGCGCCTTGCGGGCGGCGTGGCGCATGATTTCAATAATCTACTCACCGTCATCAAAGGGCACAGCAGTCTCTTGCGCGAGCGCCTCGGTGCGAGCGACGCGTGCAGCGAAAACGGACGACAGATCGAACGAGCCGCGGATCGCGCCGCGTCGCTCACGCGCCAACTGTTAGCTTTCAGCCGCATGCAAGTGCTGCAGCCGAAAGTCGTCGACCTGAACCTGCTCGTCGAAGATATGGGTCAAATGTTGAAGCGTTTAGTGCGCGAGGACATCGCCTTTTCGTTTACTCCGGGACAGTCGCTTGGACATGTGAAAGCCGACCCCACCCAGATTGAGCAAGTAATCCTGAATCTTACTGTGAATGCTTGCGATGCGATGCCGCAGGGCGGCCGCCTGACGATCGAAACATACAACATCGATGTGAACGAGTCCGCTTCGCAGGGTCATCCGCCGATGCCGGCCGGTCGCTACGTCGCGCTTTCCGTCTCTGACACTGGCATAGGAATGGACGCCCAAACCAAGACACGAATCTTTGAGCCGTTCTTCACGACCAAGGAGATGGGCAAGGGAACTGGCCTGGGCCTCGCCACGGTTTACGGCGTCGTGAAGCAAAGTGAAGGCTTTATTTGGGTCGAGAGTGAGCCGGGTCACGGTGCGCGGTTCGAGGTTTATCTGGCGCGCGTGGATAATGCCGTCGAATCTTCCGCTCCGGAAAAGGCCCGACCGGTTTCGGAGCGGCGCGGAGAGACTATTCTGATCGCGGAAGACGAAGATAGCGTCCGGGAGCTGGCATCCGAATTCCTGCGATCGGCGGGCTACACGGTGCTGACGGCAGAAAACGGCGCCGAGGCGCTTACCATCGCTAAACGCGCGCGCGAGATCCGCTTGCTGCTGACGGATGTTGTCATGCCCAAGCTTCGCGGCCCTGAATTGGCGGAACGGCTGCGACGGCTCCGGCCTGAGGTCGGCGTCATCTATATGTCCGGCTATCTTGAGTACGACCGCGGAAACGGCGAGTTCCTCGACGACGGCTTTTTTCTACAAAAGCCGTTTTCACGCGATGCTCTTGTGAAGAAAGTTGACGAGGCGCTTTCAAGTCGCAGGGCGGTGGATGCTCGCTGTCTGGTGCGGACTTGCTAACCACTGCGCCCCGGAAGCGGCCTTGAGTTCGAGTTGGCGCGCAAGCGCCGCGATTTTGAATCGATAACGTCACCGTGAGGAATCCATGAACGCGACCGCCGCATCCCTGAAACCGCGCAGGCAGTTTCGCCGGAGCAAACGGCTCGGTTTATCGTTTCCGGTGCACGTCTACGGAGCGAACGCGTCGGGGGAAGCATTTCAGGAACGTACAGAAGTGATTTCCGTAAGTGCGCATGGTGCTTTGCTTGCGTTGAGCGCAAGCGTTCAACAAGGGCAAACGATCCTCGTAGAGAACAAGGGCACGCGCAAGCAAAAGGAATTCCGTGTTGTTTATGTCGGGTCGGCCCGCCACGGAAAATCGAGAGTCGGGATCGAGTTCGTGCACGGCCCGGCGGATTTCTGGGGGATTTACTTTCCTGAAGTCAGGTCGAACGAACAGCCCCCCCTCACTGCGCAATAGTCCTCGGTTGCGGTGCTGAAGGATGCCGTGGCGAGCTGTCTCTGACGTCATCAGGAATATCCAATTCTAATGTGCCGATAACGTGGTCGATGTCGCGCTGCCGCATGGCGCGGATACATCGCTCCTTCACCGACACCTCTCGGTTCCGATTTGCGCTGATGTTATCCGTCCACACTGTTCGATTCCGCGCCCGAGTGTCCCATTAGCGGTCATTCTGAATGACTCCCAAGCGTAAACTGACCTTAAGGAGATGATAAGAGGGAGCTTACGCTCAAGGTCGCGGGCGCTCGAATTGCAGGCCATGCTGACACGGGGTTCCTGCCTTTAATTGTTCGCGGAGGCGCGAATGGGATCGTTCTGGATGGATTTGCGTCACTCGGTTCGGATGCTGCTGAAAAACCCGGGATTCACGATTGCGGCCGTTGTATGCCTCATGCTGGGGATTGGCGCCACGACAGCCATCTTCAGCGTTGTGAACGCCGTGCTGCTGCGCCCCCTGCCATACAAAGACCCGGGCAAGCTCGTCCGAATCTATACCGAGTTCCCCACGTTTCCGAATGGAGGGTTGCATCGCTTCTGGGCTTCACCGCCGGAGTTTCTCGATCTTCGCCGCGACTTGAAGTCGTGGCAGTCAATCGACGCCTGGGTTGATGCAGGGGCGAACATCGCAGGTCGTGATCAGCCGGCTCGTGTGGCAGCGTCATTCGTAAGTGGCGGGCTGCTGAAAACGCTCGGCGTATCCCCGATCATGGGGCGGCTGATCGAACCGGCAGACGACGTGCCAGGCGCGCCTCAGGTGGCAGATATCTCCTACGGGGTGTGGCAAACGGTGTTTGGAGGTGATCCGGGCATTATCGGTCACGATACACAGTTGAATGGAACGAAATGCACGATCATTGGCGTAATGCCGCGTGGTTTTCAATTTCCTCCAGGCGACATTCCCGCGCCCGAAGTGTGGTCCCCGGTGCAGATCGATCCGGCGAAGCCCGGCAACCGTGGAAGCCACTTCCTCTATTTGCTTGGACGTCTGAAGCCGGGCGTAACTCAGATTCAGGCGCGGGACGAACTGAAGTCGTACGTCAAAGCGATCGGCGAAATCGATAAATCGAGCATGAACGGCCACTATTTCAATCCCGAAAACCACACGTTGGTGAGTTACGGGCTTCAAGATGAAGTGGTGAGCAGCGTTCGGCCGGCACTAATCATGCTGCTGGCGGCCGTTGGATTCGTACTGCTGATCGCCTGCGTGAACGTCGCAAATTTGCTGTTGGCGCGAGCCGAAGCACGCAGGCGCGAGATCGCGATCCGCAGTGCGTTGGGAGCCGGAACGGGACGGCTCGCTATGCAATTTGTCAGGGAAGGCTTGCTGCTTTCCTCGGTGGGGGCACTGTTCGGTCTCGGCCTCGCTTATGGCGGGCTACAGGTGATCAAGCTGACGAACGCCGGCAGCCTGCCTCGCGCTGCAGAGGTGGGCATCGACGGCCGCGTTCTTCTATTCACGATCGCCGCAACGGTTCTGACCGGCATACTGTTCGGTCTTGCGCCGGTTATCGGGCTCGCTTACCGGAATTTGCAAGATTCGCTCAAGGATACGGTTGGGTCCACCACTTCCGGGTCGGGTGCGCAGGGTTTTCGCCGAGCGCTAGTAGCTGGTGAATTGGCGATGGCTTTGGTCCTGCTGATCGGGTGCGGCCTGATGGTGCGTGGCTTCTGGAAACTTCAGCAAGTTCACACGGGAATCAACCCGGATCGTGTGATCACGATGAATGTGAATCTGCCGCGGGCGACCTATCCCAAACCCGATCAGCTAGTAGCCTTCTGGACCAGGATGGAAGACGCGATTACACACTTGCCCGGAGTGCAATCGGCCGCGATCGTTTCCGGCCTGCCGCCGATGCGTCCGCCGAACATGAATGATACGAAGATCGAAAATTTTGTGAAGGTGAAAGGCGGGCCAATTGAAAATGTCGACTTCTACCAAGTGGTAAGCAAAGACTACTTCAAGACGATGGGAATCCGTCTCATGGAAGGCCGCTTGTTCGACGAGCGTGATACGAAAGGCACCCCGGACGTGGCGATCATCAACCAGACGATGGCGCGAACGTTCTGGGGAAACCAAAGCCCCATCGGCAAACGGATCCAGCCAAGCTATGACCCTCCGTGGTGCACGATCGTGGGCGTGGTTGAGGACGTGAAGGACGCCGGCTTGGATAGACCCGCAGGAACAGAGCTTTATTTGCCATACGCGCAAACGCAGGCGGCGGGTATGCGAAATGCTTACTTCGTGCTGCGGGCGCAGACCGATCCTCGGGCGCTCGTCTACGCAGTCAGAAACAAGCTTCAATCGGTCGACCCGACCATTCCTCTGGCGCGCGTACAAACGATGGACGCCGTGCTCTCTGAAGCAGAATCGCAGCCACGATTCTTGACGTTGCTGCTGACCCTGTTTTCCGGCGTGGCGCTTGTGATTGCCACGGTCGGTATATACGGAGTGATTTCTTATTCGGTCGCCCGGCGGTCGAAGGAATTCGGCTTGCGCATGGCCCTGGGTGCACAACGCGGCAATGTGCTTTCACTCGTCATGAAGCAGGGGGTCCTGCTCACCCTCATTGGCTTGGCATTCGGTATTGGCGCGGCACTTGGTTTGACGCGGCTGATGGCGAAGCTTCTCTTTGGTGTACAGCCGACCGATCCCCTGACGTTCGTCACGGTTTCCGCAATACTAGCCGCCGTCGCGCTGGCGGCAAGCTATATACCTGCAATGCGTGCTACGAAGGTCGATCCTATGAAGGCTTTACGTTATGAATAGCTTGCCGTAAAGCTTTGCCGAGGCCGAAGAGCGCGCCGTGCCATCCGGTTCAGCACGAGCGTCGCCTGGGCGTGAGGACAATAATCCCAGTGGGCCCCTACGGAAGGAATGGCACTCGCTATGCCCCCTCACATTCATCCAACTTTCTGGAAGTAATCATTCACGGCCATATGACGGGATCAATGTCTTTCACAGGAGCGGTTAACCCGCACCAATGGATTACCCTGAAAGGAGGTAAGCCCTTCCCACTTTCGATGGCGATTCGCAGGCTGCCCATCCAATCCTGACTTGCACAGGTTTGCTGTTAGGTTCGAACCCGCTAAATCAGTACTACCCGGCTATTTGGAACGGCGCGCCGAAAGAGCACAATCCGTGCATTCCAGGGCGATCTTGCGTAAGCCACTGAAACTACATACGTTTCGAGCAGTGGGTGTTTGTGTGGGGCTGCCACTAGGGTAAAGGGGAAAACGTAACGATGGCGAAAATTCTTGTTGTCGAAGATAACCAAGCTAGCCGAGAGATGATTTCGCGGCGGCTGAAGCGCAATGGCTTTTTCGTTGTCGCCGCGGAAGATGGTGAGCAGGGATATGCGCTCGCGTGCTCCGAGTCACCCGATGTAATTTTGATGGATATCAGCCTGCCGGGCATTAACGGGTGGCAAGTGATCGAACTACTCAAGTCCGAGCCTGGAACACGAGACATTCCGCTTATCGTTCTGACCGCGCACGCGCTGGTGAACGACCGCGCGAGGGCGGATGAGATCGGCTGCGACGGCTACTTCTCGAAACCGTTCGATTTTCAAAGGTTGCTTGAAAGCATCGGACGCCTTTTGACGGAGAAAAATCCGGCATGAGCCCCAACCCTAGCCAAATTCGGCAGAGTCTTGTCGAAACCAAATTAGAGATGGCGGAGCGGGTGTTGGTGATCTCCAATCGGCTCGTTCAGCTAACCACAGAAATCTTTGTACGGGGTGGCCGGAACCTTGAGCCGCTTGTTGAGCAGCAGCTTGAGTGTTTCGCCAAGATTCGAACCCTCGTGCAAAAGATCGAAGAGCTTCTCGATTCCAGGAAGCAAAGAGAACTCTTTGCCGCGGCTAGCGCGCGTTGGTCCTCCATTCATAGATACGAGCAGTCGCTGCACAATATGAGCGCGGCTAATAAAACGCGGCAGTTGGAAACAACGACGGCGGACGTAATTGTTCCGCTGCTGCTCGACAATTTTTCATGGGTGGCGTTCATCGAGCTTCTCCGCGCGGATGTAGATTTGCGAAACGACGGGGAGCAAAAGAGGGAAATCGCAGCGCGAGCCGCGGATCTGGTGCGTGTGAACCAGGAACTCAAAAGCAAAATCGCCGAGCGCAAACGCATCGAAGAAAGGCTCTCACAGCTGGCATCGATCATCGAATCCTCGAACGATGCGATTGTCATTCACACCCTTGCAGGAACAATGGTCAGCTGGAACGCCGGCGCACAGCGGCTCTATGGGTATGAAGCGGGTGAAGTCTTAGGCAAATCGGGAAACATCCTTCTGCCACCCGAACAGCGAGAAGAGCTTCCCGCCATGCTTGAGCGGCTGAAATGCGGCGAAGCAGTTCAGATGCACGACAGCACCCACATCAAAAAGAATGGAGACTTCATCGACGTATCCACGGCGATTTCTCCTGTGAACGATGCGGCCGGTAAGCTGATCGGCGCAGCAACGATCACGAGAGACATCAGCGACCGGAAGAGGGCAGAAGAACGGTTTTACAAGGCGTTTCATGCCAATCCCGAGCCGATCACGATCGCCCGCCTCGATGACGGTATGTACATCGACGTCAACGAAAGCTTCCTGCGTGTGACTGGGTGCACGCGCGACGAGGTGATTGGCCGCACGTCTCTCGACATGAATTTCTGGGAGCAGGCCGAAGACCGGGCTCTAATGTTGAAGGCGCTCGAGAGCGACGGTTCGATTCGCGATGCGGAGATTACGTTTTTGACGAAATCGGGAGAACAGCGAAGCGGTTTGAATTCGGCCGAAATCATTGAGATTGACGGGAACAAGTGTGTCATTTCCATCTTCCGGGACATGACCGAGCAAAAAGCCCTGGAGCGCCAGTTGCGCAAATCGCAACGTATGGACGCTATTGGACAGCTCTCCGGCGGAATCGCGCATGACTTCAATAACCTGCTGACTGTAATGATTGGGCACAGCGAGTTGCTCGAAGAGCGCTTGACCCGCAGCGAAACATCGCTCCGGAGCGTCGAAGAAATCAAAAAAGCGGGCACTCACGCGGCGTCATTGACGCGGCAACTGCTGGCCTTCAGCCGGCAGCAGATGCTGGAACAAAGCGTACTGGACCTGAACGGCATCATTACCGATCTCGAAAAAATGCTGCAGCGGTTGATCGGTGAAAACATTGAGTTCAAGACTCTTCTGGATCCGAAGCTTGGGCGCATCAAGGCGGATGCCGGTCAGATGCAGCAGGTCATTATGAATCTGGTTGTGAATGCCCGTGACGCCATGCCCAATGGAGGAAAGCTGCTGATTCGCACGACGAATGCCGAAATTGAGCGCGGTTTCGAGGGAGACCCCAATCTGACGCCCGGCCCCTACGTGCTTCTCGAGATAACTGACACGGGCGTTGGAATGAGCCGCCAGACACAGGCTCACATCTTCGAGCCATTCTTCACCACGAAGGAGGGCAGAGGCACGGGACTGGGACTTTCGACAGTGTACGGCGTCGTCAAGCAGAGCTCAGGTCACATCGCAGCTGATAGCGCACTGGGGCGTGGCACGACGTTCTCTATCTATCTGCCTCAAACTACAGAAAAGGCTCCAGCACGGAAGCCGGGACCGTGCCGGGCGGAAAGTCTGCGCGGTACCGAAACGCTGCTCCTGGTTGAGGATGCCAGCTCTGTTCGCGAACTGACGCGGGAATGGCTTACGACGGGCGGGTACAACGTGCTGGAAGCGAACAGTCCGGAAGATGCCATTCGGATCGCCAAGGATCACCAAGAGGTGATTCACCTGTTGATCACCGATGTCATTATGCCCAGGATGAACGGCCCGGCTTTGGCCAAGCAGCTCATCGCGATGCGCCCTGACATGAAAATTCTCTATATCTCGGGATATACCGGGTTCATCGATCAGAGATCGATTGAGCCTGCAGCGTCGATTGTATCCAAACCTTTCACGCGCGAAGCGTTACTTAGCAAGCTTCGAGAAGTCGTTTCCGCCGAGTGCGAGCAAATTTCTGCATAGATCGCTTGTTATTGCATTGATTGTTGGTGGTTTCTAAAGCTGAGGCGGCAGATTTTTCGCGTAAGGAACGTGGGGTGCGCTGGGATTTTGCTCAGTACCGGCCAGATGACGCGGCCGTACAAGCTGAGACACCCAGCTATTTATCATGTCGTGTTGTTCGGGGGCCATTTCTCTAAAGACCACTCCCATACCGAAGACCCCTAGGCCGCCGCCCGAGTGGTTATAGATTACCTTCCCCTTAACCTGACAAGTGATCGGGCCATAGCAGATGTTTAGATCCATCTTGGCACCCACAGGAACGAGCTGGAGCGCGTCGACATAGCAGCCGCGTGAGCTCAGTTCGCTGACTTGTGCACGCACGGATATTCCGTCTTCGAGACTCATCTCCGCATCCGCGAAAAACGGGACGCGTGGATTGGTGCGCCTGAGTACGTAGGGTGCTTCAGCCATTTTGAATCGCCTGTTTAGCATAAGCTTCCGCCATCCTGCCCCGATTCTGCCCTAAAGCACCGCCATGGGCATAGCCTCGCCTGAACGCCGCTTGTCGAAAAGACAACCTGTTCTTCAGACGGAGTCGCTCCGAGCCTGCTATTAACGCAATCGCGGCATACGCGCCGAAATGGTACGGACGTTCCATTCTTACTAGGGGCGCATACCTCTATAAATAGTCGATTTCACGAAGTGCCGAATTAGTGTGTGAAGGGTCTTTTGAATCTGTCCTTCTGCACGGGTGTTCTGGGGTGGGGCCCCAGAACACAATCGAAAGGCGAACGAATGTCAGTGGAGGCCACATGCCCCTGGACGCGTTAGACCAGGACACAGTAAACAAGCTGCCCCGCCTATCGCAATTGCGCACGGCTTATGGTGTGCAGGTGAACGAGGTCGGTGTCGACGAACTTTTCGAGCTCTATCGAAATACAGGTTTTCTGTATCCCGAAAAGGCCTCCCGACTCCTTCCGCATTTGCAGCTCGTGAAGGAAAACTGGCGGCGTATGCTTCGTGCAGAGGAGTCTCTGCTGTACGTTCTGACAGCAGGGGACACGGAGCAGGGGCGGGCTTCACTGGCGGTCTGGCGCAGCGCCCGGCACGGCTGGACATATCAACACCTGGTTTCAGAGAGTAATCCTTTCGCTTCGCGCGCCGTGATGCTGGCGGCTGAAGCCGAAAGCATTTTGAAGGGATCCGACGAGTCCGCGCAGAACTGGTATCGTCCGGAGAATCGCTTCCCGGCACGCGTCTTCGGGTCGATGACGGAGAGCATCGGCGGTTCTCTTTCGTCAGTTCAACGGCACGCATATCTCGCCTTGTCGCGTCAACGGTCACTTCCCCCCGATGCGGGAATTCGCGTGGTCGCCTACGACCCAAGCCGAAACCGCGACCTTCGGGCAATCGCCGAGATGGCTCGTGGGCGTGTGTATGTCACAGCCGAGGAGCTTGGGACGGACGTTTCCCTAAGCGCTCTGGACGGGTTGTATCGCCGCGTCGGGCTGCGGCGCACTCGAAGTGTCTGGCTCGCCTACAGCAAACGCACAGACGAACTGTTGGCCGCCGCCCTCGCATATCGCGGACCGCTGGGCTTGAACTTCAGCTTTCTCGAGAATCGTTGCGATCTGCTTATGTCTCCGCACCTTTCTTCGGGAGAGATCGAAGGTGCAGGGACCGCTTTGCTCAGTGCGGCCGCGGCTGCCTACGAGAACTTCGAATTGGAAGATATCCCAGTCGTGGCATCGGAGCACGCCGCTCCCGTTCTGACCAATTTCGGGGCAGAGATCCTTCGTCAGTATTGCCAGTGCATCTGGCTGAAGGACGGATACGCCCGGTCATACCGCCACGTTGATAGTTTCTATTCCAAAGTGTTGTCTCGTTCCCAAAGGCACGGTTTGCAGTTATCTCGCGTACTCCAGGAAGCCGTATGAAAAACAGCCACTTAAAGAAAACAGGGGCCCCGCGAGTAAGCGCGGAATCGGGGTCGTCGCGAAACGGCCGATCGAGGCGGTTGCTCGCAGCTGCTCTAGCCACAGTATTCGTGGCTACCAGTGTGCGTGCCGACGCTCGCAAACAAGTTCGAGACGTCACCACCATGAGTGTCGAAGACCTCATGAATATGCAGGTCACGTCGGTTTCGAAGCGAGCGCAAAAAGTCGCTGATGCTCCAGCCGCCGTGTTCGTCATCACTCAGGACGATATCCAGCGGTCCGGCGCGAGAAATATTCCAGAACTCCTGGAAATGGTCCCTGGATTGGAAGTGGCCCGAATCGACGAGAACAAATGGGCAATCGGATCGCGCGGTTTCAATGGACGTTTCGACGATAAGCTGCTCGTTCTGATCGATGGCCGAAGCGTTTACACACCGCTGTTTTCCGGCGTTTACTGGGATGTTCAGGACGTGATGCTTGACGATGTGGAGCGGATCGAAGTGATCCGCGGGCCGGGAGCAACTCTATGGGGCGCCAACGCGGTCGATGGCGTGATCAATATCATTACGAAGAAAGCGAAAGACACACAATCCGCTCTGGTCAAGGCCGGTGGCGGTGACGAAGAGCTGACCGCCGACGGCGTTCGTTACGGCGGCAGTGTTGGCGACAAAGGCTACTACCGCGCATACGTTAAGGGCTTCGACTTCGCTTCTTCCACGAGTCTGACAGGACAAGACGCGTACGATGGGTGGTATCAGGAGAGCGGCGGATTCCGCTCTGACTGGACGCTTTCCCCTAAGGATTCCCTGACGGTTCAGGGGCAGATGTATCACAGTCGCGACGGCGAAACGCTGACAGTCCCCTCCCTCTCGGCGCCATATTCGAGCACATTCCGCAACACGGGCGACTATAGCGGCGGTGACGTACTCACTCGATGGGACCACTCGTTCAGCAATTCGTCGATCTCGCTGCTGGCGTATTTCGACCGGACGAACTTTGCTGATCCAAACTTGTTTGTGGATCACGAGTCCGTCTACGACATCGAATTTCAGCACGATTTCCACGTGGGAAGCTCGCACAACATCGTTTGGGGAGCGGGTTATCGGTCGATCCAGGACAGGAACGATTCGACCTTCACGGTCGCCGTTCAGCCGACCCAAGGTCAGTACAACCAATTCAACGCGTTCTTCCAGGACGAAATTGGACTCCTGAATGACCGCCTGCGGTTGACCATTGGATCCAAGTTGGACCACAACGATTTTACCGGCTTTGATGTTGAGCCGAACGTGCGCTTGCTGGTCAACCTCAGTCAGAACCAATCGGTGTGGGGTGCCGTTTCTCGCGC
>DASUJR010000337.1:0-7647 GCA_036279175.1 Candidatus Acidiferrales bacterium | reverse complement strand
CGAATACGGACGGTTCGAATGTACACGTGCTGGCGACGGCTCACAGTCCGGCGTCATTCGAAAACGCTTCGAGCGGAGGCGGCGGCCCATCCTGGTCTCCCGATGGGGCACATATCGCCGTAGGCTTGTTGCCGAGCAGTTTCTTCAGCTCAGCTTTGGTAGAAACGGTCGACGTCTCGACTGAGAAAGAAACGCGTCTGGGAAACACGGACTGGAACTCGCTGTTTCAGATGCAGTGGCTCCCTGATGGTTCCGGACTCGTCACAGCGGGAAGCGTCGCGCACGACCCGGTCGGCCATAATTCGCAGATCTACGAGATCAGCTATCCCGGCGGCACGCTGCGGAAAATCACAAATGACTTGAACTTCTACGTGGACAGCAGCATGACCAACGATGGCTCGAAACTGGTAACGATTCAGGCGCGATTCGGCTCGACCTTATGGGTGACTACCGGAAATATCGGCAAACTGGGGAAAGCGGATCCGCGCGAAATTTCACCGAATTCTGGGCCCTCGCAAGGCTTTTTGGGTACGGCTTGGACGCCCAAAGGAGGCGTCTTGTATGGATATTTCATTTCCGGTCAGAGTGGAATAGGCAAAATCGATGCGTCGACCGGAGAATCCGAGAATGTGAGCCCGAGCCTCGCTGCGGGCATCGGACCGTCGTCCTGCGGTAACAGTGGGAATCTCGTTTTTATGACCAAGCAGGGATTGATGCACGCCAATGACGACGGCGGAAACCTGACGCAACTCACGTCCGAGCGCGAAGATCTTTTCCCCGTTTGCTCTCCCGACGACAAAACGGTCTTTTACAACCGCACGGCGAATCGTCAAGTGCGGCTTTGGCGGATCGGCACGGATGGAAAGGGCGCGTCGCAAGTGGCCGACAAGAGTTACCTCGAACCAGCTCTTTCCCCGGACGGGAAACGCCTTGCGGTGATCGATTGGGCGGACAATCCGGATGTGCGGCTCTACATTCTGGACGCGACCACCGGAGCCGTTCAATCCAGCTACAGAATCGCCCAATCGCAGAACGTGAGCGAGGGCCAAAATCATATTGCGTGGACGCCAGACGGGCGCGGTGTCGTCTACATCGCCACGGACGCCCCATCCAACGTCTCGAACCTGTGGGAACAGCCTGTAAACGCACCGGGAAAGAAAGTTGAGCCAGCCCGCCAAATAACGAAATTCGACTCTCTTCAGATCTGGTCGATTGCTTTTTCGCCAGATGGCAAGCAATTGCTGCTCGCGCGCGGGCGTGGGCTGGCCGACGCCGTCATGCTTTCCCACTTTCAATAAGCCGGCTGCGCCGTATTGGAAGGACCTATGCCATTCCTCTACACCAGCAGTCTCCGACGTATCGAACGCCTGCCCGGCTGCCATGGCCGCTACTTTCACTCCACGAACATGACCTTCGCACATTACGATTTTGTGGAAGGCGCGGCAATCCACGAACACTTTCATCCTGAGGAAGAAGTCTACGAAGTGGTGGAAGGTGAACTCGAAATCACGACTGAAGGCGTGACGAAAATCGTGCGTGCGGGCATCGTGACTATTGTTCCGCGGAACGCTCAGCACTCGGTGAAAGTTCTGACCGATGGCCGCGCCATCATCGTCGACCATCCGCCGCGCCCCGAATTTATATAAACACGGTCACGGATTCTTGGCCGGCGCGGTTTCAACGAGTTTGTCGGCGCGTCGCAGCGCCGGAAACCACCAGGCCCACAGCGCCGTTGCGATGATCGCGCCGACGCCGCCGATAATTACTGCCGGCACCGCGCCAAGCCACTGGGCAATCAGCCCAGACTCGAACTCGCCCAGTTCGTTTGACGCGCCGATGAACACCATGTCGACGGCATTCACTCGTCCGCGCATTTCATCCGGTGTGTTCACTTGCACCAGCGTTCCGCGAATCACCACACTGACCATGTCCGTCGCGCCCACCAGCACCAGAGACAACACCGACACGATCAAGCTGCGCGAGAGTCCAAAAATGATCGTCGCAGCTCCGAATCCCGCTACGCACCATAGCATCGCTACGCCCGCCCGGCGCCGCAACGGACGAAAGCCGAGGAAGATCGCCATGACCGCCGCTCCCACTCCGGGCGCGCTGCGCAGAATACCGAGCCCCCATGGACCGGTGCGCAAAATTTCGCGCGCATAAATCGGCAGCAGCGCAACTGCTCCGCCCAGCAACACGGCAACCAGATCGAGTGAAATCGAGCCGAGAATTACCTTCTCGCGCCAGATGTAACGCAGCCCCGCGAACACCGTGTTCCAGCTCACCGGCCCACGCGACGCGATCCGATCCATCATTTCGATCCGCAGAGTCACCACGCCCGCAATCACTGCCGCCACAAGCGCCGTCGCGTACACGGCCTCCGGCCCGCGATACGCCGCGTAAATCAATCCGCCGACCGCCGGCCCAAGAATGCTCGCCGTCTGATACACGCTGGAATGCCATGCGACGGCGCTCGGAAAAATCTCCATAGGAACGAGTTGAGGCAGAATCGCGCGGGTCACCGGCGCGCTGAACGAACGCACCACGCCCACCAGAGTCATCACCACATAAATAGAGAACACGCGTGGCTCGCCATGAATCGACAGCGCAAGCAGCAACGCCGAGCAGAGCGCAAATCCCGCGTAGCAGGTGGTCAGCAAGCGCCGGCGATGGATCACATCCGCCGCATGCCCGGCGATGAGAAACAACAGAACCCCGGGAAGAAATTGGACGAGTCCCGTCACTCCCAGCGCAAACGCCTGTCGCGTAATGTCGTACACCTGCCAGCCGACAGCGACCGACTGCATTTCCAGCGACACCACGATCAGGAATCGCGCCAGCTCGTAATTACGGAAAGCGGGATATGCGAAGACGGCGCGCCCGCCCGCAGTGCTCGCAGAAGTTTCAGGCATCAGTCGCAGGCCGAACGCATCTCAGCGGTGAGGTTGCCTGCCAAATTCGCAAACGAACGTTGGGAGCGCAAATTGAAGCAAACAACGAGATTCGAAGCTCTGCAACGCTCTAAAATGACGAAACCGGGCTAAAACAAGTTCCACAGAAACTGGTTGTAGACCTCGTGGTGGTACTGCACTTCCTGTGGCTTGACGAATGTGCCCAACAGCCGCGCGCAACGGTCCGCCGAAGCCTGCTTCAGATCCGCAAAGCGCTTCTTCACGTCCTCGCCCAGAATCTCCGCCATCCACGCGGAATTCTTGAAATTCTCGAGCGCGGTATAAATGTTGTCCGGCAGGTACCGCTCGGCCTGACGAAGATTCTTGATCTTCGCCGTTTCGCCCTGAATGCCAGTCTTGAATATCGAATACAGCACGAGATAGGGATTCGCGTCGGGCGCCACGGAACGGAACTCGACGCGCATGCTGCGCTCGTTTCCGATGGGGATGCGGATCATCGAGCCGCGATCGACCGCCGAAGCCTTCAATTGGTTCGGCGCTTCGAAGTGCGGGTCGAGACGCCGGTACGCGTTCACGCTCGAATTCATGACCAGACAGAAATCGGTTCCCTGCGTCAGCACGCGATCGACGAACGCCCACCCGATCTTGCTGAGTTTTTCCTCGCCCTTGGGATCCCAGAACAGGTTTTTCCCGTCCTTGCTGATCGAAAGATTCGTATGCATGCCGCTGCCGTTTACGCCGACCACCGGCTTTGGCAGAAACGACGCGGTGAGCCCCATGTTCGTGGCTACCTGCCGGCAAATCAGCTTGTAGAGCTGAATCCGGTCCGCGGCGGAGACCACATCGCCATACGAATAATTGATTTCAAATTGCGAGGGCGCGACTTCCGGATGATCCTTCTCATTCTGAAAACCCATCGAGCGCTGCACTTCCGCCGTCGTATCGATGAAGGTACGCAGCGGATCGCCCGGCAATGAGTGATAGTAGCCACCGGTGTTGACGTACTCAAACTTCAGCGTTTCGTGATAACGCCGCTCTGCATCGACGCCCTTGAACAAAAATCCTTCGATTTCGTTGGCGGCATTCAGCGTGTAGCCTTCGTCCTTGTGCATCTTTTCGGCGAAGGCCTTCAGCACCCCGCGCAAGTCTGCCCGGTATGGCGTGCCGTCCTTGTCGATCACATCGCCGAACACCAGAATCTTGCCTGGGCCAAAAACATCGGCCGGGCCCCAATACAATGCGTTCCAATCGATCGCCAGCCGCAGATCGCTCTCGCGCTGTGCGGTGAATCCGCGAATCGACGACCCGTCGAACGTCAGGTTATCGAAACTCTTCAGGATGAATTTCTTGTCATAGTCCAGCATGTGCAGGCGGCCTTCCAGGTCGCTGAACAGCACGGTGATGGCCTTGATGCGCTTTTCGTCCGTCAGGTACTTCAGCCGCTCTTCCTGCACCTTGTGTGCGGAAACACGGTCCTGACGCTGCTTTTTCGCCTTCAGATTGAGTTCTTCGAGTTCGTCATACGAGAGGGCTAAAAAGTTGCGCAGTTCGTTCGACATGCATCTCCTCGAGGCGACGCCTCAGTTGTCTGGCGGATTATCGATCCTTTGCGGATCGAGGCGTAAGGGTATCGTCACCCTGTCAGAACGTCAAACGCCAAAATGGCACGCCGGCCCAAGAAAAGGTTATGGATTCCATCACCGACGCCGATGCATCATCGCTCGACTAGGGCGTCCATTTCCCCGCTTCCCTGTCTGGTTGCATCACCATGTGAGTGCGTTGTATTATACCCCTAGGGGGTATACTTAATGTCTCACGTTCAGCGCAAGGCCCTAGGAGTCGATCCAGAGATTCGCGCCTCTAATATGAAGCGACTCCGCCGCATCGAGGGCCAAATCCGCGGCATCCAACGGATGGTATCGGAAGAGCGCTACTGCGCCGATATCCTTGTTCAAATTTCCTCCGTTCAAGAAGCGCTTCGCGCCGTCGGACGCGCACTGATGCGCAATCATCTTCGCCACTGCGCGACCCAGGCAATTCGCAAAGGCACGAAGGCGCAGACGGAATCGATGTACGACGAACTACTGAGCCTCATTTACACACACGCTCGTTAAGGAAACCATGGAACGCGATCCAGTCTGCGGAATGAGCGTCAATCCGGCCCGCGCCAAAGTCACTACGGAGCACAACGGCACGATCTACTATTTCTGTTGTGACGGATGCGCAACGAAGTTCGGCGCCGCTCCTGACCAATACCTCAGCAGCAAACCGACCGGTCTGCTTGTGCAAGACCAAGGAATGGTCCAACTCAGTGGCTCCGGCCTGAATACGGTCGCGCCCGCCGGCTCGTCACCATCCGCGACGGTCTCGGCTGAAACGATGCCGGCCGCCACGGAAGACCTCATCGAGCCTTCGCAACCTTCCGCCGAGCCTCCGCCCAAACGTGTCGGCAAGCCGATCAAAGACCTCCGGCGCACATATGTCTGTCCGATGGATCCCGAAGTCCGCCAGAACGATCCCGGCGCGTGTCCCAAATGCGGTATGGCGCTCGAACCCGAAGTCCTCGCCATGCCCGAAACAACGATCGAATATACCTGCCCGATGCACCCGCGAATCGTTCGCGACAAGCCGGGCAACTGCCCGAAATGCGGCATGACCCTCGAACCGCGCCAGGTCGCCGCCGATGAGGAAAATCCCGAACTTGACGGCATGTCGCTGCGTTTCTGGCTCAGCATCATTCTCACGCTTCCGATTCTCCTCTTCGGCATGGATTTCGGGATGCCCGGACGCGGGCTCTTGTCCTGGTTCTCTCCTCGCCTGACTGAATGGATTGAGCTGGCACTCGCAACTCCCGTCGTCCTCTGGGCCGGCTCTCCATTTTTTCAACGCGGATGGGCCTCGATCAAGAATCGCAGCGCGAACATGTTCACGCTCATCTCGATTGGCATCGGCGTCGCCTACGTATATAGCCTGACCGGCGTCCTTTTCCCGGGAATTTTCCCGGCGTCCTTCCGCAACAAAAGCGGCGGCGTGCCCGTCTACTTCGAAGCGGCCGCCGCGATTACTACACTCGTCCTGTTGGGGCAAGTCCTCGAACTTCGCGCCCGCGAACGCACCGGCAACGCCATTCGCGTTCTCCTGAAGCTGTCGCCCTCCGTCGCGCGCCTCGTGCGCGGCGATGGAACGGAAATGGATATCCCTTTGCAGGAAGTCGCCGTCGGCGATCTCTTGCGCATCCGGCCGGGCGCGAAAATCCCGACCGACGGAGTCGTCACAGACGGAAACAGCGCCGTCGACGAATCCCTGATGACCGGCGAGCCCATCGCCGTGGAAAAGACTCCGGGTAGTCGCGTCGTCGGAGGCACAATCAATGGCACGGGAACGTTCGTCATGCGCGCCGAGCGCGTGGGCAACGACACGCTGCTCTATCAAATCATTCGCATGGTCAGCGAAGCGCAAAGAACCCGTGCACCGGTCCAGTCGCTTGCAGACCGGGTGGCCTCCTATTTCGTTCCTGCTGTGATCGCCGTCGCGATCGCGACGTTCATTGGCTGGGGCCTGCTCGGGCCGCAGCCGAAATTTGCCTACGCCCTGCTCAATGCTGTCGCCGTCCTGTTGATTGCCTGCCCTTGCGCGCTGGGGCTCGCCACACCGATGGCGATCATGGTCGGAACCGGCCGGGGCGCGCTTGCCGGCGTGCTCGTAAAGAATGCAGAGACGCTTGAACTTCTCGAGAAGGTCGACACCATCGTCCTCGACAAAACCGGCACGATCACCGAAGGCCGTCCTCACATTACGTCGATCGTCGCGGCTGCAGGCTCCAGCGAACTGGAGGTCTTGCGACTGGCCGCCACGCTCGAAGGTCCCAGCGAACATCCGCTGGCCGGCGCCGTTCTGGATGCTGCAAAAGAACGTAACGCGGAGCCCGGCGATCTGACCGACTTCCATTACCGCGCGGGCAAAGGGATCACTGGCGCCGTTGACGGCAAGCAAGCCGCACTCGGGAATCGCGCCCTTTTTGCGGAGCTGCGGTTGCCGCTCGGCGAACTCGATGCTCGCGCCCAAGCGCTTGAAAGCGATGGCCAAACGGTGATCTTCATCGCTATCGGCGGAAAAGCAGCCGGCATTCTTGGCGCCGCCGACCCGATCAAATCCACCGCACCCGACGCCATCGACCAGCTCCATCGGCAGAAACTGCAACTTGTGATGCTCACGGGCGACAGTTCGCGCGTCGCGAACGCGGTTGCTCAGAAGCTCGGCATCGAGCGCATCGAAGCGGAGGTTCTCCCCGGCCAGAAGAGCGAAATCATCAAGCGTCTCCAGGCGGAGGGCCGCATCGTTGCGATGGCGGGCGATGGCATCAACGACGCGCCCGCGCTGGCCCAGGCCAACGTCGGAATCGCCATGAGTACAGGTACTGACGCGGCAATCGAGAGCGCCGGAATCACTTTGCTGCGCGGCGACCTGCGCGGCATCGTTCGCGCACGCGCGTTAAGCAAACTCACGATGCGAAACATCCGCCAAAACCTTTTCTTCGCCTTCGCCTACAACACGATCGGGGTGCCCATCGCCGCGGGCGTGCTATATCCCTTTTTCGGCGTGCTGCTGAGCCCCGTGATCGCCAGTGCCGCGATGACCTTCAGCTCCGTCTCGGTGATCAGCAACGCCCTCCGCCTCCGCCGCGCGGTTGTTGCTCTGCAGCGCGGGCAGACGCGCCGCGTCCTCAAACGGGTGC
>DASUJR010000336.1:0-14226 GCA_036279175.1 Candidatus Acidiferrales bacterium | reverse complement strand
GTTGTCCAGGGCGCAGGCGATCTGGGTGCGGCACTGATCGAATGCGCACCAGACAAGGTGATTTTTACGGGAAGCGTTGCCACTGGAAGGCGTGTCGCGGAAGCGTGCGCACACCAGCTGATTCCGTCGATTCTGGAGCTTGGCGGCAAGGACGCAATGCTTGTGCTAGCCGATGCGGATCTCGATATCGCCTCCAGCGCCGCTGTGTGGGGCAGTTTCACGAATTGCGGCCAGGCGTGTCTTTCTGTCGAGCGAATCTATGTGGAGAAATCCGTCGCCGAGCGGTTTACCAGTCTGTGCGTAGAGAAAACGAAGAAGCTGCGCGTTGGCGCGGCTTCCGAACCGGATGCCGAAGTCGGTCCGATGATCCGTCTCAGGCAGCTCGAAAAAGTGGAAGAGCAATTGCGCGATGCCGTGGAGCGCGGCGCGAAAATAGTCGCAGGCGGCGGCCGTCGCGCCGATCTGGGCGCAAATTTTCTCGAACCGACGGTCGTTACGGGTGTCGATCACTCGATGAAACTGATGCAGGAAGAGACGTTCGGCCCGGTGCTCGCTATTTGCACTGTAGATTCCGCGGAACAGGCCGTCGCGATGGCAAATGATTCGCCTTTTGCGCTGAGCGCCAGCGCGTGGACGCGCGACATGCGCAGCGCGCGCCGGATTGCCTCGCAGCTTCGCGCCGGCTCCGTGATGATCAACGATCTGGTCAGCTACTACGGTATATCTGAGGCTCCTCACGGCGGGCCGCGTGAAAGCGGCTGGGGGCACACCCATTCGCGCCTTGGATTGCTCGAAATGGTTCAAGTAAAATACGTGGACGTTGACCGCCTCCCGCGAATTCACAAAGCCTGGTGGTTCGGTTATAGCGGTCAGCTTGCCGATTCCGCGCGCGGTTTCGTTGACGGGCTATTTGCGCCGCGCTGGAGCAATCGAGTGAAGGCGATGGTCAAGCGTCGCGGCGCTCGCGGCGTGGTTTTCAGAGGTCATCGCATCTGAGGTTGCGGCTGTGTCGTTCCTCTCGTTGGAATAGCAAACGGACGAAAATCGCCGTTGTGAAAAGCGAACTCATTTACGACTGGAATCTCGTTGCAGAGCCTGAGATTGCGCCGGGGCGACGCGTCGTCCTGAATGACGAGACGCTGCGCGACGGGCTGCAAAATCCTTCCGTCCGCGATCCTTCGATCGGCGAAAAAATCGAAATTCTCCATTTGATGGAATCGCTTGGCATTGAGACGGTCAACATCGGGCTGCCGGGCGCTGGGCCGCGCGCTTACGCCGATACCGAAGCGCTTGCGCGCGAGATCGTGCAGTCGCGCATGAAAATTCGACCAAACTGTGCGGCGCGGACTCACCAGAACGACATCAAGCCGATCATCGAAATCTCCGAACGCGTAGGCATGCGAATCGAAGCGGCTACGTTTCTTGGGTCGAGCCCGATTCGGCGTCTGGTAGAGGATTGGACCGTCGAACACCTGGAACGCATAACCGAAGACGCAGTGAAATTCGCGGTGGCTGCAGGCCTGCCGGTGATGTACGTAACGGAAGACACGGTCCGCACCGATCCCTCGACGATGAAGAAGCTGTATTCCACCGCGATTCGCTCCGGTGCGCGCGCCATCGTGCTGTGCGACACCGTCGGGCATGCAACGCCGCGCGGCGCGTACAACCTCGTGAAGTTTGCGATAGACGAAATCGTGAAACCAGCCGGCGTGCCGATTCGCGTTGACTGGCACGGGCACAACGACCGCGGACTGGCCGTGGCAAATTCGCTGGCGGCCGCAGCGGCGGGCGCAGACCAAATCCATGCGGCGGCAATTTCGCTGGGCGAGCGCGTGGGTAACACACCGATGGAGCTGATGCTGGTGAACCTGCGCCTGTTCGGCCTGATCAATCGAGACCTGTCGAACCTGAAGAAATACTCGGATACGGTGTCGAAGGCCACGTGCACTCCGATCCCCGCAAATTATCCTGTTGTCGGGCGCGACGCATTTCGCACCGCAACGGGCGTCCACGCAGCGGCGATCGTGAAGGCATACAAGAAGCGCGACACGGAACTGGCGAACGCCATCTATAGCGGCGTGCCTGCCGATCTGTTCGGCCTGGAGCAGGTGATCGAGATCGGGCCGCTGAGCGGGAAATCGAATGTAATCTTCTGGCTGGAAAGGCGCGGCATTCCGACGAGCGAGGCGCTGGTGGATCGGATCTTCGACGCAGCCAAGAAATCGGAGCGCGTGCTGGACGAAAATGAACTCCTCGCCTTGGTCGATTCCGCCACCGGCTGCTAAAAACTAACAACTCGTTTATTTCGCTGGTCCCCGCATGTTGGCAGTGTTATGTATTTGGCGGACGAAGTGCGTGTAAGTCCTTTGCGTCTGAGGTATCTTTTTAGGCGATGGCATCTATTTCCTTGCGCGCCACGGAAAAATCCATAGAAAAGATCGCGCAGATACCGCACTGCGTTCGCGCGCTGGAGTGGATCGGCAGCAAGACGAAATGGGTGACGGACCAGCAGGTACTTCTGACGGAAATTCCCGCACCCGTCGGAGGCGAATCCCGTCGCGCCGAATACATGAAACGCCTGTTCGACAACATGGATTTGCGCACCCGAATCGATGAGGTCGGAAACGTTATCGCCGAACGCCCGGGCACCAATGAAGGCGTGATATTGCTTGCGGCGCATCTCGACACGGTTTTCCCGTCCAGCACAGAGATCAAAGTGAAGCGAGACGGCGCTCGGCTGGTTGCGCCGGGCATTTCCGACAATGGCGCGGGGCTTGCCTCAATGATTGGACTGGCTGCCGCGCTGAACGAATCGGGCGTGCGCACGAAAAGGACGATCGTTTTCGCCGGGGACGTGGGTGAGGAAGGCGAGGGAAACCTGCGCGGGATCCGCGCGCTTGTGGAGGCATACCGCTCACGCGTTTCGGCCGTGATCGCGGTGGATGGACCGTCCGTCGAGCACGTTACGGTGCAGGGAATTGCTTCGCGCCGATTCGAGATCGTCGTCTCCGGTCCCGGCGGCCACAGCTGGTCCGATTTTGGCGGCCCAAGCGCGATCACCGCGCTGGCTCGCGGCATTGTCGAATTTTCGGCCGTGCGCGTATCGGACCGGCCGCGCAGCTCATTCAATTTCGGGGTGATCGAAGGCGGCAACTCGGTGAATTCGATTCCATCGCGAGCGGCGGTTCGAGTCGATCTGCGATCGGAGAGCGAATCCGAGTTAGCGCGCCTGGAGGCGTCGCTGCGGCAAGCGATGCAAACGGGCGCGCAGCAGGAAACGGATTTCGCCGGCACGCGAGCTGACGAATTGGAACTTACCTTCACGTCGCTCGGCGAACGCCCCTCAGGAAAACTTCCCGAGGATTCCGTTCTGCTGGAGACGATTCGAGAAGTGGACCACTTTCTTGGGAATCGCTCGCGGCTCGAGCGGAGTTCCACCGACGCCAATGTTCCGCTCTCACTTGGAATTCCGGCTGTTTCCGTGGGCGGCGGCGGAATGGGCGGGGGAGCGCATACAACTTCCGAGTGGTACGACCCGACCGGCCGCGCGCTCGGCCTCAAGCGGCTGTGCCTGATAACGCTCGCCATGGCCGGCGTCCTTCCATAGAGACGGAAGCAGAAGCCGGGCTATTTTCCCACGATGATTGTTTGCATTTCTCCGGCGAATGGCTTGCCTGAAGTGGCGGCGTAGCTGATCTTAACGGCTCGGCCCTTCAACTCCGAACATGGCTCGATATCGCCCAGCGAGGAGTTTGCACCGGCGAGATACCGGAGCTTCGTGTAATCGGCGGAGTGAAGGACGACAGGCTTGCCAGAAGCGAGAGCTAACGTCAGCCGCATCTGGTTTCCATGGCAGACTACGCTCGTGACTTTTCCCTCGCTGATTTCCGCGCCGGATGAAGCCAGCCCCTCTCCGGGAGCAGTGACTTGGAGAAGCCGGATAACGCCGCTGTCCGCCTTTTCCCGATCGGGGCTGTACTGAACTTCAACCTGGATTCCGTTCAACTCGCATGGATTGACGTTCGGCCTTGCTTCGCCATTGGTGATGACGGGGAACGCACCTCCCGTGCCGCGAAGATGCAGTACACCGCTATCCGTCTGGAGATCAAACTTCATCGCTCCTGCGGAGCAAGTGTCGTTGGCGACGGTGCCCTGCGCGTCGTTCGTAACGCCGAAAGCTGCAACGGCATTTGCCGGCCCGCTGGCGAGCCCGTTTGCCGGTTCAACGACTCCGCTTTGATATTGGCTTGCTTCTCGCAGATAGCCGAGAAACTGGCTCGCTTCATTCTTTTCCTGCGGGTGCCGGGCCCAAGCCTGTGCGCGAAGGGCGGCCATTCTGGCATCGTCGAACTTGCGCATGCGTGCGAGCACCTGGGCGAGCGCAAGCTGATACGTCGCGTTGGCGGGTTCGAACGAGACGGCCTTTTGCGCGAACGAGAGCGCTTCGGGCAAATTTTCGTCATGCGCGGACATATAAACCGCGAGGAGGCCGTACGGCGGAGCAAAATTTGGGTCCAAATGGATGGATTTGCGCAGGTCCTCTTCCACTTGCGCGGGAGCGGCCATAAAGCCGTTGGCCATGGTTGTGAGTTCCGCGCGAAGATAGCGCGTGAGCGAATTGTCGGGGTCGAGATCAACGGCTTTCGACACGGCTGCGAGAGCTGTGTCATGATCGCCGCTAATGTAATCAGAGATTGCCGTGAATTCGTACCCTTGGGGCAACTTCGGATCGGCAGCAAGGGCTTCGTCGAGAAGTCTTTTTGCGTCGCTGGGGCGCCGGCGAATGGCGTCGAATCCGCCTTCGTAGGCTTCCGCTTCGGCGTCGGAGATTGGCTGCGCCTTGAGGTCGGTGTCGCTGATCTGGGCAGTGAAGGGCATCTTCATGTAATAAAACGCGGCGCTGCGCAGGTAATTCGACAGATTCGATTGCAGCTTTTTCAGGTCGCCGAAACTCTCGGCGGCGGCGTCTTCCTGCGATTTACCCTGGTCGAGCGCATTGAGATAGGCGACGAAGGCAGGACGATGCGCGCTGCGGTCGCCAAGCATGAGGTAATGCGTGAGCGCCCACGATTCGGCGTAGAAAATCGAGGTTTTCTGATTTTCGTTGTAATAGGGAGAGGAGCGGTCGATCTTGAACAATATGTTTAAGGGGATCAAGGGCTCACGTTGCAGCTCCGCGACGAGGTTGGAATCCGCCTGGCCCATTCCGACCGACTTGCCGTCGATCTGCGTGTGCCCGTAGAACTCCGCAAGCCCTTCGGCGACCCACAGAGGCAAGTTAGGAAAGTAGGGAACCGTGAGCGAGTGATAGTACTCGTGATAGAAGGTCTCGTAATCTTCGGTGCCGTCGCCAAGTTCGACCACGGCGAAGTACATGTTCATGCCACCAACGAAGTACCCAGCGTGGTGAGCGTGGCCCTTGACGTAGTCCTCGGGCAGCAGCTGCTTCATCGTGTTTTCGTCTTTTGCGGCGATGACGGTGATCAGAGGGCTCGGATGGCCGCTGGCGACCTTGAGGGACTGGCGGAAGACCTGGCGGATTTCCTCAAACTGAAGCGCGGTCTTGCGAGCCTGTTTTTCACCCGCGTTGGAAATAACGAGGAAGTTGGGACTGCGCACTTCCACCCAGTTATCGTGTTTTGCGCTGATGCAGAAAAGCGCCAGCACAGCAACCATGCCAGTGAGGCAACGCCGAGTAGATGCGCCGGTCATGCTATTCGCTCATTTACTATGGTTCTGAAGTCGAAGTCAATTCCGTCGCATGCGAATGCGCCGCCCGCCGTTCCAGGAAAGCAAGGAAAGAGTCCGCGGCGTGCCGATCGGAAGTATCGAAGGCGAAAGTGCGGGCGCACACAGCCGCGGTATGCGACTCGTCGTAGCGGCCCAGGCGTCCCAATACCTTCGCCAGCGCAAGCTCATACATGCTGTTGCGCGGGTCGAGCGACACGGCCGTTCGCGCGTACGCGTAGGCATCGTCAAGTTGCGTTCCCTGCGCGGCCAGATATGCGGCCAGAAACGCGTATGGCGGTGCAAAATCAGGGGCTGCCGCGATGGCTGCTCGCAAATCGCCTTCCATTTCAGGATTGGATTGGAGCATCGTCCCGTGGAAGGAGCAGTAGGCGCGAATATAGCGCGTGATAGCGTCGTGCGAGTTCATGGCAATCGCTCGCGTGGCGACGGCGGTTGCTTTTTCGCGCCGGCCTGCAAGGAAGAGAGCGAGCGCCAGATTGTGGGCCGCGAGTGCGGAATTCGGATTATCTGCTGTCGCGTGTTCCAGAAGCGGAATCGCGCGATCGGGCTGGCCCTGGACAGCAAGAAAACCGCCACGATAGATGTTTGCGTTCGCTTCAGAAATGGCCTGCGCAGACAAATCCGAATCCGCGAATGGCGCGAGCGATGCAGCGCGCAGATGGTCGTGAGACCGGCGGCGCATATATTCGAGGATCTGCGTTTGTAGTTTGGCCAAATTGCCGAACTCTGCTTGCGCGGCGTCGAGCGAGTTCATACCGCTCTTGAGATCAGAGATGTAGCCGAACAGCGAGCGGCGGTGCGCACCGTCATCGGCGATCATGAGGTAATCGGCAACGGCCCAGGATTCGGCGTGGAATAAGAATGCCTTACCTCGCAAGTTGTAATAAGGGGAAGCGTGGTCGATCTGGAACAGCATTTCGAGCGGAAGCGGAGTAGCGCGCGTCAGTTCCGCCATTGAGGCTTCGTCCGGCAATCCGATGGTTGCCCCTCGCGCGCTGATTTGCGTTTCGCCGTAGAAATCGGCAAGGCCTTCGGCTAGCCAGGCGGGCAAATTGGGCAGATAACGCGTCGAGAGCGCATGAAAGTATTCGTGGTAGATCGTTGAGTTGGGATTTGTTCCGGGCGCGCTGAGGTCGAGCGCAATGTAGAACTGGCCCATACGGTGCGAAAAAATCCCAGCGGGCCTTGCGTGATAGCCCTTCCAATACCGAGGAATCAGCGAGCGAAGCGACGCTTCATTTTTTAGGGCGAGGACCGCGATCGTTCGGGTGGATTGCGGCTGCCCATTTGCCAGCACCGCGAGAAACAGCGCGCGGATCTGCTCGAATTGAATCGCCGTATGCCGCGCGGCCTTTTCGCCCGCGTTGGTTACGACGATGAAATGCGGGCTGCGCAATTCGACCCATGCATCGGGCTTTTTCGCTTGTGTATTGGGCGCCAGCGGCAGAAGCATCCATGCGGCTAGTACAGCGCCTACGGCCGCGGTCCGCAGGCGCCGTCCGTTACGCCGGCCTGTGTGGTCCGATTCGACTGCCTTACAGCGTCCAGGCGAAAAACGGCTTTGAGTGGAAGCCGACCCAAGCCGGTTCTTAGCGAAATGCACGAATCCGCGGATGCACCCCGGGAACATCAAAGTGGGCGCGTTGTACTACCTTGCTGCGGTCGCGTCAATTGCCATTCGCAACCTCCGAACGGGCACGCCGCCGTGAGCGAACCTTTCGCGGGTTCCGCGATCGCCTTGCGAGGCGGTGCCTCGGCCCGTAAACTCGTCAGGCCATGCGGAACAAGCGCCTGTTGGCGGACATTGCGCTCGGAGTTTGCGCCCTGATCTGGGGCGCGACGTTCGTCGTGGTGAAGGACGCGCTGCGCGACGTTTCGGTGTTCGTCTACGTCGCCGTGCGATTCGGACTTTCTGCTGCCATCATGGCCGCGATCTTCTGGCGCGAGTTGCGCAGCCTGACTCGACGCGCGGCCTGGGCCGGCACGCAAATCGGATTCTTCATGTTCGGCGGCTATGTGTTCCAGACCGCCGGTCTGAAGTTCACCACGCCCTCAAAGGCAGCGTTCATTACAGGGTCGAGCGTCGTGCTGGTGCCCGTGATTCTTGCCGCGTGCGGATTGCGAAAGGTCACAGGATGGATCTGGGCCGGTGCGATTTCCGCGTTGGCCGGACTTTTCCTGCTTACGGTTCCTGCGGAAGGCCTGGGCGGCCTGAATCGGGGCGATCCAATCGTGTTTCTGGGCGCGGTGATGTTCGCGCTGCACATCATCTTCGTCGCGCGATACGTCGAGCGCCATTCGGTCGGCACGCTCGCGTTTGCCCAAATCGCTGCCACCGGCATCCTGGCTACGATCTTCATTCCGATCGTGGGCGACCTTCATTGGGAGACCCCTCATTTGGCATGGACGGGCAATTTGATTTTCGCGGTGCTTGTCACCTCGATCGGGTCGACGGTCATCGGCTTCTACTTTCAGGTCTGGGCGCAGCAATACGCATCGCCAAGCCATACGGCAATTCTGATCAGCCTCGAGCCGGTGTTTGCCGCGCTGACGTCGTGGCTGCTGGGCGCAGAGCGCCTCGGCTCGCGCGTTCTGCTGGGAGCAGCCCTGATCCTCGCGGGTATTCTCCTGGCCGAACTGAAGAGTCCGGCTCCCGCCGCTCCCGAGTCCCCAGAGCCAGTCGTGCCTCCGCTGAACCGATGACCAACAGCACGCATGCCAATTGCGATCCTAATTTGGACGGAGATTGCGTCTTGAAAGGAAGCCAGCCGGAATTCGGGTGCTGCGTCGGTTTGGCTTTTAACGGCTTTTGTCGCGATCAGGGAAGTTCAAACTGAGAGTAAGGGCATTTGAAACGACTTTGAAACGCCCTAGGCGGTCGTGTATCGTATTCCCCAATAGAAGCCATCATGCCGTCAGACACCGAATGCCCGCACTGTGGATTGACGAATCCACCGGGGACGGCTGTTTGCGTTGTCTGCAGCACTCCGCTTCCCGCCAGTAACCCACAGTCGAGCGGGATTTCGTCCTCGTCGGTTGGTTCCTCTGTTGTTTCGTCCGCGCCTTCCGGTATGGGCGACGAAACGCTTCCCAGCACGAGCGGCTGGTCGGCGCCCGCTTCTCCAGTCAGCAGCTCAGGCACGATGTTCGGCACGCTCGAAGCGGGGCGAGTTCTGGGAAACCGTTACGAAATCCTACAGCTTCTGGGCGAAGGCGGCATGGGTGCGGTGTACAAGGCGCGAGACACCGCCGTCGACCGCCTCGTCGCGATCAAGATCATCCGCCCCGATCTCGCGAGCCGTCCGGACATTCTCGCCCGATTCAAGCAAGAGCTGGTTCTGGCACGCCAGGTGACGCACAAGAACGTCATCCGGATTTTCGATTTGGGAGAAGCCGACGGCCTGAAATTCATCACGATGGATTTCATCGATGGCCGCGACCTGAAATCCATTCTTCGCGAGAAAGGGAAATTTCCGGCCACTGAGGCGACCAGCATCGTAGCCCAAATTTGCCGGGCGCTCGATGCAGCGCATTCCGAAGGCGTCGTTCACCGGGATTTGAAGCCGCAGAACATCATGATCGACGCGAGAGGCCGCGTCACAGTAATGGATTTCGGTATCGCCCGGTCGATGGAAATGACCGGCATGACGCAAACGGGCTCTCTGGTGGGCACGCCCGAATACATGTCGCCCGAACAGGCGAAGGGCGAAGACATCGACACGCGTTCGGACTTATTCACGCTCGGGATCATCTTTTACGAGCTACTCACCGGCAAAACGCCTTTCTACGCGGAAACGGCCTACGCCACGCTCTTGAAACGTACCCAGGAGCGCGCTCGCGATCCGGTGGAGCTCGACGCAACGATTCCGCCGCAGATCAACAGTGTGGTGATGAAGTGCCTGGAGACAGACCGCGACAACCGTTATGCCTCCGCGCTCGACATCGTTCACGACCTGGGTCAACAGACACTAACGGCATCCAGAACGGCGCTGCCCGCAGTTCACGCTGTTCCTGCGCCTAGCTCCGGCCGCCGCTGGACGCGGGCGTTCCCCTCGCGACGGAACCAGCTGTGGATGGCCGGAGGCGCGCTCGTCGTCGCCATCGCGCTCATCATTGCACTCTATGGCCGAAAGTACCTATTCGGCGGGGCCAGCCGAACCCCAGGTGCCGGCCCTGCGGTGACCCTGGCAATTCTTCCGTTTGGCAATTCAACGGGGGACCACAATCTCGACTGGCTCGGGCCAAGCCTGGCGACCATGCTGGCGACCGGAGTCGGGCAGTCGTCGCAGCTGCGCGTCGTTTCTGCCGATCGCTTGAATCAAATCCTGCTCGACCTTCAGCTCTCTCCCGATTCTTTCTCCGATGTGGCGAACGTCCGCCGGTTGGGCCAGATGAGCAATGCCGACATGATCGTCTGGGGCGATTATAAGAAGGTGAGCGGACACATCCGCGTGGAAGCGAACCTGCGCGACATTAAACGGGACCGGACCGCTTCCTTTGCGGCGGATGCTTCGAACGAGAATATCCCCGCTCTTGTGGATGATTTGTCGCAAAAGATCCGCGACGGTCTTTCTCTTCAGCGGAACATTATTGCGGAATTGAAGCAGCACTCGTTCCAGCCCTCATCGAAGTCGCCCGAAGCGATTCGCCTGTTCACAGCCGGCACGACCCTGGAGCGTGAAGGGAAGTATCTCGAAGCCCTGAGCCAATTCCAGGCGGCGACGCAGGCAGATCCGCAGTTTGCGCTGGCCTATGCCAGTTTGGGCAAGACGTACGCGAACCTTGGCCATGGTCCGGAAGCCGAAGAGGCATCCCGGAAAGCGGTCAGCCTGGCGGAGAATCTGCCCGAACGCGAGAAGTATCTCATCAACGCAAGTTATGCCCGCATCGAGCACGACTACCCGAAAGCTATCGAATATTACTCAAACCTGGCCAAGAGTGCCCCCGGCGATCCCGACCTGCAGTATGAGTTGGGCCTGCTGTACGAGGACACCGGCGCGCTCGATAAAGCCGGGCAGAGCTATTCGAACGTGCTTGCGGCAGACCCGCAAAACGTGATGGCCACGCTCGCTTCCGGCCGCGTCGAACTTCGAAGCGAGAATCCGCGGGGTGCACTCGCGTCGTTCACAGCCGCCCTTGCCATGGCCGACAAGCAAAAAAACGACGAAGCGAAAGGGACGCTGTTTCAAGGTATCGGCGTCTGTTATCGCCAACTGAACAAACCCGATGACGCGCTGCGCTATTTTCAGCAGGCGCTGCAGATCCGGCAGCGTCTGGACGACAAACGCGGCATCGCCGTGACGCTGAACGTCATCGCGCAAATCGAGGACCAGAGCGGCAAATCCGACGCGGCGCTCGCCGCTTATCAGGAATCCCTCAAGATTCGCAGAGAAATAGGTGACAAGCCCGGGCTTGGGGACACTCTTCTAGCGTTGGGTGGCTTCTATCAGGACCGCGGCCGCTACGACGAGGCTCTTGCGAGGTTCAAGGAAGCGCTGCAGGTCCAGCGGGACCTGGGCAGCACCAGCAATCAAAGCCTATGTCTCAACAATATTGGGCTTACGTATCTTTCGAAAGGCGATTACGAAAACGCGCTCACGTATTTTCAGCAATCGCTCGACCTCGGGCAGAAGTCGCGGGATCAGGACGACATGGCATTTGCGCTGCACAACCTCGGCGTGACATCCGAAAAAATGGGGCAGTACGATTCGGCGCTCGGCTATTACGAGCACGCACTGGAGCTCTATCGAAAAGCCGGCGACAAACGCAGCGCAGCGATGGACTCATACGGCCGCGGCGTCCTCTTTGGTTATCAGGGACGCTACGGCGCAGCCCTCAATGCCAAGCAGGAGGCGCTAAATTCGTTCAAAGAGCTGCAGGACCGCACCTACTGGATGACGGAAGTGATGAGCGGCTACGGAAAATCCCTGGCTGACGCCGGGCGCTTCGCTGAGGCGCAAAAACCTCTGGCGGACGCACTGGCGCTGGCGCGGCAGCTCAAGATCGATGGCTCCATCGCTCAGGCGCTTGACTTTCAGGGCGAATGTCTTTTTTACCGCGGCGATTTCACAGGCGCGAGCGCGATGTACGGCCAGGCCGCGCAGTTCGCCGCCCGATCAAACGAGCAGGAAAAAATTCTGCGTTCGCAATTCCACATCGGGCAGCTCGATCTTGCGCGCGGGCGCGCACGACAGGCCTCTGCGGAACTCAGCAAAGTCGCGTTGAAAGCCGACAGCCTGGGCATGAAATACCTCGGTTTGGAGGCCGCGGCCCTGCAGGGTGAAGCGCTGGTCGAATCGAAGGATTACAGTCATGCCCGCCAAGTGCTCGACCGCGCCGCGCTGGGAGCGGAAAAACTGGAACTGTGGGAAATTTTGTCCCACGCGCAATACTCGCTGGGGAATCTTCGCCGGTTGTCCGGACATGCGGACGCGGTGGATCATTACCGTCAGGCATTGCAGTACATCGACAATATGCGCAAGGACGCGGGCAGCGACGCGTTCCTAAATCGCGCCGACCTGAAAACAGTTTACGCCGAGTCATCCCGCTGGGCGCGATCAAGACCTCAGTAACCGTTCATCTGCGGAAGGACATTGCTGCGGCTGCGCGATGAGCGAATGTTGCCGAGGGCGGGCTGTAACGTCCGCCCCCGCGTTCAATTGCTGCTCTGTTGCCGGCAAACTATTTGAACTGGAAGTTCGCCGTGTGTATCACGCCATCACCAATGTTGACCTGAAGCTGCCGGCATGTGCCCGACCAGCTCTTTGAGGTCGACCAGTTGAACTGGTAGTTCCCGCCGCCGAGATTCTGGAACCCCGAATTCCCAGTTGCCGTGGAATCTAAAGTGATGTCGCTGACAGTGCCGCTTGCGCACGACCGGCTCGCGGAAGAGATGCTCACCGGAGGCATGGCGAGAGTCGAAACAGGATTACCGCTCGAATCCAGTACCTGGAACTTGATCGGAATCGCCTGTCCCGCCTTCGCGAGATTGGTTGCCGTGTTGTCAACCGGTGCTGCAAATCCGACGAACGTAAACTTGACTCCAAAAACGTTCGCCCAGTCGGACAGACAGCTGGTGGACGTGCACGTTGCCGTTCCCCTCGTTCCGTACGTGGGGTCTGGACTTACGAGGGTGCAGCCGGTCAGCGTGTTGACCCAGTCATTGGAGCCAATGGGATCGGCCTTCAGCAGCCCCGGCCCGAGGGTGCAATAGCTCGCTTGCGACGATTTCCAGGTCGTTGAAATGTCGTAGCTGAGCGATGGATTTGGAACCGGACATGGCGAATCGGACAGGAGGCACTGCGCCGAAAAGATGACGCCGCTCCCGTTCTCACCTGCCACAGGCGCGATTTGAGTCCCATTGAAGGGATTGCCCGGAGGAGTACGCAGCGACCACTGAGCCTCTGTCGTGTCCTTCGGTGTCACTGACGCCTCGCTGCCGTCCGGGAACATTCCGGCCGGATAGGTGATGCCGAACGTGTATTGACACGGAACTATGGTCGAATCGGGCAGCGTTATCGGACAATTCTCAGGCCAGCTCAACGTGAACGACCCGGCTGACGAGGATAGGGGAGCGGTCTGGGTTTCACCTTGCGTTGGAGGCAGCGCGACGCCCACCGCATTGTTGTTCGTCAAACCGCTGTTTCCGGCGGTGAGGAGAGCGTTCAAATCCGCCAGCCGTGTCGCGGTTGGCCCCTCAGTGCCCTGGTCAATACGCCAGACTTTTCCGTTCGTCATCCCGCCGCCCTCAACGTTGGGCTGCATTGTGGCGACGAACAGATGGCCTGTAGCATCGAAGGCCATAAATTGGATGGTATCGAGCGAGTTCGGGGTGTTGAACGAATAGTACGTTGGTGCGCCGTCTTGCAACCCCTCCTGAATGTTTCCGGTGTTCGGATCAGCGAGGAAAATCTCGCCGGTGAGCGGACTCAGCGCCATTGCTCCAACGGGACCGTTCCCTGCAAACGTGGAGGCATTGTACGTTGGCTGCGACAAGCTGCGCACTGCTCCCTGGTTATCGTTGAAAAACAAATTGTCACTTCCATTAAACGCTAGCCCCTCCCCCAGCGTGCAATCACAGCTAAAGCTCGATGAGGGGGTGGCGAAGCTGTTGCCGCCCGTTGGCACTGCCCCAGCACCCGGAATGACCCAGATTTCGTTGGACACAAGGTGGTCGTCACTCGGCGGGTCCAAAAAATACAGATCCCTGGCAGCGGTGCCGCTGAACGCCGGCGCTTGCGGCGCGCAGAGACCTGATTCGCAGTTCGGGGCGTCAAAGACAGTTTCGAAGTTTGCGCCGCTTTGATCGAGACGAAAGATCGCGCCATCAATGGGATCGGCGACGTAAATCTTTCCGTCCGGTCCCACGACCATTCCTTCGAGGTCGCAGGGGAAGGCTTCGTTGCAATTCGGGGCGGGGGAAATGGGCAGCACAGTCACTGACCCGTTGTTGGCGTCAATACGCAGGATTTGGTT
>DASUJR010000335.1:0-6222 GCA_036279175.1 Candidatus Acidiferrales bacterium | reverse complement strand
ACTCACCGAGCACCTGGCCGCGCTGCGCAACGACGTCCTCCACGCCCTGCGCCTCCTCCGACGGGCACCCGGCTTCACCATCGTCGCCGTCCTCACCCTGGCCCTCGGCATCGGCGCAAACACCGCCATCTTCAGCGCCGTAAACGGCATCCTGCTCAAACACCTCCCTTACGCTGATGCTTCGCGGCTCGTTTCCATCATCGGATACAAACAATTCTCCGGCGGCATGGCAGGCGAGCTGTCCTTCTCGCCATCTGTATGGGAGAAAATGCAACAGCAAACCCCGGCGATCGAACGTTTGGCTTTTTATGCCAACCAAGTGAATTTCACATTGACTGGCGAGGCGGTGCCCGAAATCGTTCCCGGCGTTAGGGTCTCCGGGGACTTTTTTCCGCTGCTTGGCGCGCGTCCAATGCTAGGACGGCCCATTCTGTCTGCAGACACGCGGCCTGGAGCAACGCCGGTCGCCGTGCTGAGCTACGCGCTTTGGCGTTCCAGCTTCGGAGAAGATCGTGGCGTAATCGGACGCACGCTGGCACTCGATGGGAACCGCTACAAGGTCGTCGGCGTCATGCCGGACGGATTTGTGTTTCCACTGTATTCCGGAGCGAAGGGCGTTTGGCTGGCCTTGAATTCCACGTCGCAGGACGATCTTGCAGTTGCGCGTTTGAACGAAGGTGTGACTATCGACGGCGCCAATGCGCAGCTGAAAACGGTGAGCTCGCGATTTTCGTCAGACTTCGCTGGTTTGTTTGCGGGCGGCTACTTCTTTGCCCAACCTTTAAAAACCCGCTTCGGCGATCTTGACCGAGCGCTGCTCGTCCTGCTCGGCGCGGTTGGTTTCGTGCTGTTGATCGCTTGCGTAAACATCAGCGGACTCTCTTTGGGCCGAAGCTGGGCGCGGCAAAAGGAAGTGGCGGTCCGACAAGCTTTGGGCGCGACGGGGGCAAGAATTTTTCGGCAATTCTTGACGGAAAGCATGCTTGTTGCGCTGATGGGCGGCGCGCTCGGGCTGCTGCTCTCGATTTGGGGTGTGCACGTTTTGCGTGTCATCACGCCGGCTAACGCGCCGGAACATGGGCATTTTCAGCTCGACACGAACGTGCTCTGGTTCACCTTGGCCGTGTCGTTGCTTGCGGGAATGCTATTTGGAATTGCTCCTGCCGTGCAAGCCTCTGCCCGGAAAATTGGAGCGACGCTGAAAGAGAACGTGGGCGGATCGATTGGCGGTTTTTCGGGACGACGCACAAGGCGAATGCGAAATGGCCTGGCCGCATTCGAAATCGCGCTCGCTGTGGTGCTGGTGACCGGCGCAACGTTAGCAGCACGCAGCCTGGAAAACCTTATGTCTGTTAATTTGGGTTTTCGCACCGACCATATTCTGCTGATGACCCCGGTCTTCGGCAACGCTACCTGCGATTGGCACAAAAACAGTGCGGCCTGCCGTCTCGCCGTATCCAACGGGCTGAACAAAATTAGGGCGATTGCGGGCGTGCAGAACGCGGCAGTTACTGGCACTGTCCCGCTCGGAACCTGGCGCGTTGAGGGCAGCGTTAGAATCGACGGACGCACGCAGGAAATCTCGATCGGTAGCGGCAGCGTCATCGAAAGCCGGGTCATTTCGCCCGGCTACTTCAGCACCATGGGAATTCCCCTACTCAGTGGACGCGAATTCAGTGATATCGACAGGGCGGGAAACCACCTCCCTGTTGCCATTGTGAGCCAAAATTTCGCGCGTAAGTATCTTGGACAGAACCCGCTTGGCAGGCAAATCAGCGACAAAGATGACAAGCAGGGCCGTCCGGAATGGGTCACCGTCGTCGGCGTCGCGGGGGATGCGCACGACTTCCGCGACCCCCACCTCGATCCTTATCCCGAGATTTATATTCCGTTTGCGCAGTCGACGTTTGCCGGAACGATATACCTCGTCCGCACAGCCGCCAGTCCACTGACTCTTGTCCCCGCAGTCAAACGAGCGATCTGGGCAGTCGACAAGAATGCTCCGGTCACCGATATCGAAACGATGGATCAGCAGGTGAAGGCGGTAAGAGCTGAACCTCGTTTCCAAACCATGCTGCTCGCCGCGTTTGCTGCACTCGGGCTACTCATGGCGGCGATCGGAGTTTACGGTGTCATTTCCTATGCGGTCGCGCAGCGCACGCACGAAATCGGCGTGCGCATGGCGCTTGGTGCGCAACAGGCCGACGTGTTGTGTGCCGTGCTCCGCGAGGGAGTGCTGCTGGCGGTGATCGGAATCGTGGCGGGAGTCGGCGGCGCCCTTGCGCTGACGCGATTTCTTCGCAGCCTGCTGTTCGAGGTCAAGCCGACCGACCCTGCGACGTTAGCAGGAGTCGCTATCGTAATTCTTCTGGCAGCGCTTGCTGCGTCCTATATTCCGGCGCGTCGCGCCATGCGCGTCGATCCAATCGTCGCGTTGCGCCACGAATGAAGGATTGAACGTGCGCCGAATAGACAAACTCCGGTTGCGGCTCCGATCGCTGTTTCGCCGCGAGCGCGTCGACGGTGAACTGAACGAGGAGCTCCGCTTCCACCTCGAACGCCAAATCGTCGCCAACGTCGCATCCGGAATGTCGCCCGATGCTGCACGCCGCGCGGCTCTCCGAGAATTCGGCGGCATCGACCAGATCCGCGAGGAGTGTGCCGATATGCGCCGCATAAATTGGCTCCAGGATTTCTTCCAGGACGTCCACTACGGCCTGCGCATGCTGCGCAAATCGCCCGGATTTACGATCGTCGCTATCCTCACGCTTGCGCTCGGCATCGGCGCAAACACCGCCATCTTCAGCGTCGTCTACGCCGTCCTTCTCAAACCGCTTCCCTATCCACATCCCACCCAGCTCGTCGTAATTACCGATTCCAACTCCCAGAAAGGAATCCGCAAGGGCAACACGTCCTACCAGGATTTCCTCGAACTGCGCGACCAGAATCATGTCTTCAGTGATGTTGGGGGACTTACAGGCCACGACCTCACGCTCACCGGCCGCGGCGACCCATTTCAGGTGGATACGGCAAGCGTCACTCCCGGACTGCTTGCGGCGATGGGCGTAAAACCGCTCGCCGGCCGCATATTTCTTCCCGAAGACGGCAAACGGGGAGCCGCTCCCGTCGTCATCCTCAGCGAAAACCTCTGGCGCGACCGCTTCGGAGCCGACCCGCGCGCGATCGGCACCGCGGTGAACCTCGATATGCGCGATTTCACCATCGTCGGAATCATGCCGTCCAATTTTCGTTACCCGTTCTTCTCTTCGGAACAAATCTGGATTCCCGTGCAGCAGGACCCACTGTTCGGATCGTGGATGAATAATCCCGATTTGCGCTTCATGGGCATCACCGCGCGCCTCAAGCCCGGCGTTTCCATAGCAAACGCGCAAGCCGAATTGGACGCCGTCAGCGCGCGCATCGCGAAAAAATTTCCGGCTGAGGACAAAGATTTTGAATTCGGCGTCGCTCCGCTGCAGGAAGACCTGGTTGGCGGCGCCCGAAAAGGTCTGCTCATTTTGCTCGGATGCGTTGGCCTCGTTCTCCTGATTGCGTGCGCCAACATTTCCAACCTGCTCCTCGCACGCGCCACGTCGCGGACACGCGAAATGGCCGTCCGCAGTGCTCTTGGTGCTGGACGCCTTCGGATCGTTCGACAATTGCTTGCTGAAAGCGCAGTTCTGGGCATGCTCGGCGCTATTGCAGGAATCTTGCTGGCCTATTGGGGGGTCCACGCGCTCAGATCACTCGTTCCTAGTGATTTGACCAGATTGCACGCGATCACTCTCGACGGCTGGGTGCTCGCCTTTTCGCTCGCGCTCGCCGTGCTCGCCAGCATCATCTTCGGTCTCGCGCCCGCATTTTTTGCGGCGGATTCACGGCTCACCGGCAGTTTGAAAAACTCAGCGCGCGCGGGAGAAGGTCGCCAATGGACTCGCAACGCTCTGGCCGTTGCCGAAATTGCTCTGGCGATGCTGGTGCTGGTCGCCGCCGGCCTCCTGGGCCGCAGCTTCCTGACACTGACGTCAGTCAATCCGGGTTTCGATCCCAACCATGTCGTAAAGGCCGAAATCGATTTGCCGCGTTTCCAATATTCGAAGCCCGCCCAGTGGACCGCGTTCGGCGATGAACTGCTTCGCCGCGTGCAGGCTCAGCCTGGAATGCATGACTCCGCGATCGGCATTCCCTTGCCCTTAGCGCACGCGGTCGTCCCCACGCTGCCCTTCGACATCGTCGCCGGCCCTCCGCCGCGCCCGGGCACCATTCGCACAGCGGACTACGGTGCCACCAGCCCCCAATATTTGCGTGTCATGGGGATCCCGCTGCTTCGCGGACGCTGGTTCAATAGTCAGGACAGGCCCGACGCTCCGCTGACCACCGTAATCAGCGAAGCCTTTGCGCACCGCTATTTCCCGAACCAGAACCCGATCGGCAAACAGCTAAGTTTTTCCTTTCCGCCAGCGGCCCCCGTGCCTCGCCAAATCGTCGGCATCGTCGGCGACGTGCACGACACCTCGCTCGCTCGCGATCCTTCGCCGATGATGTACGTCCCGTTCGCCCAGGCGCCTTTTTGGGGCGCGGAGATTGTCACAAGGAGCGATCTGAGTACCGGGGTGATTGCTTCAACCATTCGCGCGCAGGTCGGAAAGATCGACAAGAACCTGCCCGTCACGGGCGTCGAAGCTATGAACACGGCTATCGACTCAACCGTCGTTCAGCCTCGGTTTCGCGCATCGCTGGTCGCCCTGTTCGGCGCGATGGCGCTGATCCTCGCCGCAGCAGGCATTTTCGGAGTGATTTCCTATTCCGTTTCGCGCCGCACCCATGAAATCGGCATTCGCATGGCGCTCGGCGCAAGCGGCGGGAACGTCACGCGAATGATTCTCGGCGAATCGGCCAGAGTGATCCTCATAGGACTGGCATTGGGCGTCGCGATTGCCCTCGGGCTCACGCGCCTGCTTGCCAATCTTCTGTTCGGTGTGCGCCCCGCCGATCCGTTGACCTTCGTCGCCGTGGGTGCGGTTTTGGTGTTCGTTGGGCTCGCCGCTGCCTACGTTCCCGCTCGCCGCGCCATGCGCGTCGACCCGGTCACCGCTATGCGCTGCGAATAGCTACGTTGACCGACAGTAGAATGTCGAGCGTAGGGGCGGGTCTCAGAGCCGCCCGCTCTATGCCGCGAATAACTGCTGGCCGGCCACGCGTCGACGCTTACCGGCGCGCCTTCCGCGGTCTGCTCATCCGACCCAATGGCGCGGTATCTCGCGAATTGTTACAATGCCGGGTGTACCGGTTGGCATCTTCGCCGTCGCTGTACGCCAATTTCTCAACTCGAAGGTGAATCGACTGCATGCAGCCTCGAACACTATACGAAAAAATCTGGGATGCTCACCTCGTTCACGAGGAACCGGGCAAGCCGTCGCTGATCTACATCGACCGGCACTTGGTCCACGAAGGCACTTCGCCGCAAGCATTTGCCGGCATTAAAGCGTCGGGGCGGAAGGTCCGTCGTCCTGAACTGACGTTCGCGGTGATGGATCATTCCGTTTCAACCAAGAACCGCGATTTGCCCGTGCTCGATCCCGATGCAGCCGGACAGTTCGCTGCGTTGGCACGCAACTGCGAAGAATTCGGCGTCAACCTGTTCGACATGCACAGCCAAAATCAGGGCATCGTGCACATCATCGGGCCCGAATTGGGCATTACGCAGCCCGGGTTCACCATTGTTTGCGGAGATAGCCACACCTCGACGCACGGCGCCTTCGGCGCGCTCGCGTTCGGCATCGGCACCAGCGAAATCGAGCACGTTCTCGCCACGCAGTGCCTTTCGCAGTTCAAATCCAAGACAGCGAAGGTCGAAATCAGCGGCAAGCGCCCAAAAGGCGTCACAGCCAAAGATTTGATCCTCTCTGTGATCGGTAAAATCGGCATTGCCGGCGGCAACGGCCACGTTTTCGAATACACGGGCGAGGCGGTGCGCGGCCTCTCGATGGAAGGCCGCATGACCATGTGCAACATGACGATCGAGGGTGGCGCGCGCGCCGGAATGGTTGCGCCCGACGAAACTACCTTCGCCTACATGGAAGGACGCCCGTTCGCTCCGCGCGGCAAGGATTTTCAAGTCGCAGTCGATTACTGGAAGTCGCTCTGCACCGATCCGGGCGCGAAATACGACGAAACGATTACGCTGCGAGCCGAAGAACTTGCTCCCATGGTCACATGGGG
>DASUJR010000334.1:0-8485 GCA_036279175.1 Candidatus Acidiferrales bacterium | reverse complement strand
GGCAACAAATTTGGCGCTAGGACGAAATGTGGCTCCCGGGAATTTCAAGAGGGGGCAAATGCTAGCGGCAGCGTTGCGGGATGTCAATGATTAGGCGATTTGCGGTGCGACGCGAACGCACAAGCAACGATGATCAAGTGTTGCTGAGGGCCTGGTCGAGATCGGCGATGATGTCTTCGACGTCTTCAATGCCGACGGAGATGCGAACCATCCCGTCGGTGATACCGACCTGCTGACGAACTTCGGGCGGCATGGAAGCGTGCGTCATGAGAGCGGGATGGGAAATCAGCGTTTCGACGCCGCCAAGGCTTTCGGCGAGCGAACAAAGGCGGACGTGATTCAAAAAGGTACGCGCGGTGTCGAGCGAACCGAGGTCGAAGGAGATCATGGCACCGAAGCCGTGCTGCTGGCGCTTGGCGAGTTGATGTTGGGGGTGATTCGGTAGGCCCGGGTAAATGACACGTTTCACTTTGGATTGTGACGCAAGATATTCGGCAACGATCATTCCATTTGCATTGTGGCGAGCCATGCGCACAGCCAGGGTTTTGATTCCGCGTGAAGTGAGAAAGCAATCCATAGGCGCAAGTCCGGCACCGGCGGAGCGTTGGATGAAATAGATCTTCTCCGCATCCTCCGAGCGTGTCAAAACAACCGCGCCACCCGTGCAATCGCTGTGCCCGTTCAGATACTTGGTCATCGAATGCAAGACAATATCCGCACCTAATTCAATCGGACGCTGAAGATATGGGCTAAGGAAGGTATTGTCGACGACGAGCCGCAGCTTGCGATCATGGGCGAAGCGGCTCATGGCGCTGAGGTCTGTTACGATCATTGTAGGATTCGTCGGTGTCTCCACATAGATCATTTTGGTTTTTGGTTTGATCGCCTTTTCGACCTTGGTGAGGTCGCTTGTATCCACGAAATCGAATTGCAGACCGAAATCGACGAGCAGTTTCGTTGTGAGACGGAAGACGCCGCCGTAGACTGCCTGGGAAATGAGTGTGTGGTCGCCTGGCCGCAATAGACGAAAAACTGAATCGATCGCCGCCATTCCCGAAGTGAACACATAGGCAAACGAGCCGCCCTCAAGCTTCGCCACGGTGCGCTCGAGCGCCTTGCGGTTCGGATGGGCCGTGCGCGCGTAGTCGTACCCTTTGCTCTTGTCCATCGCTTCGAGGACGTACGTGGAAGTTTGGTAGATCGGGGCAACAACGGCTCCCGTACAAGGGTCGGGTTCCTGTCCCACGTGAATTGCGTCCGTCGAAAAGCCCATTCAATTCCTCCTGCGCGAGCGCATCAGGGATGCGCAGACGAGCTATATCATAGAACGCTTGAGGCGCGGCTAAGATTGCGGTACAACGTTGAGCATGAGACTCCGCTCAAAAGTCATTTGGCGCTTCGTTGCACGTAACGTGCCATGGATTCTCACGGTTGCAGCATTGGTGGTAGTCGTCGGCACGGGCCGCCCATCGATCGTCCTGGCAAATGGGCACAGCCAGTCGGATTCCAAGAAGGATGAGGCGCCTCCCACAACGAAGATCAAGATCGAAGTGACCGATCCGAACGACAAACCTGTCAGTCAAGCGAGCGTGTATGTTCGATTCAACGAGTCCGGTGGAGTGTTCCACAAAGACAAGCTCGCTGAACTCGATTTGAAAACGAACCAGGACGGCTCGACAAAAGTTCCGCCGATTCCACAGGGAAAGATCATGATCCAGGTGGTGGCCAAAGGATGGCGGACGTTCGGCAGCTGGTACGACATTGAAAGCGCCGAACAGACAGTTCAAATCAAACTTCAGGCCCGCCCTCACTGGTACTAGGGGTTTGCTTTCCGTTCTTTCAACCCGCCAAAAACATCCCAAGAATTTTTCGTAGAGAAGGTTGCGAAAGTGCCGACGTTTGCACCATCGCTTGTGCAATTTGGAGGAAGGTCAATGTTCATGGGCGATTTCGACATTTGAAGCGCCTTTTCCACACGGTTTTCAACAGAACTGTTGAAAACTGTCACACGCTATCCATAGTCGGCTCGCCGGAGGGAAGATTGTTGGTTGGGAAATTGCTAGCCAGTCGAGTCGTTCATGCGCGTGCTATGATTCACATCCGCATGAATTCCACGCAATGAAAGCTCTTATTCTGAATGCGGACGATTTTGGCTTAACACCGGGAATAAATGAAGGAATCGTCCAAGCCCACCGCGAAGGAATTCTAACCAGCACGACTTTGATGGCGAATGCGCCGGCTTTTGATGATGCCGTTCGGCGCGCGAAAGAAAATCCATTGCTTGGCGTCGGCGTGCACCTGGTGCTCATCGACGGCCGGCCGGTCGCGCCACCCGAGGAAGTTCCTTCGCTTGTTGACGATAACGGGCGATTGCCGCAGAGCCTTGCGAACTTCGTCGCGCGCGTAACGTCGAGAGCGATTCGGCGAGAACATATCGAGACGGAGTTACGATCTCAAATCGAGAAGATTCGATCAGCGGGGATCAATCCGACGCATGTCGACAGCCACAAACACACTCACGCGCATCCAAGGGTGATGAATTCGGTCGCACGCGCCGCCTTGGCTTGCGGCATCACTCGAATTCGAAAGCCGTTCGAAGAACTGCGCGACTCTTGGCGTTCGACCCAGGGAGAACGCCGGACGGCCATGTCGCAATTGGCGGCATCAGCTGCCGCACGGATTACGTCGCGAAGCTTTATCGCAATCTGCCGGCGGTACGGCTTGCGGTCGCCCGACCGATTCCTTGGACTAGCGCGTACGGGGAGCATCAGCGCAACGGTGCTGCGTGGTCTCATTGACACGGTCGGCGAGGGCACAACGGAAATCATGCTGCATCCAGGCATTTGCGACTCCGATCTCCGTGGGACGAACTCGCGTCTCCAGACGCATCGTCAAGTCGAACTCGATGCTTTGGCCGCCGCGCAAATGAAGGAAATCGTTGCCGAACGAGGCATTCGGCTTATTACCTACCGCGAGGTAAACTAGGGGCGATGTGGGAACCCTCTGACACAACGATGGAACGTTCGTCCGGACGAGCGCCGACGTACTCGGTCGTCATACCGTTCCATAATGAGGAGGAGAGTGTGCGCGAGTTGCACGCTCGCATTTCGGCTGTGCTTGCTGAACGGCCTGGGAGCGCCGAGTTCGTGTATGTGGACGACCAGAGCACAGATAGGACGCCGGAGTTGCTGACCGAAATCGCTGCGGAAGATCCGCGCGTGACGGTGATCCGTCTTCGCCGCAACTACGGCCAGACTATCGCCTTAGCTGCGGGTTTCGATTTTGCGGCGGGCGAAATCATTGTCGCCATGGACGGCGATCTGCAGCACGATCCATCGGATATTCCCGTGATGCTCGATATTTTCGCGACGGGGAACTACGATATCGTGAGTGGTTGGCGCCAAAAACGGGTGGACAATTTCCTTACGAGGCGGTTGCCTTCGCGCGTGGCGAACTGGATCATGGCGAAGGTTTCGGGCGTGGACATTCACGATTTCGGTTCGACGTTCAAAGTGTACCGGCGCGAAACAATCAAAGAGGTTCATCTATACGGCGAGATGCACCGGTTTATTCCCGCTCTCGCTGCGTGGAATGGGGCGCGCATCGTCGAAGTGCCAATACGCAACGTGCTGCGTCCCGGCGGGAAATCGCATTACGGCATTTCCCGCACCATTCGCGTTCTTTTCGACATCATCACAATCCGGTTTCTAATGCGCTACATGACGCGACCGCTGCATTTCTTCGGGCCGCCCGGCTTAATCGGAATGTTTGCCGGCGCCGCCATTTTTATCGGACTTTTTATCGACAAGATCTTTTCGAGCGCGCCAATCTTCGTCGAACACGGGCCACTGCTGATACTCGGGATGATGCTATGCCTGTTTGGGGTACAATTGCTTGCGGTAGGACTTGTAGGCGAGTTGTTGACGCGGACCCACTTCGAGTCCGGAGCCGACCCCGTGTACCGAATCGAGCGCGTCATTCGTTCGTCAGCGCGAGCGAGTGCAAGTGCTGCTGTTGCGGCGGAACGCGTTGCTGTAAAGAACGCAACGAGCTAGTTCGCCTGAGCAATCCAGCCAATCAAAAAGAGCCGATGCGAAAGGGACGGCGGTGCTCTTTCAGACCGCGAATCGCTTGACGTTCCATATCGTGCCAATAGATCGCAAAGGGGGAGTTGAGATGCGCAAAATAACGATGGCGGCTATCGCCGTCTTAACGATGACTGCCTTGGCATGGGCGGCTGACGTGTGGAAAAAGCCTTACGATCAGTGGGACAAAAAAGATGTAATGAAAGTTCTCAACGACTCTCCCTGGGGGAAGATGGTTCGGATTTCGGCTTCATGGGAAAACAGCGGTGCTGCCTTGCCAACGCAGAGTCCCCAAATGCAGCAGCCGCAAGGCGGACCACCTTCCGGCAGCGGTGGCGGCGGGTCACGGCCGGGCGGCATGGGCGGAGGCGGCATGGCACCGGGCCAAGGCGGCGCGGGTGGTGTATCTGGTGTGCAGAGTGGCGGGACCCCGATGGCCACGTTTGTCGTCAGGTGGGTTTCTGCCCACACGATGAGAGAAGCATTCGTACGCGATGCCGAGCTGAACGGCCAAATGAACCAATCACAGGCGCAACAGCAGCTTAGCCAGACTCCCAGCGTGTACGAGGTCATGGTGGGCGGGCCGGACATGTTGCCCTTCGAGCAGAGCACTGAAGACGCCGTGAAGAAATCCGCGGATCTCGAAGTGAAAAAGAGCAAAGAAAAGATTCAACCGTTGAAGGTTGAGTTTCAACGGAGCCCGGACGGCCAGAAGGTGCAGGATGTGATCATCGAGTTTCCGAAGACTGTTAACGGGCAACCGACGATCGCTCCTGATGCTAAAGGAGCAGATTTTTCCGTTTCGCTGCCGCGAGCGAGGATTCACACCAGCTTCGATTTCTCGAAAATGAGCGGTGCGCAAGGGCGCGACTTGTAGTAGAAACGGGGCATCCCGCGCTTGCAGATGACTCGACCCAGCACCGAGGTGGCGATGAGACGTCTGGGCCTCATGTGTTTTTCGGCCCTTTTGTTCTTTGCAATACCCGCCAACACGCGCGCTCAGACGGGCGCGCGATCACGAGCTGCCGGATTCAGCGGCTTATGGCAGCCGATTGTCGGGGCTGGCGCATCCTACGACGTTCAGGGACAGGGGCAAGCGAAGCGGCCTTTCGAGCTTGCCGTAATCGGGAAGGAGAATGTACAGGGCAAGGACGGAGTGTGGGTGGAATTTACCATCGGCGCCGAGCAGATCGGCACGATGGTCGTGAAGGAGTTGGTTTTGTTCGACCGGACGAAGATGCAGATGCAAACGTTCAAAGCCGTAGTTGAACTGCCGGGCCATCCGCCAATGGAGCTTCCCGACGAAATGATGCAAGCTCAGCAGCCCTTCCAGTTCAATGACGTTCGGGCCGACAGCGCAGACCTGGGAAGTGAAAGGATAACAACGCTCGCCGGAAGTTTTACCTGCGAGCACTATCGGGCAAAGGATGGATCGAGCGAGTTCTGGGTGAGCAAGCAAGTCCTGCCGATTGGCTTGGTCAAGTCGCAGGAAAGAGGGCAGACGGTTACACTTGTTAAGCTGGTCGCGAACGCCAAGGACAAGATCAGCGGCATAGCACAGCCGTTCGACCCCATGATGTTCATGACGCAGCAACCACAGCGGTAGTTTCGTCGGTTCGGAAATCCGGCCATTCCTTTGGGCTCGATTTTAGCTGCCCAGCCAACCGCAGGAATCCTGTTCGAGAATTGTGCAAGAGTGCCCGTGGAAATTGGGCTGCGACGATGTACAATCCGTGCCCGGCGTCTAGAACCTAGAGACTGCTTAAGACAGAGTGTCAAATCCCGGGGAACATTTCGTCGCCGTGATTGGGGGAGCGATCTCCGGCTCCGTCGCCGCGGAAGTCTTGGCGGACCACGGTATCCGCGTGGCTGTTTTCGAACAGAACGCGCGTCCCTACGGAAAGATCGAGGATGGGTTGCCGCGCTGGCACGTGGAGCAGCGCAAGCAAGAATACGAGCGGATCGACGCCCGCCTGCGGAAGCCCGGCGTTTACTTCATTCCCTGCACGAAGCTTGGCCGCGACATCGATTTCGGGGATCTCAGTAAGAATTGGGGATTCTCCGCTGTGATATTGGCGAACGGCGCCTGGCGCGATCGCGACTTGGGCATTGCGGGAGCGGATCAATACATTGGGAAGGGCCTCGTCTATCAGAACGCATTCATCTATTGGTACAACCACAAAAACGAGCAGGGATATAACGGACCTCGCTTTGAAACGCCTGACGGCGCGCTGGTGGTCGGCGGCGGGTTAGCATCGATCGATGTGGTGAAAGCGCTGCAGCTCGAAAACTACGAACGAGCGCTCAGGGCGCGTGGCATTGAGACGAACCTCCACGAACTGGAGAAGGGAATTCCTTCCGTGTGTAAAAAACACGGTTTCCAGCCGGAGGATTTGGGTGTTAAAGGTTGCTTGCTGATCTATCGGCGCCGCGAACAAGACATGCCTCTCGCGCAGCCGCCGGATAATCCGACACCAGATCAAATCTCCAAGACCGAACAGATACGGCAAAAGATGCTGCGGCTGGCACGCGAAAAATATCTTTTCCGATTTCAGGAGCGCCGCGTGCCGCTGGGCGTTGTCGTAGCAAACGGCCAAGTTGTCGGGTTGAAGGTGGCTGAAACAAGGGTCAGTGGACGCAGCGTGGAAGTGGTTCCCCGAACCGAGCAGGAAATCCGCGCGCCGATGGTGGTGAGTTCGATCGGTTCTGTGCCGGAAATGCTTCCCGGCATTTCAATGAAAGGCGAGTACTACGCCTTTGCCGATGAGGTGACGCCTCGTCACATTGAGTACCAGCATGTCTTCGGCGTAGGGAACGTGGTCACCGGTCAAGGAAACATTCGAGTGTCGCTGGTCCACAGTAAGGCCGTATGCAAGCGTTTGATCGATGATTACGCGCAGATCGGCACCGACGACGAAGCCGTGGCTGCGAGGCGAGCTGCCGCCGAGCGGCGCGCGGCGGAAAAAGCCGATGCCATTATGGCCCGAGTAGAATGCTGGCCTTCCCTCGGATCGGACCAACTGGCCGAAATCGAACGACGAATCCACGCGCTTCAGCATCGCGTCGGCTACACGGGCGACTATGATGCTTGGATCGCGAGAGTTACCCCGCCCGATCTCGAATAGACAACCGCACCGAAAAATATCTCGCCGCGGGGAGCACGGCATCGGCGACTTTTCAGGGCTGGACCATTCCCTTGTACAATACTGACCTGCCTGTGGTTTCCTTCGCGGGCGTTTTCGTAATGATTCCGTCGCCGGACAAATTCTACAGCGCGCGTGTGACATACCGACGCGACTTCGCGCCCGGATATTGGATTTTTCGCGTCGATCCCGGCGGCGAATTCAAGTTTGTTTCCGGACAGTACGCGACAATCGGCGCCGAGGGACCTGATGGCTTTGTCGAGCGCCCGTACTCGATAGTTTCTTCACCTTACGAGCGCGAGCTCGAGTTTTTCATCGAGGCGGTGGCCGATGGCGAAATGACTCCACTGCTTCGGGACGCGCAGGCTGGGAAGGCCTTGAGCCTGCGCAAAACGGCGAAGGGACGATTCACGCTCGACCTCGCAAGCGGCCATCATCACCATCTCCTCCTCTGTACCGTCACTGGCATTGCGCCATACGTCTCTCATGTGCGGACCTTGTACACGGACTGGAAAGAGAATCGCTTTCCGCATGGTCTTCGCGTCTACGTAATTCAAGGCGCTAGCCGGTCGTGGGAATTCGGTTATCGCGAGGAACTCGAAGCTATAGCGGCAAACGTGCCATGGCTCGCCTACGTTCCTACTGTGAGCCGGTTCGTCGAGGATCCTTCATGGAGTGGGGAAACGGGACGCGTTGATGACATCATTCGAAAGTACACCGACGCCTGGGACCTTCCTCGCATGGACACAACGGCTTACTTGTGCGGTCACCCGAGTATGGTCGAAGTTGGGACGAAAATCCTCGAGCGCGCGGGCTTTCCGGCGAAATCCCTGAAGCAAGAAGTTTACTGGGTGGAATAAGGCGTAACTTTGGGGGTTCGTCGCGATGGCCAAACCCGTTACGCTGTTCTTGTCATCCAACCTAGCGGAGGAATGGAATGAACCGAACGCGGGGCGCGGTGGTGGCGCTAGCCTTTCTGTTTCTGACCATGGATGCAATGAGCCAGACTGCGAAGTCGCCTGCGACTACGGCGGCCGCTCCTCCCCCTGCTCCCACGGCCGAATCCGGGACGCAATCACAACAGGCGTTCATCGAAGCAGCCGATCAGGTGATGGGCGAGATGAGCAAGATTCTTGGTCTGCCGATTCTGGAGCCGTTGAAAAAGAGCCTCCGTTCCAAAGAGCAGATTCGCGCGTACCTGGTGCAGGAAGAAAAGGGCGACAGAACGGACGCTCAACGCTACGCGGATGATAAGGC
>DASUJR010000333.1:0-5808 GCA_036279175.1 Candidatus Acidiferrales bacterium | reverse complement strand
CCGCCAGACGTTTCAGCACACCTTTGGCAATTCGCGCGTCGCACCATAGCGTCTGCAGCGCGGTGATGATGCCATCGCGGCCGAACGTAGTCGCGTACCAGGGAATGCCGGCGTAGGGATAGGGGCCCTGCGCTGTGCTGGTTGTCAGCATCGCGAGATCGGCCATCGAACGGCATACCATCTCGTTGAAGATGGGATTCGAACTGGCAATCGTCGTCACTCCACGACTTTCCGTCCTGCGCTCCTGGAACGCGGCACGCAGGCTGCTACGAAAAGGCAGCGGACGGCTCTGCTCGACGCGAGAGTCGCATTGCATGGTCACATAGACCGTTTGAGTTTCAGTGGGCTGAAGTTCGAACGCGTAGCAGGCAGCCACGGCAGAGAGTTGTTGCGGAGCAGGATCGAACAGCAACGTCGTGCGCCGCGCGATGCCGTCTAGGCCGTGGTAGGCCAGCGCAACACCGGCCTCTCCGGATGTCGCCGCTTGCATCGTGCCGCGGCGTTTGCGATTCAAACCACGCACTTCAAATAGATCGGCGAAGTCGCTGGCGAAGGTGAACGAGAGTCTGACGTCGAACGGACAATCGCCATGGTTCTGCACAAGCAGGCGTTGATATGCCATGCCGCGCCACAGAAACAACGTGCGCACGATGTGCAGCATGTCCTTTGGCAGGATGAGATGCTGGCCAAGATGGATGTCGGGATTGGTCAAATCAACTGTGAGGATCGAGTTGTCGTCGCGAACGTTCGAGCCCAGCAGGAGCGGACGCGTTTCATTCAGCAGCATTTCCAGGCGTGACAGGTAGCGCGTATCGCGATAGAAAATGCCATCCGGGCCTCCCGGTTCACCGCCGATGTCGGCATGGCTGTCGAGCACGGCAAAGCAGTCACCGTGTTTCAAAGTGCGGCGTGGTTTCGTGGAGGACGCAGTCCCGGGAATGTAGAACGGAGTCTCGGTGGCTTCGTCGACCGGTGTCGCGATTGGGGCCTGCTTAAGCAACATGGGTCCTCAATACAGGGGTGCCCTCAGCTGGATCGTGGCGGATGTTCCGCCCGTTCCTGCCGATACGTTGAGATGCTGCCAGAAGCCTGCGGTAGACGTCTACATAGTCATTGGCCATGCGTCGGGCCGAGAAGCGCTGCTCGAAGCGCTTTCGAACCTTCTTGCGATCAAGTGCAATGACCCGTGGAAGCGCCGCGATCGCCTGCTCGACCGTGTCGACAACGGCGCCCGTTATGCCGTCTTCGACGATCTCCGGAACCGAGCCACAGCGAAAGGCTAAGACCGGCGTGCCGCAGGCCATGGCCTCAATCATAGAGAGACCGAAAGGCTCCGGCCAGTCGACAGGAAATATCAACGCCTGCGCTTCACCGAGAAACCGGGTCTTCTGCTCCTCATTGATCTCGCCGATGAACTCGACGCCGGGCCCCTCCAGCAATGGCTCGATCTTTGTTCGAAAATAGACTTCGTCGGCACGATCCACCTTGGCTGCGATCTTGAGCGGAATGCCAACAGCGCGCGCAATCGAGATAGCGCGGTCAGGACGCTTTTCCGGCGAGATGCGCCCCAGGAAGGCGACATAAGCCCTCTGTCGGCACTGAACGGAGCGGTGCAGAGGTAATGGCAGACCGTGGTAGATGGTTGCTGCGAAGTTTGCATTTGGTACCGGGCGTCGCTGCGCTTCCGATATCGATACCAGCGGCATTTCATCGAAACCAACATACAGCGGAAGCAAGTCAGGCAGGTCTTGCCGGCCGTGTAACGTAGTGACGGTGCGCCCGGCAAAGGGGCGAAATAGCGGGAAATGGAACTGGTCGATATGGAAGTGGAAGATGTCGAAGTCGCTGGCGCGCTGACTTACCCGGTCCAGCATCAGCATATAATAGGGGATCGGATCGCGGATACTGGTGTCGAGCCGCAGTGCCCTGGGCACGCAGGATGCGAGTGATGCCGCGGTAATTGAGTCGCCGCTTGCGAACAGCGTCACGTCATGACCAAGCGCTACCAACTCCTCAGTCAGGTAGGAGACGATGCGCTCAGTTCCGCCATAAAGTCGCGGGGGTACGCTTTCGACGAGGGGCGCAACTTGCGCGATTTTCATTCTGTGCTTTCGGTACCCCGCACTCAACCGTTTGCTGGGCTTTAATGTTCCGGAATTCTGGCGAACGTTTGGAATATTGATCCAGTGCTGTGTTCACGTCGCAACTGGCTGCAACAGCGATCGGCGTCCTCGCTGCGCGCTCGTCGCAAACGCGGCCGTTCGACAGGCGATCGACGCAACCACGGTTCGTCTTGTGATAGAAGTCGAATGATAGAAGTCGAAGCGGCGCGTGCCATGATCTCCAAGGCTGAGGAGCACAGACTAGGTATGCTTGGAGCGTGCCGTCTGGTCAAAATTGATCATCGTCCAGATTCGACCGTAGCCGCCAACACGGCTCATTACGACGGGAGGAATGCGTGGAACTCCCGCATAGTCCGCACTAGAATGCAGTCTAGAGACGAGGCTGGCCCCTGGCGCAAGAGCGTGGAACTCGCCAGCCTCCTCCATTAATTTTACTTCGGCGAACAGGTGGCAAGCGTGGTGGCAAAGGCAAACAGAAAGCAGCCCTTCGACGTCAAGGTGTTTCTCAGTACCGTGGACGGCGGAAGATCCGTGGCGAAATACCGAAAAGCTCGGAAGGTCTACTCCCAGGGAGACCAAGCGGATACGGTCTTTTACATCCAGGACGGTAAGGTCAAAGTCTGCGTTGTCTCCGAACAGGGGAAGGAAGCCGTCGTTGCGCTCCATGGGCCCGGGGACTTCTTCGGCGAGGGATGTCTGAATGGACATTCCGTTCGCACGACGACGGTCGTGACAATGACCGAATGTGTCATCATGCGATTCGAAAAAGCAGCCATCATGCGCGTGCTCCACGAAGAGCCGAAGTTCTCTGAGATGTTCATGTCCTACCTTTTGTCGCGCAATTCCCGAATAGAGGAAGACTTGGTGGATCAGCTCTTCAATTCGAGCGAGAAGCGTCTGGCAAGAGTGCTTCTTCTGATGGCGAACTTCGGCAAGGAGGGAAGGCCGGAACCGGTGATAGGGAAGATAAGCCAAGAGACGCTCGCCGAGATGGTGGGCACCACAAGGTCACGCGTGAGCATGTTCATGAACAAATTCCGCAAGCTTGGATTCGTGAAATACAACGGTAACTTAGAGGTCCACAATTCTTTGCTGAACGTGGTCTTGCACGACAACCCGCACCTCAGGACGCGTTCCGACAAGGAAGAATGAATTTTGTGAACGTGGTCAGTAATGACCAGTTCGGGCCCGCCTCCGTGCCTAACCCTCATGACGTGCCCCCCGAATTCCCGCCGGTCATAAGTTAGGTCCGGCCTCGATTTGGTCGTCGCGGGAGGGCCGGTTTGCGAACACCGACGGCGCCAAACCGCGCCGCAGGCTAAAACGTCGCATCGCTGATCCCGTGCTGCGGCAGGGCTGCTTCGTCTTGAGCCCAGCTCGTGCTTGGCAGGCACCGCGATAGTCTGCTCTTCAGTGAAGCGGCTTCGCCGCATAATCCATCTCCTTCGGATGGACCCAACTTTAATGGCAGGAACTCCGGGAGCACGTCACCACCACCAGCCGCAGATCAAGACGTAAGCCGTCATTCTTTGCCGACAGGGTGCCCCGGTCCACAGGATCGGCGAATTCCGTCGACGTGAGCAATTCAGCCCAGTCTTGGCCTCAGCGTAGGCATAGCGTTCAGGCATAGAATTTCCGTCCGCCTTGATGCTTGGCCGAACGTCTAGGACGTCTGGTTGCGGCAGGATCGGAGAACGAAACCAAAGGACGCGAAGATGCACATCTCGGGCGAAAGCCTGGTGATCATACTTGCGGTTGGCCTCATTGCTGGATGGTTGGCGGGTCAGATCGTGCAAGGCACCGGATTTGGGATCATCGGCGACCTCATCATCGGCGTTGTGGGTGCCTTCATCGGCAGCTGGCTGCTGCCTCAGCTCGGAATCCATCTCGGCGTCGGTATTGTTGCAGCAATCATCAACGCCACGGTCGGTGCGCTCATCCTGTTGCTGACAATCCGGCTTGTGCGTGGCCGTAGTGGATGGGGGTGGGGCGGAAGTTGGGGCCGGCGTTGGTAGAGAGTGTCTGCTCCGCAGAACGTGAATTCGTGCTTGGAGTGCCGGTCATGGATATCAAGTCGCTCGAACACGCATCCCCGGCTGTTTCCCTGGCCTTGTCAGATCAGGAGCCGTTCCTGAATGAAGATAATGGGCACGCTCTTGCCCAGGCGATCGTGGATACGATTCGCGAGCCTCTGATGGTCCTTGACAAGGACCTGCGCGTCGTCACCGCAAATCGCTCCTTCTATCTGACATTCACGATGAACCGTCAGGACGTCCAAGGTCGTCCACTCTACGCACTCGGGAACGGGCAGTGGAATATCCCGGAGCTTCGGTTGCTACTGGAAAACATCGCGCCCCGACATGCGGTGATGGAGGCTTATGAGGTCGAACAGGAATTCCCTGGCATCGGCCGCCGCACGATGCTCCTGAACGCACGAAAGGTGTTCTACGAGGACAATGCTCACACCACGATTCTGCTGGGCATCGAAGACATCACCGAGCGGCGGGCAAGAGAGGTCGAACTGAGGGATCTGCTTGAGCAGAAAGAAGTCCTGCTGCAGGAGATGCAACACCGAGTTGCCAACAGTTTGCAGATCATTGCGAGCATTCTTCTTATCAAGGCTCGGACGGTACGCTCGGAAGAGACGCGGCTGCATCTTGAGGATGCCCACCAGCGTGTCATGTCGGTGGCCGCCGTGCAGCAGCAGCTCCACGTTTCGGAGCCTAGCGCGATGATCGAGCTCGGTCCCTATCTAACCCGGCTGTGCGAGACTCTGGCGGCATCGATGATAGGCGACCGTCGGCCGATTTCCTTGCAAGTCCATGTCCAAGACGGCACCGCCTCGTCCAGCCAGGCCGTCAGCCTCGGCCTCATCGTAACGGAGCTCGTCATCAATGCCATCAAGCACGCGTTTCCTGGCGACCGGGCCGGCAGTGTGAACGTGACTTACGATGTAGCCAGACCGAATTGGAGACTTTCGGTTTCTGACGACGGCATCGGAAAGCCGACGAGCCATTCAGACAAGCCGAATCCGGGTCTCGGTACCACGATAATCGAAGCTCTAGCTCGGCAACTCGATGCCCTGGTGAACGTGGCGATGGACTCACAAGGAACGACAGTGTCGATCACGCACGCCTCTTTTGCCGCCTTTCGACTACCTGCTGCGGCCTAAGGACGTACACGGAGCATGTCGGCCCTAAGCCTCAATGCGTGAACCGACCTCGCTATTTGCCGTTGCCATAGCCATATCAGTAACTCCTCTTCGGAAGATTATTACGCCGACCAGCGGCGGGCGGGGGCCTCAAGGAAAGGACTCTGCATGTTCACGCCACGACAATACCGCGACAAGGCAGTCGGATACGGCGAGCTCGTAAAGACTGCGAACGGCCCAGATGAACGTCGCGAATTTCAGGCACTTGAACATAGCTTCACGGTGCTTGCGGACAACGAGCAATGGCTCGCTGACAATCACGATAAGACAGTTCGGAGTACAGGGTTCGAACAAACGGACGGCGCGGCTCTTGCACAAGAAGAGGAACAGATACTGCGATGCCTGGGCGCGGCGCTTATCCTACAGTGGAATACGTTGCCACAAAAACTACGCCGAGAGCTCTTCGACAGCGCGGGCGACATGGGCGAACTCTTGGAGACGGCCGAACTTAGAGGAAAGATTGCTCGCTTCTTG
>DASUJR010000332.1:0-3346 GCA_036279175.1 Candidatus Acidiferrales bacterium | reverse complement strand
TCGTGCTGCTGGAATACGAACGGCAGTAACGAGTGGCGAGAAAAGACAAACGCCGGCAAGGGCCGCTGATCTAATCGTTACTTGAGGTCGCGCCAGTTGCGGCCGACTTTGGTCTCCGCGACGATGGGCACGCGGAATTTGTGCGCGCCTTCCATCACTTCCTTCACCAGCTTCGAGAGCGCGGGAATTTCGTCCTCAGGCGCTTCGAACAGCAATTCGTCGTGGACCTGCAGGATCATGCGCGCCTTGAATTTCGACGCGAGGCGGCGGTCCATCTCGATCATCGCAAGTTTGATCAGATCGGCGGCAGCGCCCTGCATCGGCGTATTGAGCGCTGTTCGTTCGGCGAAGTTGCGGATGGACGGCTGCGGCGACGTGATTTCGGGAATCGGACGCACGCGGCCGAAAAGAGTTTTGCTGACGCTCGTCTTGCGAACCTCCGCGACCTGCGCGTCGAGGAATTTTCGCACGCCGCTGTAACGCTCGAAGTACGCGGCAATGAATTGCGCCGCTTCCTTCTGGTCGATCGAAAGATTCTGCGCCAGCCCGAAAGGCGACAGGCCATAGATCACGCCGAAGTTGATGACCTTAGCGACGCGCCGATGCTCCCGCGTCTGCATCAGCGGCGCGACGCCGAAAACTTCCTGCGCGGTGCGCGAGTGAATGTCTTCGCCGCGGCGGAACGCCTCGGTGAGGATTGCGTCTTCGGAAAGATGCGCGAGAATGCGCAGCTCGATCTGCGAATAATCCGCGGAAAGCAACAGATGGCCGGGCGACGCGACGAACGCAGCGCGGATTTCGCGGCCAAGTTCGGTGCGTACGGGGATGTTCTGCAGATTCGGATTCGACGAGCTGAGCCGGCCGGTGGCCGTGCCGGTCTGGCTGAAGCGCGTGTGAATGCGACCCGTGGCCGGATGAATCAGGCGCGGAAGAACGTCGGCGTAAGTGGATTTCAGTTTGGAGAGCTCGCGATATTCGAGAACTTTTTTCGGCAGCTCGTGGAGCAGCGCGAGTTCTTCGAGAACGTCGGCAGCAGTGGAGCGGGAACGAGGGCGGCCGCGCCCCTGCTTGGGACCTTGCAGATTCAGCCGGTCGAAAAGCACTTCGGCGAGCTGCTGGGGCGAGTTGATGTTGAACTCGAAGCCTGCCAGATCACAGATGCATTTTTCGAGGGTGCGGAGCTCCTGCTCGGTTTGGGACGAGATGATCTCCAGCTCGTTCTTATCGACAAAAACTCCAGCGGCTTCCATGCGCGCGAGAACGGGCGCGAGCGGCAGGTCGATTCTTTCGTATAGTTCGACGAGGCCCTGCTTCTCGACTTCTTCGCGAAGGATGGGCGCGACGCGAAGAAGAAAGTCGGCGTGCTCGCCGTGCGCTCCGGAAAGCGTGCGATTCAAGGAACGAAGAACGACTTCGGCGAAAGCGTGATTCGCCGTGGTCGGACGGAGAAGATAGGAATAAAGCATCGTCGCGTGGCGGATCCCAGCGACGGCTTCGCCGCGATTGGACGCGGACGCGATGGCATCACCGTCGGGCGATCCTGCTTCACCCGCGAGCAGATGAAACAGCTTCGGGTCGTGAACGACTTTTGCGCGCTTCGGATCTGCGAGCCAGTCTTTCATCCCGGCGAGCGCTTCGTCCCCATGGCCATTGGCGATTGCTCGCGCCACACCTTCTGCCGATGAGACCTCAATGCCGATCACTCGCGAGCCGAAACCTTCTTCGTCGGGATCTTCGGTATCGACCGAGAGCCAAACGGCGGTCTCGCGCCCCGGGGGAACCGCGCTGAGATATCGTGCAAGAGCCGCGGGAGAATCGAGAGCAGCATAGTCGGTTGTGCGGTCGTCTGCGACCGGTGCGAAATCCTTCAGCAGCGAAGTGAAACCCAGTTCCACATAGAGGTCGCGCAGGACAGCAAGATCGGGCTCGGCCATCTTGAATTTTTCGAGCGCGAGCGCGACAGGCGCATCCGTGGGAATCGCGGCGAGCTGTTTGCTGAGGCGCACGAATTCGCCATACTTTTCGAGGGCCTCTCGGTAGTTCGCGCGCTTCACCTCGGAGGCGTGCTTCAGGGCTTCTTCGGCGCTGCCATATTGCTGGATCAGTTGACGCGCGCCGACTTCGCCGATACCGGCTTTGCGCCGTTCGCCCGGAGCGGGCTTTTCGTTGGGATTGCGCGCGCCGGGGATGTTGTCGATCGAATCGCCCATGAGCGCCATCACCTCGACGACCTTCTCCGGTGGCACGCCCATGATTTCCTCCACCTTGGCGGCGTCGACAACCAGATCGCCTTTCATCGGATTCAGCAGGCGAACGGAATCTCCAACGAGCTGCATCAGGTCCTTGTCGCTGGTGACGATGAAAACCTCGAGCTTGTTTTCACTGGCCTGGCGCGCCAGCGTGCCGATCACGTCGTCGGCTTCGTAGCCCGGGCATTCGATCAGCGGAAGCCGCATCGCTTCGCAATAACGGCGAACGTAGGGTACCTGGATCGAGAGGTCGTCGGGCATCGGCGAACGCTGGGCTTTGTAGGCGTCGAAAAGCTTGTCGCGAAACGTGGGTGCGGAAGAATCGAAAACGACAGCGAGGTAGTCGGGCTTCCAGTCCTTCAGAAGCTTTCGGACCATGTTGGCGAAAAGGTATGGAACATTGGTGGGCAGGCCTTTCGCATTGCGAAGCCGCTGCGGCATCGGCGCGTAAAAGGCGCGGAAAACATAGCCCATCGCGTCGATGAGGAAGAGGCGCTTTCCAGTGTAGCTATCGCGATCGGACATGGTGGTTTTGCGGCGCGACTGCGTACACAGCGACTCGCAGCGCGAGCGTCGCAAAAGAAGGAGTATAGCAGAGTGGATCGGGCGCACTTAGAACGCGGCGCTCGGCACGGTGCGGGCCGAAGTGAGCAGGGATGTCAGCAGATCTCGAAAGAGTTGCCGGATTCTGAAGCGTTTATCATTCGTTCCGGCCGGCACGACTGTCGATCGGAATCGACGGCCGAGTCGGCTCCGAGCAGCTAGCTTTGCACCGTCTGATAGAGCTGGTACGGCTCATCTTTGATCGTGATGAACGAGCGGAATGCAATTGGACCGCTATTGGACTGAACCATCCAATCGTCGGAAGACTGCGATGAAGCAGTCGCTGCCAACAGTTGCTGTCGTGTCGCTTGGCCCGCGTCGGTTCCGGTCGCAAAGAGCGCCAGCGGTCCGCGCATCAGCGCCACCGTATTGGCGTTCTCCGGCGCGATTGGTTCGAGGCGCAAAGGCATTTCCATTTCGATCTCGACGCGGTCGCCGCTCTTCCAGGTACGCTGAATAGCCAGGAATTTCCCGGGAGTGATTTCTTCGTCAAC
>DASUJR010000331.1:0-36622 GCA_036279175.1 Candidatus Acidiferrales bacterium | reverse complement strand
GCAGGCACCAGGAAGTGGAGATCACGGTGCCGATGACGGTGGTTGACGCGCTGTTCTCGACGGCAAAGCAGGATGAATTGAATGTTGCGGCGGCACTGAAGACGCTGGCCGAGACCGGCAATGGATTGCTCGTCACGGTGCACGACGCTGGCCAGAACGTGCGGGTGTGGGTGGATTCGAATGCGGCGCCGGCGGAGTAGATCGGAAAAGCAGAAAGCAGACCGTAGAAGGCAGAAGTAGGCGCACCGAACTCGGCTCAGGGAACCAAAGCGGCAGCAAACTGCCGCATCCAAAAGTGGCCTGACGGCCACGCAACCGGGCGAGGCTGGAGCAGCGGACTGGATAGAGTGGCGTGAGACCGGCTCTTCGGCTGCTGTTGGCGGACTCAGAGCAAGGAGGGAGTCATGATCCTGCTGGCAAAAGTGGGGCTTGCCATGGTGGGGACGGCTTTCGTGGGTGCGGGACTGCTTTGCAGCGAAGGCTTCGTGAACGTGAATGTAGAACAGAAACAGGCGGAAGGCCATCACATCCACGTGATCGCTCCAGCCGCGCTGGGCCCGATCATCGCACGGTGCATTCCGGAGAGGAATCTGGAAGATGCGTCGCGGCAGATTCGTCCGTGGCTGCCGTTGGTCGACACGACGCTGGGCGCGCTGCGTGACACGGACGATATCGTGCTGGTGGACGTCACGGAGCCAGGGCAGCACGTCAAGGTGAGGAAAGTTGGGGGTTCGGTGATCGTCGACGTGGATGACCCGAACGAAACGGTGCACGTGTCTGTGCCGCTGCGGGCGGTCGAGGGGACGGTCGACGGGATTGCTGCGGGGCCGCAGTGAGAAGTGACGAGTGACCCTTCAGCACCGTTCCGGTGCTTCAGGACAAGCGAGTGACGAGGAAAGGCAAACAAAGCCTCGGCTGGCCGAAGCGGCTGGGCTCACCGACGGGCCGAGGTTGAGAATCCCATCGTAGTCAATAATCGTCGGAGGAAGACCCTCGGGCTACTCTATGGCTCCGATTAATAGGATTTCGACGACAACTTAAGAATTTCGACAACCACTCAGTTCTTCTGGGGCGAGAAGGACAGCGGATGCAAAACATTTTTGGCGCTATTCGTTACTCGTTTCGTCAATTTCGGCACGCACCTGTATTTACTGTCGCCGCGGTGCTGACGCTCGCGCTCGGCATCGGCGGCACGACGGCGATCTTCTCGCTGGTTGATTCGGTGATGCTGCGGTCGTTGCCGGTGGTCGATCCGGGCAGCTTGTACCGCGTCGGCAGCGGGAACGATTGCTGCGTTGAAGGCGGCCCGCAAGACCAATGGGGTATGTTCTCCTACCCGCTGTACCAAGTGCTGCAGAAAAACATGCCGGAATTCGAATCGGTGACGGCGTTTCAGGCTGGGCCGAACCGGATGAGCGTGCGACGCGAGTCGGAACGCACGGCGAAGCCCTTGCGCAGCGAGTTCGTCACAGGAACGTATTTCTCGACGCTGGGGATTCGCGCATTCGGCGGGCGGCTGTTCACGGAAAAAGACGACCAGCCTTCGGCGACGCCCGTGGCGGTGCTGAGCTATCAGGCCTGGAAAGGCGCCTATGGGGGCGACCCGTCGGTGGTGGGATCAACGTTCGTGATTGAAGACCACGCGGTCACGATCATCGGAGTTGCTCCGCCGGGATTCTTCGGGGAAACGCTGCGCGGGGAGCCACCGCAAATCTGGCTTCCGCTGCAGCAGGAACCGATGATCAATGGCGAGGGATCGCTGGAGCGCCAATCGGTCTCCGCGTGGCTGCGCGTGATTGGGCGATTGCGACCCGGAGCGACGACCGCCGGGATGGCGCCGCGCCTGACCTCAATTCTGCGCGAATGGCTGATGCACGATAGCGGGTATCCGGCGAACTGGCTTCAGGGTCTGAAGCGGGTGCTCTCGAAGCAAACGATAGAAATCGTACCGGCGGGGGCGGGCGTTGAGGAGATGAAAGATGGCTACGGCCGCGATCTGGAAATTCTGTTCGCGGTTTGCGGAGTGGTTCTACTGATTGCGTGCGCGAATGTGGCGAATCTGATGCTCGCACGGGCGGCATCCCGGCGGGCGCAAACTGCGGTGCGGCTGGCATTGGGCGCATCGCGACGCGAGATCATCAAGCATGCGCTGATCGAAAGCGTGCTGTTATCGTTGATGGGAGGCATCGCGGGACTCGCGATCGCAGTGGGTGCGTCGCGGCTGCTGCTCGATATGGCCTTTCATAGCGCGAAATTCCTTCCGATCAGCACTACTCCTTCGCTGCTCGTACTGGCGTTCGCGTTTGTGGTGTCACTGATTACGGGAATCGTGTTCGGAGCGGCACCGGCGTGGTTCGCGACGCGGACTCATCCCGTTGAAGCTCTGCGCGGCGCGGGCCGCAGCACGCACGATACGACTTCCGTTGCGCGAAAGACGCTACTCATCGTGCAGGCGACGCTTTCGGTGGTGCTCGTCGCCGGCGCGACGATGTTGGGGCTAAGCCTGGGGAACCTGGAACATCAGAACCTCGGGTATCAAAGCAAAGATCGAATCGCCGTTGAGCTGAACTCGCCGCCGGCTACTTATACGCAGGCGCAATTGCAATCGCTGTACCACCAGATCGAAGACCGGCTGCGCGCGATGCCGGGCGTGAAGCACGAGGGCCTGGCGATGTACAACCCGCTGACGGATAACTGGAGCGAACTGATCATGGTGCAGGGGCATCCGGCGGCTCAGTTCAACGAGGATTCAGGCGCGTCATGGGATCGCATCACGCCCGAATACTTCGCCACTCTTGGCCAGCCGATTCTGCGCGGGCGAGGCTTTACGGAAGCGGACAACGACACGGCGGCGCCGGTCGCCGTCGTCAACCAGGCGTTCGTGAAGCGCTTTTTTCCGCATGAGGATCCACTCGAAAAACATTTCGGTCTGGATCTGCCAGAAAACGCCGGAACGTACACGATCGTGGGCATTGTGGGAGATGCGAAATACGCGCCGTGGTCGATGTATCGTACGGCGCTGCCGATGTTCTACGTGCCGATGGCGCAGAGCGTGAAATATGCGAATGCATTGATGGAAAAGATCGACCTGCGTTCACATTTCATCGGCGGGATCCTGCTTGAGACGGGCAGCACGGCGGGCGAGGTGCAAGCTCAGTTGACGAAGATGTTTGCGGGAATTGATCCGAATCTGACGATCACCCACGTCAGCACGATGCAGCAGCAAATCGCGGACGTTTTCAGCCAGGAGCGCGCAGTGGCGAGCCTGGCGGGGCTGTTCGGAATCGTCGCGTTGCTGCTGGCGGCAATCGGATTGTACGGAGTGACGGCGTATTCCGTCGCGCAGCGGACGAACGAGATCGGAATCCGCATGGCTCTAGGAGCAGGACGCACGAGGGTTGTGCAACTCGTGCTGCAGAGCGCGTTCCGGCGCGTTGCGGTAGGGCTATTGTTGGGAGTGCCGCTGGCAATCGGAGCGGGGAAGTTGATCGCGGCGCAGCTGTACGGCGTAAAGGCGTGGGACCCGGTGGCGCTGGCCATCGCCGTGGTGGCGCTCGGGCTCTGCGCGTTTGTCGCAGCCGTGATTCCCGCGCTGCGCGCCGCCGCGATTTCGCCGATCGAGGCGCTGCGAACGGAATAGACGGGTGAATCCTTTCTTTGCCAGACACAGAGCACACAGAGAAATACGTTCCTTCCGTAAAACGAAAAGTTTGCAGAGAACGCGGTTTCGAGTCGGCCATATCCGCCGATTCCCAAAATGCCGGGCCTGTTCTGTGTCGGTCGGGGAAAAAGGCGCGTCCCGACGCGCTGAAAGTTCGATTCGGCGCAATCAAAGGCTTCCTCTGCGGCTCGGAATGCTGCACTATGAGGCGGATGATTCCAATCCCGCGCCCTAGAATTCCGCTGCTTCTCGTTACGCTCGCCGCAGTCGTTCATCTGGCGTTCGCTCAATCCGCTGCTGGATCGCAACGCGCGGCGCGGCCAACTCCGCCGACGCGAGATCCGCACACTCATGGATACGTCGCGGCGAAGGAATTGCCCGACCGCTCCAATCCGCCCGCAAACGCTGACGGCAATTTCATCATTGGGCCCGATTACGTTGCGCCGGTTGCCGATGCCGGCACACCGAAGGGAAATGTAATTCAGTTCACGATGAGTTCGGCTGACAGCAAGATTTATCCGGGGATTGCGCGCGACGCGGGCACCTTCGGAACTGTTGATCCCGCAAATCCCGCTCGGCTCATTGTGACGACGAGTCACCCCGCTCCCTACGCACGTACTGTAGCGGTCTATGTTCCGCGGCAATATGTCGTGGGCAGCGTCGCGCCATTTATCGTTGGCGCAGACGGACCCGACCCTTTGCTCTTTTCGACCCTAGACACATTGATTGCTGAGCACAAAGTTCCCGTCATGATTGCCATCTCGATCGGGAATGGAGGCGGTGACGCACAGGGAAGCGAGCGAGGACTCGAATACGACACGATGTCGGGGCGCTACGCCGAATTCGTGGAGCGGGAAGTGTTGCCGCTGGTGGAAGCTAAAGCTCACGTGAGGCTCACGAAAAATCCCGACGGCAGGGCAACGATGGGGGGAAGTTCAGGAGGCGCATGCGCGCTGATTATGGCTTGGTATCACCCGGAGCTTTATCATCGCGTGCTTTCGTATTCGGGAACGTTCGTCAACCAGCAGTGGCCATACAATGCGCAGACGCCGAGCGGAGCCTGGGACTTTCACCAGCGTCTCATAGCGAAGAGTCCGGCCAAGCCGCTGCGAATCTGGCTGGAAGTTGGCGATCGCGACCTGCTGAATCCGAACATCATGCGCGACAACATGCACGACTGGGTTCTGGCGAACGAGCGCATGGCCGAAGCGCTCGCGGCGAAGCATTATCATTATCAATTCGTATTTGCGCGCGACGCAGGCCACGTCGACCGCGCCGTGAAGGAACAGACGCTTTCCGAAGCCCTGAAGTACGTTTGGCAGGGCTACTCGCCTTCTGCCGCCAAGAACTAACCCAGTGTTTAGCGGAGTCTCCGGACGTGGTGCTATTGACCGCTATTCCGCTGCAACGTGTCGTAAAGCGGCTCGGCGGGTTGCGTGATGCCGGGTTCGCGGGCAACCGAAATCGCAAGCACACGAATCTTGTCGTTGTCGGGCAGCGTGATAGTTTTCGAGCCCGCGGGCAGATTCAGCGCGTACGCAAATAAATAGGAATAGGAATACGCTTCGTTCTTGCCGTCGGATGTGTGGCGATGATCGCAATACCATGCGATCGGAGCGCGTTTGATAAACCCGGGAGTAATCTGGCCGTTGAATTCCATTTCGGTCCGCGTTTTGGGCGCGTTCGGCGGAGGAGTAAAGCCGGAACGATAATGGATCGGCACTTCCTTCATGTTCCAGGAACGATTATCCCACTGCCCGACGAAGCCTCCCCAATCTTCGACGGTGAGTTGAACGGGCGTTTCGCCGACACGGAATTCGGCGCTTTGGTCTCCATCGGAACTCGCCGCGAGAACGTAAACGCGATTGTAATTTCCCGCAGGAAGCGCGATGGATTGACCGCGGGCGACGAGAGCGTCTGACTTTCCGGTGGCGGACGGCGCGAGCTTGAAGTGAATGGCGCCGTAATTGATCTCGGTTGGCAACATGCCGGCCGCGAGCGCTTGTCCGGACGCGTCGAATCCGGGCTGCGAATGAGTGTCCACGTCGCTCGCTGCCGCCAGATCGTAGTTTAGTTGGACCGGTCGCGATTCAACGCCTGGGGCCTTCGCGCGTGCCGGTGCGAGTTTCAATTCGAAGGTGCGCGGCTGGTAGGGCGTGAAGTTCGTGACGATTTCGCCGTGCTGGATAGTGGCAGGGCCGGACAATTGTTCCTGCGCGTTTGCCTCGCGGGCGGAAACGACAGGAGCAGCAAACGCGAGGCGCACATCGTGTTGCGGTTCGCCGCTCAGTTCGACGAGGCGAACGATGAGATCGTCGTTGTATTCGGCTTTCTTCAAAGCAAGCACGCGGATGCGGCTGTTGTTGACCTTGAGCAGCGAAAAAGTGGACCCGAGAGAGCCTGCATGTTTGTCGCTTTCAAATGCGATCAGCGGCTGGTTCAGGCGCCATGCTTGCCAATCGGTCTGTCCGTCGCGCCAATCCCCGGCGTGGCCAGCCAAACCGTAAACAAATTCGTGATGGCCCCAGTCCTGCGAGGTTTGGTCGCTGTAGTCGCGGCCATTGCCGGTGCCGAGCCCGGGAGTGTAGAGCAGAGTCAGGCGCAACGTGTTGTCGTCGGGCTTGTCGGAACCGTTCTTGCAGTCGGAAAGGATGGTGACGCCATATTCGCCGCTCGCGTCGGTCAGGTCGAACCATTGATGGGAAGGGAACTCGAATTTGCGATCGTAATCGTTGGAGCGAGCGATGGTGCCAACGTCCCAATTGTACGTGGCCTGCGGATTCGATGCGGTGAGAGGAAACGTCGCCTTCAGCGCGGCGGCGGATGTGTGCCAGTCGATGCTATTGGCGAACTCAACGCGGTTCCCCGCAGCGCCAGCCGATAAGCGAACGGTCTGAATGAACTTCGATCCTTCGCTCTCGCGCTCGATCTGAACGGCGACGCGCACGGGCCCGTTTTCGACAACTTTGATTTGTGCCGGCCCGTCGACGTAGCCGCGCGGCGGCTGTTTCTGGTCGTCCCAATCCATGTTCCATGCCGGCCAGTCGTGCGGGTGCTCCGTTTCGAATGCAAGGCGAGCGGGCGCGCTGAGCAACTCGCGATTGAGCTGTTTGTCGAAAACGCTCGAGACGTCGCCGTTCTTGTCGATCGAGACGCGGTAGCGGGCATTCTCGATCGAGGATTCGGAGACTTTCAGGCCCGAGTTGGAAGCGGGCGACTGGTCAGCAGGTGCAACGTGAAAAACGGCGAAACCGATCGACGGCACATCGGCGAGGAATAAAATTGTAGTTTTGCCGTTTTGCTCGCCGGCGATCTGCGACAGGACTTCCTTGCCGTTCGGTCCCGTGACGCGGACGCCCTGAGGCTCGCCGCCTGGAAATGAGATATTGGCGGTGACCACGTCCTGCCGGTCGATATTCAGCGGATTGTAAACAACGATGGGTGTTCCCGCGCCTTCCGTGTTCATGGCGGACGAGACGCCCTCCGCAGCACTTGAGAGCACGGACGCGAACTGATTCATCGTGATCACGTCGTCGTTCCAGGCGAAGTTGTACGCGCGCGGCGTAGCAGTGCCAGCCATGAGGTCGTGGAATTGGCCGCCGAGAAGCAGCGTCCACGCGTCGGTGATTCGCTTTTGCGGATATGGCCGTGCGTCGAGCCACGCGGCTGCGACGGAAGCTTCTTCGGCGGCGTCCGCCAGCTCTTCATTTTTTCGGACCCAGCGCTTCTGGTAAGCCTCCGACGTGAGCGAGCCGGCGGAATGGTTCGTCAATTCAAATTCGCCCTTGTAGCTTGGGAGGCGCGCGGCGTCGGCTGGAGTGAGATCGAGAAACATCTGATCGGCCCTACCGGCAATCACGTGCAGCGGGCCTTCGCCGACTTGGACGGGGGGAGTTGAGAGGTTTTCCATGCGCCGACGATAGGCATAGTACGACTCTCCGGGCTGTCGGGGCGGCGGGAGGGACACCGATCCTTTGTCGAGGATCGCTTCGACGGTCTTCACCGACTGTTCGTTGGGAGAGCCGCCGACATCACCAGTCCCGTAATAGTGATAATCGGCCACGACGCCGGTGACTTTGCCGTCGAGATGCACGCGATTCACAAATTCGGGGTCGCTGGTCAAATCGGTAGTGACGCTGCCGCCGTAGCTCCCCGGATTCAATGCGGCGATTACTCCATGGCCATCCGGGCCGATCCACATTCCGACGTTGAAGGGAATGCCGACGGGCGTGTCCTCTGGGGAGACGCCCGGCCCACCGGGCGCTGACGATCCCCAAGTCAACTTCTGCGTGGAGAAGCCTTTAATTCCGGCGTGGGCCAGAATGCTGGGCAGAGAGGCAGGAAAGCCGAAACAGTCCGGCAGCATGTAGCCAGTACTCGCTTTGCCGAATTCCCGGCGGAAGAATTCATTGCCGTACAGGACTTGCCGGAAAATCGACTCCGCCGAAGGCGAATTCACGTCGCTCTCTTCCACCGACGACCCGGCGGGGAACCACCGTCCTTCGGCGATGTATTTTTTCAAAGTCGCATAGTCGGCCGGGTAGTATTCCTTGAAGAAGCGGTAGCGATTCGAGCCGGTGAAATTGAACACATAATGCGGGTACTTTTTGAAAAGGGCGAAGTTGTCGTGAAGCGTGTTGGCCAGGTACTCGTCGATGACTTGCGGATATTCCCAGCGCCATTCGGTATCCAAATGTGCGTAGCCGACGACGTAGAGCGTCGGCTGCTTCGTCAGATTCGGAGCTGCAGTTGCGTTTGTTCTGACGTGCCGCGTTGCGGCCTTTGAAGAGGCGCTTTGCGCCGCTTTAGACGCCCCGGGCTTGGTCTGGCCCCAAGCGCTGAGCGCGCCAAGAGCCAAGACCACAAAAATCGTCGCCGTGGCGAACGTTGCTTGAGATTTTTGGCGCACACCTGAGACGCCGACAGTCTGGCGTGAGTTCATCGCTGGGTCCTCCTGGGGAAGACAGTTGCTGTAAGGGCAGACGGCATGCGCGCACACCGTGTCCTGCTGGGCTATTCGTCGAATCGCGAAACATCCTCGAAAGGAGCAATCCGGGTCCGAAATGCCTCGTAGTGCGCAGGCACTCTCGTCCGATCGGCGGCGGATGTCAATGCACTCTGGGGTGGTCTATGGATTCCCATGCAACCGGTTGAGCAAGGGAGAGATATCTGCAATTGTTACCCGAATTCGGAATGACTGCACACAATGGGGCGAACGCTATTCTGCAAGGAGAAATGGGAGTTTCCTTTGCGGAGAATTTTCAGGGTGACCACCACTTGCCGCCTTCAACTTGGATTGGCACCACCTTTTCGGCGCTCATAACTTACTCTCGGTTTGGGCGTTACGGCCGATTTGGACGAGACTCCTTATTGAAACGCGGACTCCCGCTGTGCTAGGCTCTGGCGCAAGTGTTGTGAACGGGTCAGGGGTGAGGTCCAAGGTATCGGCATGCAGACCACTGAGAGTTCTTCTGGGACTCTACGGTTTGGGGTTTTCGAAGCTGATCTGCGCGCCGGTGAACTACGCAAGCACGGGCTTCTGATAAAGCTTCAAGAGCAGCCATTTAAGATCCTCGTACTTCTTCTGAAGCGTCCAGGCGAACTTGTTACACGAGAAGAACTTCGCCAGGAGCTTTGGCCCGCGCATACCTTTGTCGATTTCGATCGTGGCCTCAATAAGGCCATGACCAAGCTGCGCAATGCCCTTGGCGATTCCGCGGACTCGCCTCGTTACATTGAAACCTTGCATCGCCGCGGATACCGATTTCTTGCGTCCGTTGTGGAACATCATGAAAGCGATTCGGGTGTCCACTTAACGCTCGCGGAAGGAATGCCAAACGAGGGGCGCAGTAACGGACAATTGCAGCCCGCCATGCCGGTGAACGCTTGGCGTCAACTGTGGTTTGTTCAACATAAAACCTTTGCGATTGTTCTGGCCATCGTGCTGTTCTCCACTTTGTTCTTTGTTTACCTGCGCTTCTACCGCGGCGTTGTATTTGGTGGTTCCACCCGCACGATCGGTGCGCGGACGTCTGTGGCGGTGCTCGGTTTTCGCAATTTGTCCGGCAATCCGCAACAGGCCTGGCTATCGACGGCGCTTTCAGATTGGCTGACGACCGAACTTTCAGCCGGCGACCAGCTGCGGATCATTCCGGCAGAAACGGTCTCACGCATGAAGCTCGAGTTGGGGTTGCCGGACGTCGATACATTCGGGCGCGACAGCCTGTTCCGAATCCGGAAGAATGTGGGCACCGACTACGTCGTAGCGGGCTCTTACGCGACATTCCCGAGTAAATCGAACGATTCGAGCCAAATGACGCTCGATCTGCTGCTGCAGGACGCGCGGACTGGCGAAACGGTGATGGCGATCTCCGAAAGCGGAGCGCAGGGCCGCCTTTCCGAGATAGTGGCCAAAGCAGGCGAGGACCTGCGCGCGAAGCTCGGTGCCAGAGCAATGACCACGCAACAGGCCGCAGAGGTGGCGACCGCATTGCCTTCGCAGCCGCAAGCGGCACGCCTCTACTGGGAGGGCCTGGCGCACCTCCGCGTGTTTGACGCACTTTCGGCGCGTGACTCATTCCTGAAGGCCGTGGCCGCCGATCCGAACTTTGCGCTGGCGCACTCCGAACTTGCCAATGCATGGACGCAGCTTGGGTACGCCGAGAACGCGCGGGCCGAGGCGAAGAAAGCATTCGACCTTTCTGCGAATTTGCCTCGCGAGCAACGCCTGCTGATCGAAGCGCGCTACCGTGAAGCGTCCGGCGACTGGGCCAAAGCGATCGACATCTATCGCGCGCTGTTCGAATTTTTCCCGGACAACCTGGACTATGGGCTGGCTCTCGCCGCCGATCAGGTGAATGCGGGCAATGCGAAACAGGCCGTGGACACGGTTGCATCTCTGCGAAATCTTCCGGCATCTCTGAGCAACGATCCGAGGATTGACCTTGCCAGCGGGCACGCCTCGGAGGCTCTGGCCGATTTCAAAGCCGTGGAAGTCTACACAGAACGGGCCGCGGACAAAGCTCGCGCGTCAGGAGCATCCCTGCTTCTCGCCCGCGCGTTGCTCGATCGCGCGTGGGCGGCAGAAAACCTGGGCGAGTTCGATGAAATCGACGGGCTGGTCAACGAAGCTAAACGTATCTACGATGCAGCTCACGACCGCAAGGGCGCGGCGGATGCGATCACGGTGGGCGCGATCGCTCTTCAAATGAAAGGCGACTATCCGGGCGCGGAAAAAGGCTACGAGCGGGCGCTGGGCCTATATCAAGATCTGGGCGAACAGGTGGCTATCGCGAATGAATCGGACAATGTGGCAGACATTCTGCTCGGTCTTGGGCAACTCGACCGTGCCCGCGCCAATTACGAGAAGGCGCTGGCAATCTTCCAACGCATCGGTCATGCGGACGGAGTTCCCCTGGCGGAGAACGGTCTAGGCGACGTGTTTTTCACTATGGGAAAACATCGTGAAGCAAAGAGGATGTATGAGGATTCTCTCCGAGCCTGCCGGCAGATCGGGGACCGTAGCAAGGCAGGAGTAGCTCTATCGGGGCTTGGAGACGTCTATAGAGTCGAAGGTGATTTGCCCGCGGCGCGAAGAAGCGAAGAGGAGGCCGAGACCAATTTTGAGGAAATCGGCGATAAAACTCGAGCCATGGAATCGCGCTTACAATTGGCGCAGATTCTGCTCGACGAACACAAGTTTTCCGCGACGCTGAAGACGGCTCTGACGGCGGCGGATGCGTTCAAGCAGACTGGTGCAAAGAAGGATGAAACGGAAGCATACCTGGTGATCTCCCAGGCGCTGCTGGCGCAAGGACAGGTGCTGCAAGCTGAGAAAATCGTCGATCAGGCCGTTACCGTTGCAAAAGAGACCCAGGTTCGCGAATTGGAGGTTGCCGCAGCGATCACGCAGGCGAATGTCTTGGCGCGGTCGGGGAAGCCGGGAGACGGCAAGACGGCCGCGCAGCGGCTCGACGAGCTCGTGTCAGAGGCCACCAGCGCCGGATATATGAACGCCGAGATGGAAGCGCGCTTGTCGCTGGGAAGAGTGGAAATTACGTCGGGCAATCGAGCTCAAGGTGTCCAGCAACTCGAATCGTTGGAAAAGGACGCGGCCGACGCAGGTTATCGCCTGATTGCGACGAACGCGGCCGCCGCGCGTTTGATGACGGCCCAGCAGGAGCAATAATATCCAGCCAGCGTGACCCGCTTCGCCTGCGCCCGCCCGACGATCCCCAATCGCACACATTCCTCCTAAATCTCACACATTTTTTACGGGTGGCTTTTCATCGATGCAGCGACGCGGAGAGTCAGGATTTCGTGCGGTTTGATCGCAAGATCGATGAAAGGTCCGGAGAGCGGAAGTTCGCGCAGGTTTTCTTCCACGGCATTCGTAACCCACGCATGCTGAATATTAAATAGGGGAAACGTGATCCGGACATTTGCCTCCTCCCCGCCCACTTCGAGGAGTCGCAGGATTGATCCCTGTCCGTCGTTTGCCGCTTTCCAGTTTTCCACCACGACGTTCGGGGAGCTGACCTGTAGGAAGCTTGTCGGAGTGGCTGCCAGAGGTCGAGCGGGATCATCAAACTTGTCCTGGTCGACAATTTCATCTGTTTCGAGAGGCGTCATCGCCTCGCGGCCGAGCCGGCCGAGATTGGCCGGCGAAAGCTGTGAACCGCTGGTAAAAACGTACCGGAAGGTGAAGTCGCCGCCCTGTTCGGCGCGATAGTTTGTGTGCCAGTAGTTGTTCAGCGCGTAGGAAAATACAGTTGAACTCGCCGGAGCGAACTTATCCGGCCACACGCCACGATTAATATCGCCCAGGGTGATGAGCGGCGCGTCGAGCGGGACAATCGCGGCGCTCAGATCGCCGTTAGAGACGCTGACCCAGTGCCGGACGCTGAACCATTCCAGTCCGGCGCCTTTCAGCATGTTGCGGCTCGGATTGACCCAGCCATTTTGAATTTCATACGTGAAATCCGGCTGATCCACGGCGAGGGGGAAGGCAAAATATATAGCTTCCTTTCCGTCGACGGCTTCTTTGTTGAAATGGTTCACGAATTCAATTTGCTTTCGATTGTCGAACAGAATGATGTCCGTACGAATTGCAGGCGTATGGACGTCCTTCGATTCGACGCTCAGAATCTGTCCATACGGCGTTTTTTGTAAGCCCGTGATGTGCCCGTCTGTGGACGGATGGATCGCAAGCTGCGCGACGGGCAGCGATTTTTGAAGATAAACGATCTGGCGCTCGCCTTCTCCTCCACCGGAAACGTACAAATATTGGTCGAACTTGAATGCGCTCTTGGCGTCTACGAGTTCCTTGTTCATCTGCTTATCGAGAATGCTGCTTACGGCGCCGGTTGCAGGATCAACGGTTAGCCGGTAGAACTTGTTTTCGATCACATTGGACTGCTGCGATTTGTCCACTGCCGGCGGCGTATTTTTAGGTGCGGAGACGAAGCTGTAGCATCGGTATCCCATCGCAGGCACGTCGGTCGCAAGAAAGCGAACGCGATCGTAGCCGTTTCCCTTGCGCTGTACCTCGACAGACACGGGTTTGAGGCTTGGGTATTCCGCGATCACTTCGCCATTGTCGAGATCAAGGCTGACCACGCCGCTCCGTTGCCAGCTGAGTGTGTTGAACACCAGCAAAGTTTTCGACGGCATGTGTATTTCGTTCGCGATCTGGCTCAAGGAACGCTCGGAAAGCGAATCCACGTCTTGCTGCGCCTCACGGACGTACTCGTTTTTCGTGGCAAGCTGGCGCTTGGCTTCTTCGCTGTTGCGGCGGTAGACGGAATCCCACGAATCGAACGTGTGTTCCGCGTACAAAATCAGGCTCCGCCACATACCCGCGATCAGTTTTCGTGGCGGCGCCAGATTGGGATCAACAAATGCGGCTACCGTTGAGAGTTTTTCCGCTGAGGTCGCGCGTTGCTGATTGTTGCGGTCGATTGCTGTGTACTTCGCATCGGAGCCGAAGCCATCTTCCCAATAGGGGCCGCCATCACCGACTACGGTATCGAGCTGCGCGCCATATTTCTGGTCGATATAGCGGAAGTATCCCGGGAATGTTGTGATGACAAATTTCGGGTATGCATATTCCGTGTTCCATTTCTGCACGAAATCTGACTCGCCCAATTGCAGGTCGGTATTTTCGAATTGGCTGCCGTACATCAGCACAGTGTCGGGCTTGTAACCAGGCGCCTCGAATTGTTCGAGGAACGTAGGAATCGATTGCCGGCAGTTGGCCATCTGCGGTGGCAGGCCGCAGGTGAAATACAGCTGAGAATATTGCCGCGTGTACGCCATCAGCACTTTCGATCCATCCGGACCTTCCCACCAGAACGGTGATTTCGTGTTCCAGCGCCCGTAGAGAAGAATCGGGCCGCGATCGCTGTTCGCCGCGGCGGCAAAGTATTTCAGCCCAAGCGCGTTCAGGATCGAAGGGTACGACCAGGTTTGACTCGGAACGTCGGTGATATTTGCGTAGTCAAATGGTATGCCTTCGGAGCGATGCAGCGCGTACGTGAAATCCGCCTGGCGAATCAATTCTTCCAGGCTAGCGTAGCCGGTCAGCAGGTTTGCGTACTGCGCGGGAACGCCAATCCTTCCTTGCCGCACAAGATCGAAGAACTGTTTTTGCGCCGCCTCGGTTCGAGTATCCATGTAGTTCTGAACGATCCACGAACCATCGAGGCTGAAATCCATGCCCCGATGCTGCGGTAGATAGGTGAGTAGCTTGTCGACGTTGCGGCTGTGAACCTCCGCTACTTTCGGCTGGTAATCGGTGTAGCCGATATCGAGATGCGCATGCGGGACAAAATCGATCGTCCACCGCCGCGCCGGCTGGAAGAGGGTAGCGAAACGGCGAGTTTGTCCGTTGGCGGTTAGGACGATCTGTGCTTCTTCCGGTTTGTCGAGGGCGCGTACGGCGAATTTGAATCGCTGCTGACCGAAACCGTTCGTGGAAGAGAGCGCCGCCTGAAAATGCTGCCGGCCGACCAACAATTCGACGCTGCCACGACGGATCTTCTCTGGCAGTGTCGCCGTGACATAAGTGTCCTCGTAAAGCTCGTCCGTCTTCTTTTCATAATAGATGGTGGGCTCCACGTTTGCCGAAAAGCCCGACTGCGCCGAAGATGCTGGTTCGGCGCTCAATCGAAGGGCGTCATAGATGAAGTACGACATGCCCTCTGGACTGGCAGGATCGTCTGTGCCAGTCAGCGTCAGCATGTTTTGACCTGCGTTGAATAAGGCGGCGGGCAGGTCGATCTCGAGTTTGCCCTCACCATAGATCGGAGAATCGACTCCGCCGTCGCCGGGATAGTAGCTGACGTGCCGCTGAACGTAATACAGCCCCTGTTTCCCGTTCACATCGACCAGCAGATTGGGATAGCGAGGATTGTTGAACACCAATCCGATCTCGAGCACGTAACCGTTCGTAGGACGCTGCGGCAAAGTGAACTCGATTTCGTAGGGGAACGTGCGGTCTTTCGCTTCCGGGACGCGAGAGCCAGGCTGATACGCGGGCCAATCGGATGGTTTGCTAGTTCCAATCGTGTAGACGACATGAAGATTCGGGTTATCGAAGCGCAGATCGTGGTTGAACTCGACGGACGAATGATTGAAGGTGCCGATCTGCCAGATGGTTTGACCTCGCGCACCAATCGCCAAGCAGCAGACTGCGCAACTTAACAGGGTAGCGCGAATCATTCCTCGACAAATCTGCGCGGTCATTGGCGTCTCCAATGTGCGGCGTTTTCCGACTAGCGTCGTGGTCATTTATAGACGGAATACAGCGGTGGTGCGAAGAGGACCGAATCCCAGTGACAACCGCGGCCATGTTAGGTCCGTCCTGAAACCAAAGTCAATTCGGAGCTGCGGGGCTGGTGCGACGGAGGCCGAAGATACTCGGCGTGGCGGTCGCTTTAACCAATGTTATAGTGTGACGCTCCGAATGCTCTGGCGACCGGACCCTCGATTTCTGCGTTTTTTCAGGCTGACGCCTCCGCCTGAACAGCGCTTCAATGCCGGCAGCCATTCGCCAACGATCGACCGGCGGTCGCTACTACTCACCTTTGGGGCCATGCTTGCTCCGATTGCAAGAGCCGCCCGCGGCCATCTAATCTCGCAGAGCTCTGCGAAAGGGCCCTTGCCTGCAAGTTCCTCGAACATGGTTCCGGGCAAGTTCAGAGACATCACTTCAGAAGTTGGGATCGATTTCCGCTATCTCTCGTCGCACACGTCGAAGAAGTATTTGATCGAGACGATGGGGCCCGGCGTCGCGCTGTTTGATTTCGATAATGACGGACGGCTGGACATTTTTGCTGTCAACGGCGCGCCCCTCACCGATGCCATGCCCGTGAAGGCGGTCCCTCAGAAGACCGGCCCACAATACTGGAATCGCTTATACCATCAGAAGCCCGACGGGAAATTCGAAGACGTTACGGAAAAGGCCGGGCTTCAGGGCGCGGGATATGGGATGGGCGTTGCGGTGGGCGATTACGATAACGACGGATTCGAAGACCTGTTCGTGACTGCCTATGGTGGCAATCGGCTTTATCACAACAACGGCGATGGCACGTTTACTGACGTGACCGCGAAGGCGGGCGTAGCAGGCGAAGGATGGTCGAGCAGCGCCGCCTGGGTCGATCTTGATAATGATGGGTTGCTTGATCTCATCGTCCTTCGCTATCTGGAATGGGACTTCACGGACGTTTGGTGCGGAACTCACAAGCCGGGGTATCGTTCGTTTTGCACGCCGGATATTTTCAAACCGATCACGCCGCTCGTCTACCACAACGAAGGGAATGGCCGATTCACGGAAGTGTCGCAGAAGATCGGCATTTCGAAACCGGGCCGCGGGCTTGGAATTGGCATTGCCGATTACGACCGCGACGGCCATGTGGATGTTTTTGTCGCCAACGATTCGATGTTCGAGTTCCTCTACCACAACAAAGCCGATGGGACGTTTGAAGAAGTCGGGTTGCCGGCGGGAGTGGCCGTGGATGGCGACGGCAACACCTACGCGGGTATGGGCGTGGATTTCGCCGATTATGACAACGACGGCCTTCCGGATCTAGTCGTGACAGACCTGGGAAATCAGCGCTACGCCCTCTACAAGAACAACGGCGATGGCAGTTTTGAGTACGCGAGTTTTGCATCGGGGCTCGCAACAATCACGCAACGGCTTTCGGGCTGGGGCGTGCGCTTCATGGATTACGACAATGACGGCTGGAAGGACCTGATTGTCGCACAGGGTCACGACATGGATAACGTGGAGCTGACCACACCCGGTCTGCGGTATCGCGAACCGATGCTGCTTACGCGGAATATGGGACGGAGCTTCGTCGACGTTTCCGCGCAATCAGGCAGCGTATTTCAAATTCCGTGGGTGGCGCGCGGCATGGCGGTTGGTGATATTGATAACGATGGCCGGCTCGATGCCGTGGTCACCACGAACGACGGCGCGATGCACGTGCTGCACAACGAGACGGAAACCGCGAATCACTGGCTCAGTCTCAGGCTCGTCGGCCACAAGAGCAACCGCGACGCAATCGGCGCGGAGGTGAAAATTACTACGGAGCACGGTTCGCAACTCGGCATCGTCACAACAGCGAGCAGCTATCTTTCTTCCGGCGATAAGCGTCTGCATTTCGGGCTGGGGAGCAGCGGCGTCGCCGGCCAGGTTGAGATTCGCTGGCCAAGCGGCCTTGTCCAGAAACTGCAAAACGTACGCGGAGACCAGACCGTTCAGATCGATGAGCCTATAGGTGGCAACTCCGGAGTTTTGATCGAGGGAGCGGCGCGGGATGCGCAAAAAAACAAGCGCAACGATTGAAGATTTGCGGCGCATCCTGGCTCAGCTCCGCTCGAAGCCTGGCGCAGCAGGTCGCGCGCCCCTGGAAGGAACCGCCAGCCTGGATCGCCGGTCGATGATGCTGTCGATGCTGGGGCTGGCGGCCGCGCCGATCCTGGGCCGCGCCGCGCCTAGATATCTTCAGCATCAGCAACCCAAGTCAGCCAAACCTTCGGGCGTGATGACCGGCGGCGAATATGCGCCCATTTATGACGCGCATCATCGTCCGATTACGGCAGGCGGATTTGTGGATGGCGCGCCTGTGATATACGACGATTACACGCATCACTCCGGGCTGAAGGCTTTCGAGCATCGTTCGGGCACGCATGAAAAGGCGACCATCCTAGAAGTAGATGGCTCGGGCGTCGGGCTGATCGACTACGACAACGACGGCTGGCTCGACATTTATCTGGTGAACGGGTCGACGTTCGCCGCTCTCAAAGGCACGGAACGTCCGCCGCGCGCCATGCTCTTCCACAACAATCGGAACGGAACGTTTACCGACGTGACAGAGAAGGCGGGCGTGGCGAACGAGCGATGGGGTTTTGGAGTGGCCATCGCCGATTTCGATAACGACGGCTGGCCGGACATCTACGTTTCGAATTTTGGGAAGAATCGCCTTTATCGCAACAACCACGACGGCACGTTCACGGATATCGCCGAGAAAGCGGGCGTGGCAGCCGGCGGATGGTCCACCGGCGCCACCTGGGGCGATTACGACCGCGACGGGCGGCTCGACCTGTTTGTGCCCGGTTATATCAAGTTTGATCCGGATCATCCGACGTTTGCGGGGAAGAATGGCGTGTCACCAAGCTCCTGTGAGTTTCGCGGCATCAGTGTGTTTTGCGGTCCGCTTGGACTGCAGGGTGAACAGGACCATCTATTTCATAACAATGGCGACGGAACATTTACGGAGGTTAGTGTCAAAGCGGGCGTTTCCGACCCGAACGGCGCATACGGATGGTCTTCCGTCTTCGTCGATGTGGATGACGATGGCTGGCTTGATCTACTGGTGGCGAACGATTCCGTCGCGAATTATCTGTATAAGAACAATCATGACGGGACGTTCAAGGATGACAGCTACATGTCGGGTATTGCCCTGAACGCCGATGGGCGCGCGCAAGCGTCTATGGGAATCGGTGTTGGTGATTACAATCGCGACGGACGAGTCGATTTCCATGTGACGACTTTCTCCGATGACTACAAGCCTCTTTACCGGAACGATGGTGAAGGCGAATTCACGGATGTTACGGCCGAGGCTGGCCTCCTGCAGCCGACGATCCCTTTTTTAGGATGGGGCACGGGTTTTCTCGATTTCGACAATGACGGGCTGCTGGATATTTTTTCGGCGAACGGTCACGTCTACGTTCAGGCCGACGGAGCTAACTGGGGAACTACGTGGGCACAACGGCCGCTGCTGTTTCGCAACTTGAACGGCCGACGATTTCAGGAAGTTCCGGCGGCGACGGGCTCCGGACTGGCGGTTGTGATTCCTGCGCGCGGGGCGGCATTCGGCGACCTCTTTAACAGGGGCCAGATCGACGTGGTTATCAACAATATCGACAGCCATCCCACGCTGCTGCGGAACGCGGTGAAAAGCACGAATCATTGGATCACGTTCAAACTCGTCGGCGGACCGAAGAGCCCGCGCGACGCGATCGGGGCTAAAGTTTTCGTCACCGCCAGCGGTGTTCGTCAGCGTGTGGACATCATCAGCGGAGCGAGCTACTGCTCGACTTCAGACCCGCGAGCGCATTTCGGGCTGGGTGCATCCAAGAAGATCGACGGGCTTGAAATTCACTGGCCAAGCGGCGTGGTGGAAGATGTTCCGCCGCCGGACGTGGACCGTATCGTCACGATTACCGAGGGGCAGGGGAAACCTCGCAGCTCATAATTGCAGAGAACCCGAAAGCGTGATGACGGATCCTGTGGCCGTATAATGCGCTTAAGTCAGTAGGGATATCCGACTGAACGCGATGCTTGGGCCATCTCGCAAATTCGCTGGTACTCACGCAAGGCTAATACGCGCATTGAGGATTGCGTCTACCGCCGTTTTGCTGAGCGCGTCTCTTGCTATTGCGCAGTCGGCGGGAGGCGGAACGTTGTCACGACCGCAGTCAACGGCTGCTCCAACTCCTCAGTCCCTTGGGAAAACGAATCTAGCGGCGCCTTCAGACGTCTTGCTTGGGAAGGCGCAGTCGTTTCTCGAAAAAGGCCAGTTGAACGACGCCGAGGCGGCGCTCCGCGAGGACGTAAAGGCGAACCCGCACTCGGCAAACCCGCACTTCCTGCTGGGCTACGTCCTATTTCGCGAAATTCAGGCGCAAGCCCATCGTGACGACCCGCAATCGACCGCCGTGTACGCGGCCCCGAATAAGTCTCTTATCGAATTCCGGCAAAAGAATGCGAGAGAGTCACTACGCGAGTACACGACAGGAGCGCGCTATCAGCGGCCAAGCGCATTCGATCTGAAGATTGTCTCGCTCGACTACGTCTTGCTTGGCGACTATATCGACGCCGACAAATGGATGAGCGTGTCTCTCAAGTGGAATCCCGGAGATTCGGATGGCTGGTATCAACTTGGGCGGACGAAGTATTCGGAGAACCGGTTCACAGATGCTATTGCGGCGTTCAAGCAATGCCTGACTCTCGATCCAAGAAACGTGAAGGCCGAGGAGAACCTCGGGCTTTCCTACGTTGGTGTCGGGAAACACTTGCAGGCCATCGCCGCCTACCAGGCTGCGATTGCCTGGCAGGCAAATGCAGATCGCAAAGATCCTGAACCATATCTCGATCTCGGAGCGCTCTTCCTCGACCAAAATCGCCCCAAGGATGCGGTCCCGCTGTTTGTCGAAGCAACGAAAATCGCGCCTTCGGTTTCTCGGGCGCACGAATTTCTGGGCAAAGCCTACCTTCAGACCAATGATTTACCGAAAGCGCAGATCGAGCTCGAACAAGCTGTGAAGCTCTCGCCCGACGCAGCTCGACTGCACTACATCCTCGGCCAGGTCTACCGCAAAGAAGGGCTCACAGCCAAAGCGAAGGCGGAGTTTGACCGCTGTGCCGTCCTGCAAGGAACGCGTGGTTCCGATCCCAGCACCATGTGAGAGCGTACAACTCTCGACCGGATGGCGTGGCTAGCGGATTGGAGAAGACAGCCGGGAACGCGGGCGAAGCCCGAATTCGTTCAGGGTTGTCGCGCGTCGGGTATTTTGGATTTCTGCTTCATCACTTCTTCGGCATGTTTCGCTTCCGCAACACGCGCGCTCTGTTCGAGTTTTGCAAACGTGGCCATCTCCGCATTCGCTTCGCTCGACTTGCCCATGCCGCGATAGGCCTGCGCCAGCAGGAAGTGCAGATGCGGTTCATCCGGGCTGGTTTTGAGGGCAGCTTGGAGGTCTGACACTGCCTCGCTGTACCGATTCAACCGGATCAGTGCGGTCGCGCGGTCCTGCTTTGCTTGCGTCAGATCGGGGCAAGTGCGCAGTGCCTCGTCGATGTCCGCCAGCGCCTCATCGGCGCGCAGATGCTGTTCGAGCAGGATATCGCCAATCTTCCAGCGAGCGTTGCAATTCCCCGGATCATTCGACAATTCCGTTTGAAACTGCTCTGTAGCGTCGCTCCAATCGTAAAGCTGCCAGTATGCGTCGCCCAGCTTGTAATGCGTTCCGGGCTGATGCGGCGCGATATCGACCGCCTTCTTGTATTCGACCAGCGCCCCGTCGAAGTTTTTCATGCTGGCCATCACGTCGCCGCGAACTTCATGCGACAAAACTGAATTCGGGTTGATGGCGTCGATTTTTGAGAACGCCTTCTCCGAAAGCTGAATGTAAACGTTCCCAAGCAGGTACCAGACCTGCTGATTGTCCGGCTCTCGCTTCGCCAGTTCCTGCAAGTGCGCCGCCGCAGGATCGAAATCGCGCAACTTGATCAGGTCGTTTGCCAGATAAAACTCCGCATTGTTGTCCTTCGGATTCGACCGGAGCGCGGATTCGAGCGGCGCCCGCGCACTGGCATACTCACCGCTTTCGTAGTAGGTGATGCCCAGGAGCACGGTCGCGGAATACATTGTGGGATCGACTTTGAGCCCCTGCCGCAGGATCGCGATGGCCTTCGAGTATTCATGCTCCTTAAGATAGAGCGCTCCAAGATTGTTGTAGGCGGGAGCGAGGCCCGGGGCAATCGCCAGAATCGATTTGTATTTGGCGACGGCTCCCGGGAAATCGCCCTTCTGTTCCGCCGACCTGGCTTCGTTGTACAGACCCATCACGCGCGGGTCGTCCTGGCCCGATTGGGCGCGAACGCCCACAAAAAGAGAACCGGCAATCAGAAAAGCGACAGCGCAGACGAGCGTGGCGTGAACGAAATGGAGGGAACCCGGGATCGCGAGGCGACCTGACCGCATGGCCGTACGATTTTATCGTGAGCGCTGAGGGTGTCAATCACGTCTGGGTGCAGGCATTTAGCCGGGAGCAGGGGTAACGCCAGGGAACCAGGAATCAGACTGTATGGGCTTAGCTCTTTGTATAGCGTGACGAATCGCAGAGTTTGGGCTTACAGACTGCGCTCAGAAAGGAATGTCTTCGTCAGATATCTCGGAGTCGCCGCCCTGAGGTTCGTCCGGTGGCGGACCAGCTTCGAAGTCGTCATGGCGCCCGGAACCGCTGCTGGCGCTTGACATTCCGGCCCCTGCTCCAGCCGCGGCGCCCTCGCCGCGTCCGCCGCCAAGCATCTTCATCGAATTGGCGACAATTTCGGTGGTCTGCTTCTTCGATCCGTCGCGCTTGTCGTCCCACTGGCGAGTTTGCAGGCGGCCTTCAACGTAAACGAGCTGGCCCTTCTTTAAATACTGCTGCGCGATTTCCGCCAGCTTGCCCCACATGACGATGCGGTGCCATTCGGTCCGCTGCTGTTTTTCGCCGCTGCGGCTTTTGAACGATTCATCCGTAGCCATGGTGAAGTTGGAAACGGCCTGGCCGCTCGACGTGTAGCGCGTTTCGGGGTCGCGGCCGAGGCGGCCGACGAGGATCACTTTGTTAACCATAAGCGGGGAGTATAGCCGAAGTCGCGCGGTGCGGGAAGGGAAACGGGATTGCAGAACGCAGGTTCACCAGGGCCACGTTCCACGGCGCGAGGAGGGTCAGGTCATCCAGCACGCTGCAATCTCAGCGACGATGCCAGGCCGATCTCAGCAATCAGCTAACGGGACATCTCGCGAAGCATCGCTTCCGCTTTGCGTGCGGCCGGCGAACCTGGGAAACGGCGCACCACGAGACGATAGTCGCGCTGGGCGGAAACGTGCTCGCGCAACTTTCCTTCCGCCATCGCTTTCTTCAGCAGGGAATCGGAGAGCTTGAAGCTGTTCGGATAATTCGTAAGCACCGCATCATAAGAATCGACCGCGCCTTTGTAATTGCCCTGCGCGTAGAGGATTTCGCCCAGGTAAAACTGCGCGTTCGAAGCCAGATCGTTACGCGGGAAGTTGCGGATATAGTCGGAGAACTCCTGGTTCGCCAGCGGGTAGTTGCCGCTGTTGTAATCGCGCAGCGCGTTCTGGTAGAGCGTGTCGGCCGAGATCGGCGGCATAGCGCCTGGCGGCGTGTTCGTTGCGATAGGCGGATTATTGCCCGCGGGCCCATTGGAATCCGTAGCCGGTGCGGTAGACGTCCCATTCTGCCCGTTTGTCCCAGGGCCTGGCGCAGCGCCATTCGGCTGCGGCTGCGGGTTTTGAGGAGCAGCCGCCGACACTTTGCTGTCGATGCTTTGCAACAGGTTCTGCATGTCGCTCATCTGCTGTTGCAGTTTGCCGACGCGCGCCTGCACGTCCTGAAGATTATCGGATAGACCTTGCGTCTGCTGAGCCACAGTTCCGATCTGCGACCCGGCATTCGCCTGCACTTGCTGAACGGCTGACTGCAGCGAACCCATCGTTGCATTCAGGTGGTTGATGGCGTCTCCCTGCTGCTGCAAGAGCGTCTTCAAGGACGCATTGCCCGAATCAAGCGTGCTGCGAAGGTCCTGCTGCGCTTGCAGAATCTGCGCAACCTGCTCCTGAAGTTCGATCATCTCTTTGCTGACGGCGCCGGCCGGCTGGGGTGCGACCAGCGCTCCGCCCAGCGCGCCAAGAAACAGAGATGCAATTCCAAGCAGAACCCATTTTGTACGCAAAGGGGTGCCTCCTTACCTGGTACGCAAGCGCACGACCGTCGAGAAGCCTACAATCTCGTCTCCGTGGCCTGCGAGTGGGAATACCTGCATAGAAGCATTATCACACGGCAGCGTTGCTTTGTATTCGCTTGCCGCAAAGCGTGAGGGTAAATCGACTCCGTGGCTGGTTCGGGCCGACGAAAATGCGCGAGCGGCCATGCCAACATCACGCATAGCCGCCCACGCGGTAGCTCCCCGGCGTTGCGCCCGCCCGACGCGGCGCCGGGAACGAAGCGATTCTTACTTGCCCATTACAAAATGCGCCCGACGATTCTGCTGCCAGCACGATTCGTCGTGTTCGGTGCAGAACGGCCGTTCCTTGCCCCAGCTCACGGTGTCGATGCGATTGGCCGCGATGCCGAGAGAAACGAGATAGTTCTTGGCTGCGTCTGCGCGCCGCTCGCCCAGACCCAGGTTGTATTCGGTCGAGCCGCGCTCGTCGCAGTGGCCCTCGAGCGAGATGCGAACGTCAGGATACGAACGCAGAAATTCCGCATCCTTCGTGAGCGCATCGCGTGCGTCAGGCCGCAACTCCGACTTATCCGTGTCGAAATAGGCGTCGTGAACGTTCTCGCTGAAGAGTTCCGCGACGCTAGGGCTCGGCGCGGGCGGCTGAGCCGGTGGCGGCGCATTCACGGTCACCTGCGCGCTGGCGGTGGCGCTGCCTCCCGGACCGGAAGCCGTGATCGTATAGGTTGTCGACTCCGTTGGCGTCACCGCCGTCGATCCTTCCGGCGAAATCTTTCCGACACCGGGTTGGATATCGAGGTCGGTGGCGTTCGTCGACGACCAGGAAAGGGTCGAGGTTTGGCCTGCATTAACCGAAGTTGGCGAAGCATTCAGCGTAACCGTGGGCTGCGCTGGAGGCGCAGCCGGGGTTGGCGCTGGCGGAGCGGTCGCCACTTTCTTCTTGCAACCCCCTGCAACCACGAGCGCAGTGAAGCCGAGGGTTAACATCACTTTGCGTAACGAACTGGACTGCATTCATTTCCTCCCTTCGGCGTTCCTGCGAGACACTCAGCGGAAGCCGAGATAGTTTTAGTCCCGAAGACAAAACAACTCAACACCGCGCGGCTCACAGAAGCCGGACGGTGAAGTTATGAAAGCCACACGCGATCCTGGAGCGACTACACGGCGCCCAGAGAACGAGTACGGAGCCCTTACATCCTGGAAAAATCGCTTTGTGGCGGCCTGCCGCAGACCGCAAGCGCGCCGACACGCTACGACAACGGCGCGACCTTCGATTGCGCGCGCTTCCTTTTTATCGCGGCGACCAGTTCGGCGATGAATTTTCACCGCTGAACGTGAGCTGGCGCGGCTGGCTGCCGTCGGCCAGCATCGACCAAATCTGGACCGCACCTGTGCGTGTCGACTCAAAAACAAGATGGCGCCCGTCCGGCGCCCAGCTCGGACGTTCGTTGCGACCCTCGTCTCGCGTCAGTTGAACGAGCTGATGAGTCGCCACGTCCATCACATAAATATCGTAATTACCGTTCGGCCGTCGCCAACTGAATGCAGCCAGTTGTCCATTTGGTGACCACGCCGGGTCGATGACGTAACCCATGTCCGGCAGCTTAATGGGCATCACGTTCGTGCCGTCGGAGTTCATTTCATACAAAATCGGAGCGCCGTCGGCGGCGCGATCGCTGACGAACAATATCTGGTTGCCCGTTTTCGGATTCCATGCCGGTGAAGTGTTCACGCCGATCGAAAACGTAATGCGGTGCAAATGAGTTCCGTCCGCGTTGATCAGATAAATCTCGGGATCGCCGTTCTGGCTCGACATGAACGCAAGTTCCTGCCCGTTGGGCGCCCACGCCGGCGAGCTGTTTGTGCCGCGGAACCGTGGGAAGTGAATCAGCCGGTTCAACGTCATCGAATACATGCAAATCTGCGCCGAAAGAGAGCCAACGCTGTTGGGCACGTAACAGGTGAAGGCGACGCGCGATGCATCCGGCGACCAGCGCGGCGTCAGCGAAATCGTGCGGAGATGCGTCAGTTGATGCGCATTCGCGCCGTCGTAATCCATCTCCCAGATTTCCGATGCTGACGTGCCGGTTTGGTGGACATACACGATGTGCGTGTCGGCGATACCTGGAACGCCGGCTCCGAGCAGTGCGATGATGTCGTCGGCAAACTGATGTGCCAGTTTGCGGGCGTCCGCGTTCGTCACGGCGCCGCGATAAATCTTTTGGAGCGCGATGGGCGCGCTGGGATTGCTCACGTCGGAAAGGTACCCGGAGAACGCGAGCCCGGTTGAGTCGGTGTTCAGGTTCCCGTACGCCACCATATACGCGCTCGCCGGCGCCGCAGACCAATCCTGCGCTTTCAGCTCGCTCGGCTGGCTCGGCGTTACTTTGGGATAGAAGCTCGGACTCACCAGATCGGCGACGCCAGAGTATTCGAGGTCCGACCACAGCACGTCGTGAAACGTTTTTTCAAGCGGCTGCGCCGCGCTGGAACGCACGGCCGGATCCGGAACCGCGAGCTTGGCCTTCGAGACACCGAGACCCGTGCCGGTCGTAAACCAGGCTTGCGCCGCGGCGGGAGGCGCCTCGCACAAGCACAAAGCGAACAGTACTGCCGCCAGAAATACGATTTTTCGTGTCATGAGTTGAGGCCTTTTCCGAAACGAGAAATGATACGCCGCGCTTCGAGCGCGCCACAAGCTGGACGCCGGGAGTGCGCGTTAGAAATCCGCCATTGCGATGAAAAATTGATCATCGGTGGAAATCGAACCAGAAGTCGACGCTCACGTGCGAACCCGAATATCCCGCTGGAAGCGGATTGAGCGGGCTCGAATTCTGTACGGCCCGCAGCGCCGAAGTGTCGACGGAATAATTTCCACTCGATCGTGTGATCTGCGCGTTGGCGACGCGTCCATCACGCAGGATGTCGAACGTCACAATCACACGCGGAGCAACCGTGATATTCGCATCGATGGTCGATTGCAGCCAATTGCCGCTGACCTTTCGTTGCACGGCCTGCACGTACCACGCAAACTGCGATGCGAATTCTCCGTTCGCGCCATTGCTGCCAAACGTCAGGCCGCCTTGCGTGCTCTGTCCCGGCTTCAGCGGGAATGTGCTGGAGCTGTACGGAATGTCGGGCGCGCCACCTCCTCCATACGGCACGGCGTTTTGCGGCGGCGGAGTCTTATTTTCCAGCACTCGCGATGGGCGCGAGAGATACTTCGGGGGTGGCGGAGTCACGAACCCCTTTGGCTTCTCCTTCGGTTTGGGCGGGGGCGGCCTCTTGAGCTTGAATTTTGTGATCGGAACGGCATCCGGTTCGGGTTGTTTAAGTTCCGGAGCAGGCTCGGTCTTGTACAGTCCCTTCGAATTGTCGACCGTGCGATTCGGACTGACTAGATCAGGACGGGGAAGGGGAACCGCCGGAGCGCTGCCCACGATGCCAACGGACATAGAGCCACCGGGCGCAGCCCAGTTCTCTCCGCGATGAGTCCACCCCGAATAGATCAACAGCGCCCCGAGCACGGCATGGAAAAGAACGGAATAAGTCAGCGGTCCTTTCAGGCTGGGGATCGGGCGTTGTGCGGCGACCGATGACATCTTATTTTTTAAGCTTTTCCTTTGCGCACGGCGAAAAGCGTCCGTGCTTGATACCCATTTACCGAAACAGCCGCCGCGCCGCGCATCTACCGCGAGCGCTCTTCGAGCGGCTGCGTGACCACGCTAACATTTTGGATGCCGGATTGCTTTAGCGCGTCTAGAACAGTCACAAACGTTCCGACGGGTATGGTAGCGTCAGACCGAAGGTAGACGGCGCGATGTTGCGGGTCGTGCGACTGCTTCACAATCGTTGGCCCGAGATCGTGAATGTTGATCGGCTTGTCATTCAAAAAAACGTTCTGCGATCGATCGATCGTCACGACCATTCGCACTTCGGTCAGCGCCTTTACCGTCTTGGTTTTCGGAACGTTCACGTCGAGGCCCGACTGCAAGATCGGCGCGGTGATCATGAAAATCACCAGCAGCACCAACATCACGTCGATGAACGGCACCATATTGATTTCGGATAATGCGGTGCCTGTCTCGCGTTGAACTTGTGGCATAGCGGATTCCGGATTGGGCTATTGGTTGTACAACGTTTCGATGCGGGCGACGAATTCCGCGGCGAAATTGTCCATGCGGTTCGCCAGGCCCTTGATTCCGTGGAGATAATGGTTGTACGCGATCACGGCAGGAATCGCGGCGAACAGTCCCGCCGCGGTGGTGATCAGCGCTTCGGAAATTCCAGGGCCAACCGCCCGCAGACTCGCCGTACCCGCCTCGCCCAGGTTTGCGAACGCGTCCATCACGCCCCAAACCGTCCCAAACAGACCGATAAACGGTGAAATCGAGCCCGTGGTCGCGAGGAACGACATGCCCTTTTCAAGCCGCCTTACCTCATCCGCTGCTGCCACCTGCATCTCCACCGCAATCGCGCTCGGACTCTTTACCGTGCGCACTGCCGTCGCCGTGCTTCCACCGCGCTGATTCAGAGAGCCCATCTGCGCTTCTAATTCGCGATAGCCGGCTTCATATACCCCGACAAGCGGCGTGCTACCGGCTCCGGCACGAAGCGTTCGCGGATCGGGCAAGGCTCCCGAACGAAACATTTGCAGGAACCTCTTCGTGCCTCCTTCAAGCCCGCCAAGCTGACCGGACTTCTGAAGGATCACGGCCCAGGAAAAAATGGAAAGGAATAGAAGGATCGCGAGAACAATTCGCGCAACCCAGCTCGTTTGCTCCAGAAGGGTGAGCGGGCTGGCGAAAAGCATTAATGCCAGTGCTGAAATGTTCGTTCCCCCAAAAGAAATCTGTAACTGCGAAAATCTGCAACGTTTTAAAACCGTACCATACGATGCGCGAACATTCAAAGTCGTCTCCCGCACAACGAAAGCATCGTATTATCCGAAACGACACGCGAGCCTGCCGGACAGGGCCGGTACAGGTTGACAGACCGGCCGTGCCGCTGATTCCACTGCAACACGGAGAGCCATGAGAACCGTCCTGCTGCTGATCTGTTCGAACGCGTTTATGACTATCGCCTGGTACGGCCATCTGAAATATCGGGAGTCGCCGCTGCCACTCGTGATCATCGTGGCCTGGATGATCGCGTTCTTCGAATATTGCTTCCAGGTGCCGGCGAACCGGATCGGCTACGGAGAGTTTACGGTGATCCAGCTAAAGGTCATTCAGGAAGTGATCACCCTCGCCGTTTTCAGCGTGTTTGCCTGGGTGTACTTCCACGAAAAGCTGAAGTGGAATCATGCGGTATCGTTCCTCTTCCTGGTCGGCGCCGTCACGTTCGCCTTCTGGGGCAAGGTCTAGCATGATTCAAGCCGTCGCGCAGCGCTCTGGTGGCGTTCAGGAGCCAACTGAAGGAAGTTGCGATCGGATACAGCCGGGGAGCGGCGATTGTACGTACCCGGCACGGAACGCAGTGCGGAGAACGCGATTCCTGAAGAGGAAAGGGATTTTAGCTCCGGAGGAGCGGTTGAGGTCCCTGCTTGCATCGTTACCAAGCGCGAAACTTTCCCGAATGGGGCGGGAAAACTGGCGTTCCCTGCGAACTCGCGCAACCGAAAATCGAAGCGCTGCAGGAGGCTGCAGACAAAAACTGTTTACGCATGGAGGATTTCCCCCTACATTCTTCTCGCCAGGATTTCCCGTGGAGGACAAATGGCGCGCATTCGGCTGCACCAGGTAACCGTTTTGATCTTGTTTGGGCTACTCGGTTTCGCGAGCCACGCAGCGGACGTGGTACGCACTGCTTCAGGCGCTGTTCGCGGTAAGGCCAGCACGGACGGTAAGGTTCGGATCTTTGAAGGTATCCCGTACGCGGCGCCGCCGGTCGGTTCCTTGCGCTGGCGCCCGCCGCAGGCAGCCCGCCCGTGGAAAGGCACGCGTGACGCGACGAAGTTCGGCGCGCGCTGCATGCAGGGGAATATATATGGCGACATGAACTTCCGCGACGACGGTCCAAGCGAAGATTGCCTCTACCTGAATGTCTGGACGCCTGAGAAGGATTCGAGCGCGAATCTCCCGGTAATGGTCTGGATTTACGGCGGTGGTTTTGCGGCGGGCTCATCGTCCGAACCCCGCCAGGACGGGACGATGCTGGCGAAGAAGGGAGTCGTAGTCGTCAGCATGAACTACCGGCTGGGCATCTTCGGGTTTTTCGCGTACCCCGCGCTGGCGCACGAGTCGCCGCACCGTGCATCCGGCAATTACGGGCTGATGGACCAAGTCGCGGCCCTGAAATGGGTACAACGGAACATTGCAGCATTTGGCGGAAATCCGCACCAGGTGACCATCTTTGGCGAGTCGGCTGGTTCGTTTTCTGTTAGCGGATTGATGGCATCTCCCGTGGCCCGCGGATTGTTCGAGCGCGCGATCGGCGAGAGCGGCGCGTTCCTCGGCAAAGGGCCGGCAACCAAATCGCTGGCCGACTCAGAGGCCGCCGACCAGAAATTCGCAGAATCGATTGGCGCAAACTCGTTGACGGCGCTTCGAGCCATTCCTGCCTCGAAGCTTCTTGCCGACGCGATGAAGGACAATCCGATTCGTTTCTGGCCCAATGTCGACGGCTACTTCTTTCCCGAAGACCCACTCGCAATCTACGCGGCAGGGAAGCAAGCCCACGTCCCATTGCTTGCGGGTTGGAACAGGGATGAAGGGAACTATTTGGGCTTCTTTCACAAGACAGATCCGACCCTGGAGAATTACACCGCGCGCGCGCGGCAGATGTTCGGCGACAAGACCGCTGAATTCCTGAAACTTTATCCCGCTGCGACGGATGAAGAAATGAAGCGCTCCGCCGGCGACCTTGCGGGAGATCAATTTATCGCGTTTGGCACGTGGAAGTGGATCGAAATGCAGCGCACGACGGGCGAGTCGACCGTCTATCGCTATGAATTCGACGACGCGCCGCCGCAGCCCGCCGGCGAACCGTCACATGGGGCGTATCATTCGTCGGAGATCGAGTTTGTCTTTGAAGCGCTGCCGTCAAAAAATCTTCCGTGGCGTCCGCAAGACGAGAAGCTCTCGGAGCAAATGTCCAGTTACTGGACGAATTTCGCGAAAACAGGCGATCCCAACGGATCTGGGCTGCCTCACTGGCCGGTATACGCCCCGGCTCAGTTTGACGTGATGCATCTCAGCTTTCATCCGGCTGCCGAGCCAGACGCGCATCGCGCTCGCTACGAATTTCTGGATAAGCTTGCCGAGTTCAAACAATAGATTCCGCTGTCTGTGAATTGGCGCGACCGATTCAACGGAGGTCGTTGTGAAAACGATGGGTGGCTTTCTGCTCTTCCTGGTTTGTTCGTCGATGGCGGTCGCGCAAACGAACCCCGCATCCATCGCCGCTGACCGCTGGCGGCAAGCGCACGAGCGCCAGATCGTCGGCGAATTCAGCTCTCTGCTTTCGATTCCTGACGTCAGCAGCGACCGCGCGGATATCCAGCACAACGCCGAATTCATCGCGGCGATGATGCGCAAGCGCGGCATCGAGCCTCAGCTCGTTTCCGTTCCTGGAGCAAATCCCGTTGTTTTCGGCGAAATCCGTACGCCGGGCGCTAGGAGGACAATCGTTATCTACGCGCACTACGACGGACAGCCGGTCGATCCCAAGCAGTGGGCCACGCCTCCGTTCACTCCGACGCTGCGTAACGGCCCGATCGAAAACGGCGGCCGCGTGATTCAAGAGCCGCCGGCGGGAACACCGTTTAATCCGGAATGGCGGCTGTACGCTCGCGCATCAGGCGACGATAAAGCTCCGACCGAAGCGATGATGGCAGCGCTCGACGGCATCCGCGCGGCGGGTATCAAGGCAAAATCAAACATCAAGTTTGTTTTCGAAGGCGAGGAGGAGGCAGGCTCGATCCATCTCCAGCAGATTCTGGCCGCGCACAAGGAACTGTTCTCAGGCGACGTCTGGGTGATCTGCGACGGGCCGGTCAGCCAGACGCGACAGCAGTCGATTGCCTTCGGCGCGCGCGGCATCACGGAAGTGGACGTCACGGTGTACGGACCGCGACACGAGTTGCATAGCGGGCATTACGGTAATTGGGCGCCGAATCCGGCGATGATGCTGGCTCACTTGCTCGCGTCCATGAAGGATGAAAACGGGCACGTGCTGATCGATCACTATTACGACGGGATCGTGCCGCTCAGCCCGACCGAACAGAGAGCCCTCGCGGAAGGTCCGAACCCGGATCGCGAACTGATGAAAGAATTTTGGCTGGGCTCGACCGAAGGCGCTCCGAAATCTCTCGCAGAATTGATCAACATGCCGTCACTGAACATTCGCGGCATGTCCAGCGGCCACGTGGGCGCGGAAGCGTCAAACGTCGTTCCGGCGAGCGCGGAAGCCGACATCGATATGCGTCTGGTGAAAGGAATGGACCACACGCGCATCGAGCAGCTTTTTATCCAGCACATCCGCAAACAGGGCTATTTTGTGGTTGACCGCGATCCGAGCCCCGAAGAGCGAATGGCCCACGCAAAGGTCGCGAAAGTGATCGTCGAGCCCGGTGGCTACAATTCCGTCCGCACCCCGATGGATCTTCCGATCTCGCAAGACATCATCCGAACGGTTGAAAGCGCGCGTGGCCCTGTGGTGAGAATCCCTCTCATGGGCGGCAGCGTTCCGCTGGACGCGATTGAGAGCACGCTCGGCACACACACCATTATCGTCCCCATCGCGAATCACGACGACAACCAGCACAGCTTCAATGAAAACCTTCGCATTCAGAACCTGTGGGATGGCATCGACCTGATGGCCGCGCTGATTACGATGTAAGTTGAATAGCGCCGCGGGCTGCCGGGACGAAATCTACGCCTGTGCTAAAATGCCCTTCAGCGATGAGCAAGCCGTTCGACATTGGCGTTGACGCATTGCGCGCCCGCATCAGCACGGCTCCGCAGGAGCCCTTAGGGTCACGGCACGCCGTGGCCGAGACGGCTACCGCCGCGATGGTTGTCAACCAAGCGATCCCTCCGAAATCCTTCTACATCGAGACGTTCGGCTGCCAGATGAACGTCCACGACTCCGAAAAAGTTGCGGGTGTCCTGCTCGGTCGCGGCTATCGCGCCGCACGAAATCCTGCTGACGCCGACGTGCTGTTCTTCAACACCTGCAGCATCCGCGAAAAGGCCGCTCAAAAAGTTTTTTCGCGCCTCGGCGATCACAAACCATCGGCGAACGGCAGCAGTAAAGTGATCGGTGTGCTCGGCTGCGTCGCGCAGCAGGAAGGCGAAGAAATCTTCGAACGCGCGCCCTGGGTCAGCCTGGTTTGCGGTTCGGCAAGCTACCGTAAGCTGCCGGAACTGGTCGAGCAACTCGAATCGGGCGGCCGTCGCGTGATGGGGCTCGATCTCGACACCGATGAGACGTTCGAGACGGAGATGACCCGGCGCGACAATCCTTTTCGCGCGTATCTGACGATCATTGAAGGCTGCGATTATTCGTGCGCTTACTGCGTTGTTCCGCACACGCGAGGCCCCGAGCGCAGCCGCTCGAGCGAATCGGTCCTGTCGGAAGTGCGGCGGCTAGCCGATTCCGGCTACACGGAAATTCAGCTTCTCGGCCAAACGGTCAATTCGTATCGCGATCCCTCGGCCTGCGGAATGAATTTCGTCGAACTGTTGCGCGCAGTCGCGTCCGTCAATGGAATCCGCCGCGTCCGCTTCACCACGTCGCATCCGAACGATTTTCACCGTGAGATCGTGGAAGCGATCGACGAAGTCCCCGCGCTGTGCGATCACGTCCATCTGCCCGTGCAATCCGGTTCGACGCGCGTCCTGAAAACGATGCGCCGCACCTACACACGCGAGCACTATCTCGAAAAAATTTCATGGATTCGCGCGGCGAAGCGGCCGATCTCGATCACGTCGGACGTCATCGTCGGCTTTCCCGGCGAAACGGAAAAGGATTTCGAGGACACGGTCACGCTGCTCGACCAAGTTGGCTACGACGGCGTTTTCTCCTTCAAGTATTCTCCGCGTCCGAACACGCCGGCGATCAGCATGGACGACGCGATACCCGAAGAAGAAAAGGGAAGGCGTCTCGCTATTTTGCAGGACCGCCAACGGCAAATTCAGATCGCGCGCAACGAAAAACTGGTCGGAGAAACATTTGAGGTGCTGATAGATGGCCGCCACGCGTCGCGGGGACAATGGACGGGCCGAAGTACCAGCAATCGGGTATTAAATTTCACTTCTAGGCATGAAAACATTCTGGGACAATACGCGCAGGTGCGAGTGACGCGCGCGGGACCGAACAGTCTCGTGGGCGAGCATGTCGAACCGTCGTAGCCCGCGGAGGGAGGCGAGCATGGAGGTCGAGGTCAAAATCCGAGGATTAATGATGGATCCCGTGACCAACATGCCCGTGGTGGTCCTCAAGGAGACCCAGGGTGTGGGAATCCTGCCGATCTGGGTGGGGATTTACGAGGCCAACGCGATCGCGCTCGAAATTGAGAAGGTGCAGACGCCTCGCCCGATGACTCATGATCTCCTGAAAAATATGCTCACCGGTCTTAACGTCCACGTGCAAAAGGTGGTCGTGTCGGATTTGAAAGACGACACGTTCTACGCGCTGATCTGGATGGAGCGCGACGGCCAAACGCTTTCGATGGATTCACGTCCGAGTGACGCGTTGGCGCTGGCGCTGCGCCTCGACTGCCCGATTTTCGTCGAGGATGAAGTGCTCAAGACCTCGAAGATGGCCACCGCAATCAACGAGAAAAGCTCCACCGAAGAAATCCGCAAGTGGCTCGAAAACCTGAACGACGAAGACCTTGGCCGCTATAAGATGTAGTGTTTGTAGCGTCGGCGCCCCGCCGGCGTTTTCCATTTGACTCCTGTCGCTGCCGGCTGGATCCGTACCCCCTCATTTGATCGCAAACGCGCACTGAACTGTTGCAGTTGCGCTGATGGCACGGACAGGTTGTGCCGAGTCAGCGGCGGCTGAGTTGCCAAAAGAATACGCGGCGAGTGCGAGACCAGCGGCTAGAACTTGTGATAGCGCAGCAAGAAGCTGCCCACGATGCCCGAGAACGTATCTTGCCCGGCATGCTGGATCATTCCTGGTCGCAAGCTCTTCGTCCAGGCTGCGAGCGCACCGAATAGAACACCGTAGATGGTGATCGTTAGCGCGCCCTTCCATCCTTGATACAAATGCGCGGCGCCGAACACGCACGCCTGCAAAATAACCGAAGCCTCCACGCTGCCCGTCAGCGCAAGGAATTGACGCTGAAAATATCCGCGAAAAATCGTTTCCTCGCAAAACCCCGCTGTGACCGAGAGCAACACCCAGACCGCCATTTCCGCCGGAGTTCGGGGAATAAGCATCTTCACAGCTTTCAGACCCGTGTTGTTGGTCCCGAGCAGGAAGCCCGCCACAGCCAGCACACCCCAAACCACAACCGTGAACGCGGCCGCGATGCCGATATCGCGCCAAAAATCGATCCAGGTATTCCATTTCCCGCGAATTAAGTCGCGAAGTTGTTTTTTCGCCAGGAATACCCCGATCCAGGTGTAAAGCAACATCATCAGCTCGAAAACGATCATCGCGATGTACAAGGGCAAGCGAGTCCGCACGTGCATCGCGGTCATTTGGGCGCTCTGGTGGTATTGGGCCAGCGTTAGGCCGATAATCCCTGCGATAAAAATGAAGGTGTGCCAGAGCGGCGCAACTCGGCTGCGATCTTCGGGCGGTGAGACTGGATTTATCGGAGCGGTTCTCATTTCGATGGCGACGCGTTTTGTGGCGGCTCAGTGTAGCATTGCGTGCTCTGCCGCCGCACAGCGAAGTTTCTCGGTGCACTGGCCCCTGGGTTATTTGTAAGCTCTTGCGTGCGAATCGAGATGGCTTCCAGGCCGAGTCCTGTAGGTTCGCGTCTCATCCCGGCACGCACCTTCAGCGGGCAAAGCAGCGTCGTTCATGCGCAGACGCGACCGCAAGGAGGGAACGTATGATTACAGCGGTCACGATGAAACGGACTTCAGAGGCATCGCCGCGTTTCAAAGCCCGGATGACCGGTCTGTTCTATCTCCTGACGATGCTCGCGGGAATATTCGCGCAGGGCTTCGTCAGCAACAGGCTCTTCGTGCCCGGCGACGCCTCGGCCACAGCAATGAACATTCTAACCCACAAGAGCTCGTTTCAGTGGGGTTTCACGGTCTATTTGATCGAAATGGCTTGCCAGGTCGTCTTTACCGCTCTGTTTTACGAGCTGCTGAAGCCCGCAGGCAGAAGCGTTTCGCTGGCTGCTGCTTTTCTCGGGTTGGCGGGCTGCGCGATCAAGACCGTTAGCCGTCTTTTTTATATTGCCCCTCTCTTTATATTGGGAGGAGCAACGTATTTGACGGTCTTTGACCAGCAACAGCGACACGCGCTCGCGCTTCTGTTTCTCCAGATCAATGATCACGGCGCCGGGATCGCGCTGGCATTTTTTGGCTTATACGCACTGCTGACTGGCTGGCTCATTTTCAGGTCCACTTTTCTGCCGCGCTTCCTGGGTGTCTGGTCGATGCTGGCAGGCTTGGGCTGGCTAGCCTTCTTTTCGCCGACGCTCGGCTATCGCTTGTTCCCCTATCTTGCCGGTTTCGGCTTTCTCGGCGCGATCGCGATCATTCTGTGGCTCCTGATCGCTGGAGTGAACGAGCAACATTGGAAAGAGCAGGCCGGTGCGGTCGGGCGCTAACATTCCGGGCCGTCCCAATGGACGCGCATTTGGGCGCCATTCGTGATATCGCGCACCGCATTTGCGATCTACTCCCGCTTTCACGCCTGCTCCCGCCAACGCTTCATTTTTCTCTTGCGGATTCACAGCGAACGTGAGTACAGTGTGCCGACCGGTACTCTAGTTGCAG
>DASUJR010000330.1:0-4078 GCA_036279175.1 Candidatus Acidiferrales bacterium | reverse complement strand
CGGTATGGGGCAGGTTGGCGTCACAGGCGGAGCGCTCTTCTATTTGATCAGCTCCACACTCGGGCTGGCTGCATTCTTTCTCCTGGTCGAACTCGTGGAGCGAGGTCGAGAGCCCGGCGCCGACGTGCTCGCGGTTACCCGCGAAATCTATGGCGAAGACGATGAAGCGATGGACGCGGCGGACGTCGGCATCGCGATTCCAGCCACGATGGGCGTGCTTGGCCTTGCCTTTCTCGCCTGCGCGCTTGTGATCGCCGGCCTGCCGCCGCTTTCGGGATTCATTGCTAAATTTGTGCTGCTGACGGCGGCCCTCAATTCCAGGTCCGGGCAGCCCGACAGCGTTTCTGCCGCGGCCTGGGCCTTGCTTGTTGTGCTGATCCTGTCCGGGTTGGCGAGCCTCATCGCGATGGCGCGCGCGGGAATGCGTGCGTTCTGGGCCGCGCCCGATCGAACCGTGCCACGCGTGCGGCTGATCGAGATAGCACCGGTCATCGTTCTTCTGACTCTCTGTGGCGTGCAGACGATCGAGGCGGGCCCGATCATGCGCTTCATGCAGGCCACGGCGCGGTCGTTGCATGCGCCTCAGGACTATGTTCGTGGAGTCCTTGGCGCAGCGGCGCCGGGCCCGACTGCCTCGGGAGATGGGACATGACTCGGTTGCTGCCCTTTCCCTTGGTGAGCGCCAGCCTTCTCCTGCTGTGGCTGTTGCTCACCGGAACGTTTTCGCCGGGGCAACTCCTGCTCGGCAGTGCCGCTGCGCTTATCGGCGGCTGGAGTCTCGCGGCGTTGGATCCACCGAAAACCCACCTGCGGCGGCCGCTCGTTATTCTCCGTCTTACAGCATCGGTATTGGCCGACATTGTTAAATCTAACTTCGCTGTCGCGCGTATCGTCTTGGGACTTGGACGGCGCGGACGAGCGCCGGGTTTTGTCCATATCCCGCTTGAGCTCCGTGATCTCTATGCGCTGGCAACGCTTGCCGGCATTATCACGGCGACACCCGGAACGCTGTGGGTCGGCTTCGACGAAGCAAGCGGAACGCTGACAATTCACGTTCTCGACCTGGTCGAAGAAGCCGAGTGGGTCCGCATCGTCAAATCCCGCTACGAGCGGCCGCTGCTGGAGATATTTACATGAGCACGGTGCTTGTCTGGTCGGTTGATGCTGCGCTGGTTCTGCTGGCCTTGTCGATGGGATGCGGCACGTTCCGCGTCTTGTGGGGGCCGAGGGCGCAAGACCGGGTTCTCGGGTTCGACACCCTCTACGTGAGCGCGATGCTGTTGCTCATAACCTTCGGCATCGGATCGGGCCGCATGCTCTACTTCGAGGTGGCACTCATGATAGCTCTGCTGGGTTTCGTGAGCACGGTAGCGCTTGCGAAGTTCCTGCTTCGTGGCGAGGTGATCGAATGAATGAAGCGGCGGAGGTGCCCGTTCTTTCGACGATTCTGACGGCTGCCCTGCTCGTCGGCGGCGCCACAATCACGCTGATCGGATCGTTAGGGCTGCTGAGGTTGCGTACCTTCTACGAACGCGTTCACCCGCCCACGCTCGGAACGACGCTCGGGACGGCGTGCGTTGCGGCGGCGTCGACGGTCTACTTCTCGACCTTGGACGCGCGGCTGGTCCTGCACGAAATGCTCATCGTTGTTTTCATCGTCGTAACGACACCTATCAGTCTAACTCTTCTTGTCCGTGCCGCATTGCTGCGCGATTTGTTCGAAACCAACGAGCAAGCTTCCGCGCAGAATAGAGAGTCTTCATCAACTCGATCGTGACAAGCGAAATTGGTTCGGCGAATTTATCGTCTCCGGGGAGGCACCACGAGAATATCTATGTTCAACGAGCGTAGAGCCTCTTCGGTCACGCTGCCGATAAACATTCTAAGCAACCCCGATCGCTCATGCATGCCCATGACTAAAAGATCGGGACGCATTTCGGCGACGGCGCGGGAAATAACCTCCATAACGCCACCATCCTCGATACGTAGGGTCCATCCGCCGGCGCCAAGATTGTTCGCCACCAGGAACGCGGCCAGTCCATCCATAGCGCTCTGACGTTCACTCGCGACGTATTCGTCGCCTCCCGCTTGGTTTACCCCTCTGAACATTCGTCCTTCAGCAACTGGCCAGAAGGCGTGGAGCAGCGTTGTGCGCCTTTCGCCGACCAAACCTGTGGATTCAGCGATTCGGAGCGCCGTAGCAGAGGCCTCTGACATATCCATTGGTATTAAAACTTCCTCATAACGCCGCTGCGCCTCATTATTTACCATCAGTATGGGAAAGGCGCCGTTGCGGATTACACGTTCGATAGTGGTGCCAATAAAAATGTCGAGCAGGATCTGCTTGCGATGGGAGCCCATGACAATAAGATCTGCGCGGACTCCTGCGGCGGCTCGCAAGATTCCGTCGAATGGATCGCCGGCCAGCACCATTGGTCGGGGCTGCACGCCGCGAAGTTCTGGCATCGAGTTTAGCTGTTCGTTCAGCAGCCGTTCGGCTTCGCGCTTTTCCATGCAGACCAGTTCTTTTGGCTGGTCGTCATCTACAACATGTACGACGTGCAGCTGTACGTTTCCGACCTGCGCCAACATGCCAGCTTGCCGCAGCGCTCGGTTGGAACGAGTGGAGAAATCGGTGGCCGCAAGGATCAGCATGATGCACCTCTACCTCCGGCCGAATGCGGGTTTAGACGATTCTGCCCGATCGCGGAACGGAGCTCGATTTGACCTTAATTGTCGGGCGCTCCTAATTGCTGCCCGTCCGAGTCAAGCGGTTGCGTTACCGATCTGCATAGCGGCGAAGTCAAATAGATTAGATAGACTTGAATTCCGCTACGGTAAATCGGATTTCTTCATTAGTCGCATTTGCGATTTCTCCTTCCACTCCGCTCTCAAACTCAATTGGCTGGTTCGCATTCATCTCTGTATTTCGCTCCAGACCCTGGCTCTTTACTAAGATGCGACCCGCTGCGTGTGGGAGGAAAGTCGTCTTAAAGTCAAATCGCCGCAGTCCGGTGGACCCGAAGTTGGGCAAGATCAGTTCTGCAATCCGATAATACGAATTGTTCGCTTGTGAGATCCAAACGGCTCCGGTCATTTTCCCTTCGATTTGGCCGATTGCATCGCTGAACGGTTCCTTCTAGTGCGAGACGCGGAGTCGCGCCATACTTTCCAGCACACCCACTATAGCAATTGCCGTGCGATGCCGCGCAAACTGCAGAGTGAAAGCACCAATGCAGTCAGAATAGCTTTGTTCCGCTGTGCTGCAGGTGATCGACGGCCCAAGGCCAATCACGATGGTGCTGTCGCCGGCAGCACCAAATCGATCATGACGGTCTGAAATAGTGTGGTTAATGCTTGCGAGCAAAGAATCGGCCACGAAATGCCCTCTTAGAATACAGGGCGAAATCCCATCGCGGTAGCACTACCAGACTGATAAAGCTTGGCGCGGGATATCGAGGCAGAAGCGCTAATTTTGTGATGACCTCAGTTCACCGCGTAGGAGAGCGACTACGCGGCAGTTCGGCTCGCGAAGAATTTACGGTGTACGAACGCACTACCATCGTGTTGACCATATTGATCAGCGCTGAATTGGCGACCGCGAACATCGTGATGACGCCAAAGACGCCAAGAGGGAATCCCGGCGCGCCGGCAGCCCGCCGCCGGCCTCGCAAAAGTGGGGCTACCAGAAACCGTGGAGGTAAACGCCGCGCCGACCTCGTCGTTCACAGCCGCGCTGCCTAGAAAATGCGCAATAGCCTGGGCGCCGGTTTCGCCACGCCGGTACTGTAATCTATATCTGTTACCGCACGACCAACACCGGCACGCTTCCATCCGCTAGAACCTCCGATGTTTGGCTCCCCAAGAATAGCTTCGTGAAGCCGCGGCGCCCATGAGAGGCCATGACGATTAAGTCGCAGCCTCTGGACTTTGCCGTTTCGATAATCGCAGCGGCTGGGTAGGCATTCGGAACATGCAACGGTTCTACAGATATCCCGATCTGCTCCGCCATGGCCCGAGCTTCATCGAGCACTTCGCCCGCACGTTCCCTATTGGCTGCCTCAAAGCTATCAAACAT
>DASUJR010000329.1:0-5750 GCA_036279175.1 Candidatus Acidiferrales bacterium | reverse complement strand
AAAGGAGTAAGAAGTGAGTAGAGAGCAGGGTACAGTGAAGTGGTTCAATGCGGCAAAGGGCTATGGGTTCATCCAGCGCCAGTCCGGCGAAGACGTCTTCGTTCATTTTTCGGCGATTCAGGCCGATGGGTACAAGACGCTCAACGAAGGGCAGGCGGTTGAGTTTGAAGTGAAGCAAGGACCCAAGGGCCTGCAAGCCGAACGCGTAGTCAGCCTCTAGCCCGTCCCGAATCAGACAGGAAGCAATCAAAAGACTCGATCCCGAAGGGGTGATCCATGACGATCGCCCCTTTCGCGGAAGTCGGACGCGGCTCCCCAAAGCTGCCTCGGGTTTCGCAAGAGCCTTTACCGAAGGGGAAAATCGTGCAAATTTTGGAAGAAGGACAGACTGTGCGCCACCAGCAGTACGGGGTCGGGACTGTCACGGAGTCGAATTCGAACCGTACTACGATCGATTTCGACAACTATGGGATGAAGAAGTTTGTGACGTCAATCTGGTCCGCCGAACTGGTGGGCGAGTTAGCGGGCGACCGGCCAGCGCGCCGCCGCAGACGTCGAAAGACGGTTAAGAAATAGCAACGCGCATTTCCCTCAGGCAATACAGGTCGCGCGGTTCTTCACGCCTCGACGAGATTGTTGCGGACAGCAAAGCGAACCAGCTGACTAAAGCTCGCAAATTGCATCTTGCGCATGATGTGATGCCGATGGCTTTCGACGGTACGTATCGAAATCTCTAAAGCGGCCGCGATCTGCTTGTTGCTGCTGCCTTCGGCGAGAAGCTGAAGGATTTCGACTTGGCGCGGGCTGAGAGCGGCGCCGGGGCCATCTGCTGCTTCTGGATTTTGTCCCCCGAGAAAAGTCTGCATCATTGACGCAGTCAGTTGCCCCGTGAAGAACGGCTGGTGATGGCGGACGTGATCCACTGCGGCGAGCAGTTCCCGATCGGCATCCGATTTCAGTACATAGGCCATCGCCCCAGCGAGGAGAACTTCTCGCGCAAGGTCCGGGGAAAAGTGCATCGATAAAATCATTGCGTCGGTGTCCGGCGATTCTTCGCGGATGAGACGAGCCGCTTCCAGGCCGGTCATCTCCGGCATCGTGAGATCAAGAATGACGAGATTTGGCTTCAGTTTCCGGACGGAGTCGACGGTCTCGGTGCCTGTAGTAACCTCCCCGCACACCTCGATACCCGGTTGATCGGCGAGGAGATCACGGAGTCCTCGGCGGACCACGGCGTGATCGTCAGCAATCAAAACTCGGTACAGTTTTGTAGTTGTCGCAGACTTGCCGCCTTGTGCAGCCTTCGTAGCAACGGTCATGTTTAACCTCCGAATAGAAAAAAATTGCTGGTGCGCTATTCCGATTCTGCGCGGCCCGGCTCGACGGCGCGAATGGAGTTTGCCGGCGGATTAAACCGTTCAGGAAACACGGCGCGCACGACAGTACCTCTGCCGGGAGCAGTTTCGATTTCGAAAATGCCGTTCAGCTCATGGACACGCTCGCGCATGCCAGCGATGCCAACGCCCTCGGAATGGCCAGAGTCCGATCGAAGTGGACGCGGGAGGCCACAGCCTGCATCGGCGATTTCGATGAGAACGACTTTCTTTTCGCGCTGGAGGCGAATTCTGGCGGTGCGGCTGCCAGAATAGCGATGGATATTTGTTAGCGCCTCCTGAATCAGGCGGAAAGCAGTCATTTCGATTTCGCTATGGAGGCGGCCGAAATCTTCCGAAGCGTCGACGCTTACATTGATTTTGCTGCGGTCGCTGAAGCCTCGAGCGTACCAGCGGACGGCAGGCACAAGGCCGGATTCGTCCAGCATGGGAGGATGCATCAGATACGAAACAGTGCGAATTTCGCCGATCGCCTCGTCGGTCAGCTGCCGGCAGGACTCAATCAGGGAACGGATGCGGGAGTCCTTAGGCCGCAGAGAGTCGCACAGGTTCCCCAATGCCATCTTGAGGGAGGCGAGGCTTTGGCCAGCAGATTCGTGAAGTTCGCGCGCCAGGATGCGACGCTCCCGGTCGCGAGCACGTATGAGCGATTGGGAGAGACGGTGGAGCTCCTGGGAAACGCGGGTTTGCTCAGTGACGTTGGCAACTACGCCGACGAGGTGGGTTCGGACACCATGGGCGTTTCGAACCGGAGTGGCAATGGTCCTGTAGACGTGCCAATGATCGCCGCTTGGGCGGTAGCGCCAGGTGTATTCGCAGCCGCTAGAATTGCAAATGGCATTCGCAAGAACCTGCGGGACCAGCGCCCGATCTTCCGGATGGAGATTGCGCAAATAGCCCGGCTGATTCGAGTCTCCGGTGCGCGGAAGACCAAGAATGTCAAACAACCCGCCGGACCATACGGTTTGGCCCGTCTGAACATCGAGTTCCCATGTTCCTAGATTGCCAAGTTTTTCGGCGGAAGCGAGCAGGCCGGCTTGATTGCGGGATCTTAGCTCGACCATTCTTTTTTCGCTGACGTCTTCAACGAGCCCTGCCATGCGCAATGGCAGACCTGGTTCTTCCGCAACGCTAAGCGTGCGGGCACGAATGAAGCGCAATCTGCCATCCGAAGGCCAAAATTGAATGTCTTGTTCAAACGATTGAGTTTGAGGGTGGCGCAGATTTGAAGACAGGGCGTGATAGGAGTCGCGTGCGACCATCCATATGAGATCCCGGGCTGAAATCTGCGGTTCGAGCGCCTGTGCAATTTCGACTAGCCGTTCGGAACATAGAACCTCACCCGTTCGGAAATCCGCCTCCCACGTTGCGAGTTTGCCCAGCACGATAGCGCGATCCATGAGGCTTGAGTCGGGACGGGTATGGAGGTGCAATCGCGCGCGGATCGCGGGATCGTGCAAGAGAATCTGGAATCGGCAGACGTTGTGGCGCGGATGCTGCGTGCTGCTTATCAGGATTGATAGCCAGCGTGGACGGTCCGGTGCGAGGAACAAGCAGCCCAGTTCCTGCGTTCGGCCAGATCGGCGCGAGTTGCGGCAGGCGACGGCGAGCAGAGCGTAAACCTCTCGATCAAAGACCTGGGCCAGAGAGCGCCCCGTCAGCATTCCAGTCAACGAAGAAACGCCGAGCGGATTGGGGACGACGATGCTTCGAAGGACACCTTCCGAATCAGCCCGAAGCAAGGCAGTTTCACGGACGCGCAGCAGAGCTTCGAACTCGCGAATCCAGCTGCCGGCCGGACGCTGAGGCCGTGCACCCGCTGACTTCCTTGGAAGATCTGAAGCTGTCATTTCAGCGTGCGACCGTTCGCGACGTGCAGAGACACCCGGACTGACGACCTTGTGACAGGCCATGTTCACGCACCTTCAGATTTGGTTGAAGCTTCCGAGCTTGACGCTTTTCGGAGGAGCCCCAAGACGTCCGTGATTTACGAGCGGGCGCACTGTACTCCCCCTCTAACTCGGATGTCAAGTACTACGTAATGAATAATGACGGGAAGTACTTAGAGCTGAGGACAAGACTTCGATGAAGACGGGCGTAAAAACCCCGGGAATGTGCGATCGCGCGGTTCGCCATTCACGCGATGAGCGCGGCTTGGAGGACTCGCCTTCGAGGTGATTCGCGAAGGGTTAGGGAGGCATGGCGAACGGATTGGAGTAAGTAGCGGAGGCGGACCACGGCGAGAGGCTGCAGTTACCGTTTCGCTGGTTCTCGCTCAGCGCGATTCCGCTGAACACTCTGATCGAGCGCCACAACCGAGCGTTGACGGGACTTCGAAAGGTATATCCAAAGAATCGCGCCAGCCGCAATGGACACCAAACTGGCGGCTTGTGCGTTGGTGAGGCCGAAGAAGGACCGCGGGTTGATGCGTATAAATTCGACCAAAAATCGCGCAATGCCAGTGAGTATCAGATAAGCCGCAAAAACGAAACCGGATGGCGAGAGCGGTTGGACTGAATGAAGGCGTTGAGCTTTGCTGGAGATACGGGTTCGAATCTGGCGTTCGCCCAATTTCCAGAGGGCCCAGGCGATAAGGCACGCAACGATCAGTTCGTAGATGGGCGTAGGGTGGACACGCTGAGTGGTGGGAACCAAACCGTGAGGGAAGCTCATGCCCCAGGGCAGGGATGTGGGCTTGCCGTAGTCGCCGTCGCCGGACAGCAGGCAGCCAATGCGTCCAACGCCGTAGCCCAGAGCGGCCGCAGCCGAACCGGCGTCGAGAATCCGGAGAAGGGGAACCTTTCTCCGTCGACCGACGAGGACGAAGGCAACGACGCCAGCAATGAGGCCGCCGAACCAAGCGAAGCCGAACTGGCTGACAAGCTCGCTCAGATGCGCGATCAAAAAAGAAGGATCTTCCAAGACGTGATAAAGCTTGGCGCCTGCTATTCCAGAAAGACTTGGTATCGCGATTAGCGCCTCGGCGAAACCTGAATCTATTGCGGCAATGCCGCGACGCGCCAGGTCGGCCCGAAGAACAAAATAGGCGATGATCATGGCGGAGGCGACCATGAGGCCGAAAGTCGGGATCGTGAGGCGCCACACGTGCAGGAACGGAACCATAGCCGGTTAGTATAGCGGAGCTGGTTAGCCAACGCGAAAAGGCACTGACCTGTGTAGGGGAGCAGTTTGAATTTTACTTTTTGCGAAGACGCAGGAATTTGCCGTCTCTCTGCAGAGAGTTCACATAGGTGTAACTTGACGCGGCTCGCAGCCGTCTAACGGTTTGGATCAGGATGGCCGGATCCCTCGATCGGATAAATGGAGGGGGCGATGGCGCGAGCTGAGCTGAAGTTCCTACCTGAGCGGTTCAAGATTCTGTTCAAGTCAGAGTTTGAATCATCAAACCCTGAAACCCTACATTGCGAATCTATCGGTGAGTCAACGCGGAAGCGGCGGAGGCGCACGCTGCTGAGGAGTGCCGCAGTTGCTTTAGCCGGCGCGGTCGCGCTCGCTTCGCCGTCGTTTGGACAGCGCGGTAGCGTATCGAGTGGCGGAGGCAGTCATGCGAGCCCTTCGTCCGGCGGTAGAGGAGCTTCATCCGGCGGCTCGCGCTCCAGCGGCGGATTTGGCGGCGGGCGCTCGATCGGAGGGGGAGGCTGGCACGGCGGGACCAGCAGTGGCGCGAGAGGCGGTGGGAGCAGGACGCGTGGCAGCGGAAGGAACAGCCCAGGGGCTGGCGGGCATGGGTTTAGCGGTCGCGCGAACGGAGGCAGGGGCTGGTCGCGCGGATACACCCGTGCCGGCGTTGAACGATTCGATCCGGCTGTGGGCCGGATGGAAAGAGTTGATCAGCCCAAGAAAAGCGGATTTCGCGCGGCGCTCCACCGGTTCTTCGGAATTAGAGACTCAGGACCTGAACGCTATGGCGAGTTCGCGCGTAGCGATGGTGGAGCGGAATCGATGGTTGCGCGCGACATGGAGCGGGCGACGTTGCCCCCGGCGCTCAGCCGCGTTCGGCTAAAAGAATTCCCAGCGTTCGAACGGACGGGATCGGACAGGCAAATATCGCGATTGGCGCCGCGAGCCGAATTGCGAAGGCGACCTGTGCGGCCTTTTCCGCGACGCTTCGGTCCGGTTCAGGCTTATAACGGGTGGTACGCGGGATATTGGCCGGAGTTTGATTTCGGGTTCCCGTTCTTCTTCGATTTCGGTTACTTGAACTATTGCGGATCGTCTGCTTGCAGGCAACGCAACGTGCTGGCGAGTCCGGCTTTGTTGCTGTACCTGAAGGACGGCTCGGCGCTTGAGGTTACGGACTACTGGGTCGACGGGGTTACGATGCGTTATGTGACT
>DASUJR010000328.1:0-7572 GCA_036279175.1 Candidatus Acidiferrales bacterium | reverse complement strand
CGAACCTCGAAACGCTGGAAAACCTGCGCGAACACCTGAGGGACCACAAACTGGACTTCGGTACGATTCCGTACGTGCTGCAGCTCAATAAACGCGACCTTCCCAATATCCTCTCGGTCGACGACATGAAGAAGAATCTGTCTGTGAAGGGAGAGCCCGCGTTGGAGGCGGTCGCCGTGCAGGGCCAAGGTGTTTTCGACACGCTGAAGGAAGTGGCTAAGCTGGTTTTGGCCGAGTTGAAGAAGAACGCGTAGGGCTCATCAATCTGCAAGACAGCTACCTCCCATTAGTTCGCACTGCCTGTATAGTTGCTCCGTGCCGCACCAGCAGGACTGGTTACGACGCGTGCTTAGGGTCGAACCGCTATCCGCGTTACAATCGCCGATAACACTTTATGTCTCGCCCCGCGCAGGAAGTCCTCGAGTTTGACAAGCTGAAAGCGATCGCCGGCGGATTTGCGACGTGCGCTCCGGGCCGCCGCACGATCGACGCGCTCCAATTGCAACAGGATCGGGATGCGCTCGCCAGCGAGTTCGCGCTCATCGCGGAGGCGGTTGCATATCTGCGTTCGGGGGCTGAACTCGGCTTCGGCTCGCTGGCCGATCCAGAGGGCTGGCTGGCTCGCGTGAGGATGCCGGCTTCGATTCTATCGAGCGGCGAGCTTCTCGACGCAGTGTCGTTAATGGAAGCCGTCACGGGTCTGCGGCAGATGTTCAAGGGAGAAGGTTCCAAATTCCCCTTGCTCGCCGAACGCGCAGCAACGCTTCCCGATCTGCGCCACTTGTCGGCGGCCATCCGGCGCGCGATTCTTCCAAACGGCGAAATCAGCGACGATGCTTCTCCGCAGCTCAAGCGAATCCGCGGCGGAATCATTCAAACACGCGAAAAAATACAGCATTCTCTCGAAGCAGTATTGCGGGCGCGTGGCGAGCCCGCTGGAGAGGATTACGTAACGCTTCGCAACGACCGGTTTGTAATTCCGGTACGCGCGTCTGAACGGCGTTCAGTGCCGGGCGTCGTTCATGGTGCGAGCGGGACGGGCCAGACGGTCTTCGTGGAACCGCTCGAGACGATCGACCTGAACAACCGGCTGGTTCAGCTGGGCGAAGATGAGCTTGCTGAAATCTCGCGGATTCTGGAAGAGCTAACCGAGCGTGTTCGCGCCGATCGTGGCCCGCTCGAAGCGTCTGCCGCAGCCGTCGCACATCTGGATTCGATTCTTGCCCGCGGCCGATTTGCGCGCGAATACGATTGCACGATCCCGCACTTTTCAGAGAGCAATTCACTTCAACTTGAATCGGCGCGCAATCCCGTACTTGAGGCAACGCTTCGTCCGCAAGGGCGCAAAGCTGTTGCGTTGTCGCTGGCGCTCGGCGGTGACGAAACGGTGATGGTCGTCAGCGGCCCGAACACCGGCGGCAAAACTGTGTCGCTCAAAACGGTTGGGCTGGCCGCGCTATCTGCGCAATCGGCCATTCCAGTGGCGGCGGAAGCCGCAGAGTTGCCAATTTTCGATCGCGTGCTCGCCGACATCGGGGATGAACAATCGATTGCGGCTGATCTCTCGACGTTTTCGGCGCACATGCTGAACCTCAAGTCCATGCTGGAGGTGGCGACCAATCGCTCGCTGATTTTGGTCGACGAAATGGGAACGGGAACAGCGCCGGAAGAAGGCGCGGCGCTGGCTGTTGCCCTGTTGGAGGAATTTCGCGCGCGACGGGCCTTGACGTTCGCTACGACGCATCACGATCGGCTAAAAGCTTATGCTTCCACAACGCCGGGAATCGTAAATGCGGCAATGGAATTCGACGAGGCGAATCTCCGGCCGACGTATCGACTGCTCGTCGGAGTTCCGGGCACGTCCAGCGGAATTGAGATTGCCCGCCGGCTCGGTTTGCCCCGGTGTGTGGTGGAGTATGCAAGCGCCAGCCTGTCTGCGGAATCCCGCGAAGCTCGTGACCTGATCGCGAATCTGCATCGCGGGCGTGATGAAATGGAGTCGCTAAAGCGCCAAATGCGCGAGGAACTAACGCAACTCGACACCGAACGGCGAGCGCTGCAAACGGAGTGGGTGGAGCGTCAAAAGAAACGCATCGCTGAACTGGAACGAGAGTTTCGCGAGACGCAGAAGCGGCTCGAAGCTGAAGTGGCGCGCTTGACGTCGGATATTAAGGATCGCACGGTGCGCGCTCAGTTCGAGAAGCACGGCGCGCGGCGGCTGGGCAAACTGGAGTCCGACGCGCGCGCCGAAGCCGATGCGGCCGTTGTACAAACGCTCTCGTCATCACAGACCGATCTTGGGATTCAGGCGGAAGCAGCGGCGAAGCCAGTATCTCCGGAGGAGCTGTCTCCCGGCCAGCATCTCGTCGTAAAGGGGTGGAAGCAACCGCTCATCTTTCGGCGTCGCGATGACAACACTGCCGAGGTAGAAGCCGGGCCAATGCGGATGAAAGTTCCCCTGGCCGATATCGTCGGTTTTGCCTCTGGTCCCGCTGGATCGAAGGTGGAAGCGGCGGTTGCTTCCGCGAGGAGCCGTGGAATTACGGTTCACGCCCAAACGGCTCCGGCGGATTTTGCCGATGAAATCAATGTGATTGGCTGCACAGTGGAAGAGGCAACCGAACGCGTCGACAAATTCCTGGACGGAGCAGCGCTTGCGTCAAAACCGACCGTGCGCATTATTCACGGACACGGTACGGGAGCTTTGCGCCGCGGCCTGGGCGACTTTCTGGCGACACACCCGCTGGTGGAACGTACTCACCACGAGACTGAGGATCGCGGAGGAAGGGCAGTGACAATCGCAGAGTTGAAAAGTTAGGAATAATGGCTGAGGCGGGATCATTCGCGGACAGGGTAAAGCAACAGGCGGACATCGTCCGCGTGATCGGCGAATACGTGCGCCTGAGAAAGACGGGGGCTAATTTTTCCGGCTTGTGCCCATTTCACCAGGAAAAGACCCCATCGTTCGCCGTGCACCCGGTGAAGCAGATCTACCATTGCTTCGGCTGCGGAGTTGGCGGTGACGTGTTTCAGTTCGTAATGGAGCTCGAGAAGTCCTCATTTCCTGAAGCTGTGCGGACCGTTGCGGAAAAATGTGGGATTCCTATTCCGCGCCCACGCGAACGTTCTCCGGAGGAGCGTCGCGAAAACCAGCAACGGACGGCCCTGATCGATCTGCACCGCGAAGCGGCCGCATTTTTTGCACGCAGTCTCCATGAAAGCACGGAAGGCAAGGTCGCACTGGCCTATTTGGAAGACCGCGGGCTCGACCGGGATGCGCTGCTGCATTTTGGAGTGGGTTTCGCACCGTCAGGCGGCGATGCGTTGCTCCGACGCCTGAAGCCGAAGGGCCCGGAAAAGCTGCTTGAAGCTTCGGGACTTTTCTCCCGTGACCAAAGCGGCCGCCTTTACGACCGGTTTCGACGCCGGATCATGTTTCCTATTTCGAACGAATCCGGGAAAGTGGTCGCCTTCGGGGGCCGGTCGATGGGCGACGACATGCCCAAGTACCTGAACTCACCCGAAACGCCAATCTATTCGAAGAGCAACGTTCTATATCACCTCGATCGCGCGAAGGAGTCGCTGCGGCAAAGCGACTTTGCCATTCTGGTCGAAGGCTATATGGACGCGATTGCTGTCGCGCGAGCTGGGTTCCTGAATGTTGTGGCGAGTTGCGGAACGAGCTTGGCCGAACCGCAGATCAAGCTTCTTTCGCGGTTCACGCACCGCGTCGTCGTAAACTACGATCCCGACGCCGCCGGTCAGACCGCAACCGACCGGTCGATCGGGCTGCTGCTCGAAAGGGAATTCGATGTCCGCGTGCTGCGGCTTCCCGGCGGTGCGGATCCGGACAAATTCCTGACCGAACAGGGCGCTGACGCATATCGCAAATTGCTCGCGGAGGCTCCTCCCTACCTTGATTATCTGATCGGACGTGCTCGCCAGATGGACCGCACCACAGCGGAAGGAAAAGTAGCAGCCTTGAATTTTCTGATGCCCTACGTTCAGAAGCTGCCGAATCGGTTGATCCGTTCCGAGTGGGCAACCCGCATCGCGTCGGAGCTGAATGTAGATGAGCCTGTGCTGCGTGAAGCGCTTCGCCGCGCGGCCGCCGATCGGCGCAGCGAAGTGAAGCCCAAAGCCGAACTGCTCGCCCCGGTGGTGAAACCGGCTGAGCGGCAGTTGATTCGTATGTTGGCTGAAGCGAATGGCTTTAGGGAGGCGCTGGCACGCGAGCTTGCCGCCGGATCTTTGCACCGCGGGCTTGAAACCGAGCGTATTTTCGAGAGTCTAATTGCTAAGGCGACCGAGGACCCAGATCCGGTTGCGTTGTCGGCTGCGCTGAACGATCGTGACCGGCGGCTGCTGTACGGCATCCTCTTTGAGGCAGCTCCCGAGCCAACATGGGAGGCAGCGGAGAGCTGCGTCGATGTGCTCCGCGACCGGAAGATTACGGTCGAACTTGCTGAACTCGAGGGCAAAATCCGCTCGCAGCCGGCCAAGGATGAACTGAGCAATTTGCTGCGCCGCAAGAAAGAGTTGCAGATCGAACTTACTCGAAAGCAACGGCAGGCCTAAGCTTGTGGGACATAGAGACTTAGGGCAATTTCAATTGACGCTCTGCCGATTGCTATTGTATTGTTGTAGGGTTTCGGGCGAAACGCAGTAGGTGGCTTTGGCATCTTATTATACGTGTGCCGGGCGGGGAATTGTATTGGCGCTCTCAGCAGAGCGGCTTCGAGGGACCTTCTGAAGTCTTATCTTTCGCAAAGCAAAAGAGAAGCCTACTGGGTGTAGCGGTCTGCTCGCAACGCCGAGCGATTCCGACGCCGATATTATTGAAATTTTCTAGGGGGAAGAAGAGTGACGTTGGCTCTTGAGGAAAAATACGATCAGGTACGACAACTCATCGCTATGGGCAAGGAGCGGGGCTACCTGCTCTACGATGAGGTAAACGATATCCTGCCTGCCGAGGTCCACTCCTCGGAAGAAATTGACGACTTGCTCTCGACGTTCGAGCGCTACGGCATCGATGTGTATGAAGACTTATCCACTGCAAAAGCGGCGCTCGCCGGCGCCGAAGGTGGCGAGGTCGAACTGAAAGAAGAGCCCGCGGACGGCGAGGGCGAACTCGACCTTACGCCCGGCGCTCTGGAAAAAACAAATGATCCCGTGCGCATGTACCTGCGTGAAATGGGCACCGTTCCGCTGCTCACGCGCGAAGGTGAAGTGGCAATCGCCAAGCGTATCGAGCGTGGACAACTGCTCGTTCTGAAGACGATTTCCCGCGCGCCGGTGATCCTGAAGGAAATCCTTCAAATCGGCGACGATCTGCGCAACCGCGCGCGTTCGATCAAGGAAATCGTCCAATTTGACGACGAGGAACTTACCGAAGAAAAGATCGAGCACAAAACAAAGGAAACGCTGAAGCAAATCGATCGCATCGCAAAACTCTACGAACAGGGGTTGAAACAAGCGATAAAGCTCGATCGCATCCCGCGTTCGAAGAAGCGGCCGTATATCCACGCCCGCGTCGCTCTGGCGCGCACTCGCGTCATGATGTCGCAGCTCGTTCGCGAAATCGATTACAACCCTTTCGAGAAGAAGCGGCTGATCGACAAGATTCGCCAGACGGTCGAGCGCGTGCAGTTTCTCGAACGCGAAATCGTCAAGCTGGATCGGCGTGTCGAAGCGTCGAAAGGCGACGTGCAGGCGGAAGCTCGCAAAGAACTCAAGGCGCGCCGCCAGGAACTCGAAGAGATCGAGCAAGCCGTCGAAGTCAGCCCAACCGAGCTGAAGCGCGCGATTCAGGTGATCGTGCGCGGCGAAGTGGAAGCCGAGCAGGCGAAGAAGGAACTGATCGAGGCAAACCTTCGCCTTGTCGTATCGATTGCTAAGAAGTACACGAATCGCGGGCTGCAATTTCTCGACCTCATCCAGGAAGGCAATATCGGTTTGATGAAGGCGGTCGACAAGTTCGAGTGGCGCCGCGGATACAAGTTCTCGACGTACGCGACGTGGTGGATCCGCCAGGCCATTACCCGCGCGATCGCCGACCAGGCACGCACGATCCGCATTCCCGTGCACATGATTGAGACGATCAACAAGCTGGTGCGCACGCAACGGCAACTGGTGCAGGAACTCGGCCGCGAGCCTACTTCGGAAGAAATCGCGAAGCGCATGGACATTCCAGTCGCAAAGGTGCGCAAGATTTTGAAGATCGCGCAGGAACCGATTTCGCTGGAAACACCCATCGGCGAAGAGGAAGACTCGCACCTTGGCGATTTCATCGAGGACAAGGCCGTAGTGTCGCCGTCGGACGCGGTGATCAATCTCAGCTTGAAAGAGCAGACCTCTTCCGTGCTGAAGACGCTTACGCCGCGCGAAGAGAAGGTGATCAAGATGCGTTTCGGCCTTGACGACGGCAGCGAGCACACGCTCGAGGAAGTCGGCCAATCGTTCGCGGTCACCCGCGAGCGCATCCGCCAGATTGAAGCGAAGGCCCTGCGCAAGCTGCGGCACCCCTCGCGATCGCGCAAACTGCGTGCCTTTCTCGAAGGCAGCGCGGGCGAATATTAACCCTCAGCTTATCGCGAATGGCGCGCTCCGGTTCCAAAGAGAAGCGACCAAAAGCTCCTGAGCGCGACTATTCTCATCGCTCCCTGCTCGACAAGCTCGGAATCAAGTCGGGCCAGACGACTGCTGTGATCGGGGTCGACGATCGACTATTTTTTGAACGATCTCAGGTCGCGCGTTCCTGGTTTCTCCAGCGGCACGCCACTCAAGGGGACGAGTGCCGTTCTATTCTCGGCAGAGAGTCTCAGCGGCTTGGCTCGCCTGAAATTCACTCGCCAATACAGTCGATAGGAACGGAGCGATTTGGGTGGTCTACCCGAAAGGTCAATCGCACATACGGGAAGTCGACGTGATCCTGTCAGGAAAGGCCTCCGGCTTGGTCGACAACAAGGTTCGCCGTTTCTCCGATACGCATACCGCGCTGCGTTTCGTCATTCCTTTGGCGAAACGATAATCGTTTCGGGGCAATCGAATGAAAACCTATTGATCTTCGCCGTGCCGCTTGAGAAGATTTGCCTTCCCATGCGGAGCGCAATAACAGTTTTTCGCGAAGAAATAGCAAAAGCAACTCGCGCCGTTATCGTGGCGTATTGCACGTTGAAGGAAGTCGACGCGCGCACGATGGAGATTCTAATCGCGCTGATCGGTCGCACGAAATAGCGCGCGATCTGGCCCGTGAGAACCGCCGTATCGGCATCGTTTGGCCGCCTGCACTTGCTTCGGAAATATCTGAGACGATCGACGAAACGTTCCCGGTTCCCTTGACACTTCAAATCGTCGTCCGTAGCATCGAATGTACATCCACGATGCGATTCATACCTCAACAGGCCGGTGTAGCTCAGAGGTAGAGCGAGGGTCTCATAATCCCTAGGTCGCTGGTTCGAGTCCAGCCGCCGGCACCACTCTTATTCGCATTTCAACGTTCTGACGATTCATGTCTGTCGATGAAAGCTGTCCTGCGCGGTATCCAGGGAATGTACGTCACTCAAGGCTACC
>DASUJR010000327.1:0-16311 GCA_036279175.1 Candidatus Acidiferrales bacterium | reverse complement strand
GAAAGGGGCTTAGCCTGTGAAGATCGGGCGTTTACACGGGCACCTGCAACTCGGAACGCTAAGAGTCGGCGCCCAGCAGCGCCCTCTCACCGATGCTCGTTTGTGTTGTAAAATCGCGCCATGAATCTACACGGAGTTTTTGCGCCGCTCACAACGCCCTTTGCGCCCGACGGAAGTCTCGACGTCGACCGCCTCCGCGAGAATATCGCGCGTTACAACGAGACGCCGCTTGCCGGCTATGCCATGAACGGCTCGACCAGCGAGTCCGTGCTGCTGTTGTGGAGCGAAGTGTATCGCGTGTGGGAGACAGGCAAAAAATACGCCGCGCCTGGGAAAATCCTCATCGCGGGCACCGGCGCCGAATCGACTCGCGAGACAATCGAGCATACAGCTCGCGCCGCCGAGCTTGGTTTTGCCGCGGCTCTCGTCCGCACGCCCAGCTTCTACAAGCCCGCCATCAACGACGAGATGCTTGCCGAGCACTACATTCGGGTCGCCGACGCGGCGAAGATTCCAGTCCTCATCTATTCCGTGCCCACTTTCACACACGTGACCGTCGAAGCATCGCTGATAGCGCGCGTTGGGAACCATCCGAACATTGTCGGGATGAAAGATAGCTCAGGAAATGTGGAAGGCGCCGCCAAGATCATCGCCGCAGCGCCGAAGTCGTTTCAGACGTTGGTTGGATCGGCGAGCACCTTCTACGAGTCGCTGGAGCGTGGCGCCTGCGGAGCCATTCTCGCGGTCGCTAACGCGCTGCCTGAGATGTGCTGTGAAATCTGGCAGTCGTTCCAGAACCGAAATGCCGAACGCGCGCGCGAGCTTCAACAGAAGCTGACGGCTGCCGGCAAGATGTTCGGTCCGCAATACGGCATAGCGGGACTGAAGTACGCGCTCGACCGTCGGGGCTACTATGGCGGTTCTCCGCGGCCGCCGCTGCTGCCCGTTGGCGACGCTGCCCGGCGTGAGATCGATGCGATGCTCGACCAGTTGCTTGCCGAAACCGCTGCTCGCCGCTGAATACTTTTTCGATTCAAACGCGTCCATACACAGGCTGCAGACTGTGTGCCCGTAGTCTGTCGGCGTGAAGCGTAATAGGCTAGGGACTTTGCACTTACACTCGATCCGTGAGCGAATTGTGAATCCTGGTTTCTGCCCGGTCATCCAAAGTTGAGGCTGACCTGAGGGTGCAATGATGCATTTTTCATCAAAAATGTCCGGCAGCAGTTGTAGGGCAGCACTCTGCCTTCTGCCTTGTAGCTTCTGCCTTCTACCTTCGGCCTTGCGCCAGGTATCATGATCGCCTCGATGGAATCGCACTGTCTCCCCTTCCGCGAAGTGCCTCACACGTCGGAGCTGTTCTCCACTTTCCTTGAGAATTTTGACCGCGTGTCGTCCTACTACGCTCATGCTCCGACTGCGCAGGGGATCCTCGATGCCGCGCGAGAGGTGCGGCTCGATCCGGAAACGCGGCGTGGCGTAGTCGAAGTTCTTCGCGAGCAGAATGCGCGCTTTGGGGCTGGCGAAGACACGAAAGCAAATCTCGATCGCCTGGCTGCCGGAGCTGTCGCGATCGTCACCGGCCAGCAAGTCGGTCTCTTCTCCGGTCCAATTTACAGTTTTTACAAAGCGGTCACCGCGATCCGCGTTGCCGCCGAACTTGCAAAGCGCGGTCTCGATGCCGTTCCTGTCTTTTGGCTCGCGACCGGGGACCACGACCTCGCCGAAGTGAGCCAGTCCTTCTGGCGCACGCGTTCCGGCCTGACGCGCTACGAAATACCGGAACAGCCGGAAAATTCCGGCAAGCGGGTCGGGGAAATCGCCTTTGGCCAGGCAATCGAACCGATGGTCGAGCAGGCATGCGCCAGTCTCGAGGGGCCGTCTGCCGGACACGTCGCCAACGCGCTGCGCGAATCGTATTTGCCGTCGGACACATACGGCTCAGCATTCGGAAAATTGATGACTCGGATGCTCGCGGGCCGCGGAATGATTTTGATCGACCCGCTTGATGCTCGTTTGCATCGGCTTGTCGCACCCATCTTTCGCCGCGCCCTGCACGGCGCCGACGAGTTGCGCAGTGCGCTTGAGGCGCGCTCCAAGGAACTCGAATCCCACGGCTTTCACGCGCAGGTGAAGATCGCCTCGGGCTCGACACTGCTGTTCATGAACGTCGGTGGACGTCGCCATCCCTTGCGGGCGGAGAACGGCAGATTTGCTGCGGGCGATGCCGAATTCAGCGTCGATGAACTGAGCGCCGCCATCGAATCGACGCCTGAACTCATCACGCCCAGCGTTCTGCTCCGGCCAGTTGTGCAAGATGCCTTGCTGCCTACGGTTGCGTACGTCGGCGGACCGGCCGAGGTCGCCTACATGGCTCAAGCGCAAGTGGCCTACAAGAAAGTTCTCGGCCGCATGCCGGCCATTCTGCCGCGATCGAGCTTCACGCTCGTCGAACCAGCCGTAGCGCGCATTCTCTCGAAATATGGTCTCGATTTCCGCGACGTCCTTCGCGGCCCTCAGCATGTCCGGTCGATGATGGAACAGAAGGCGATTCCAAACGCGCTCGCTCGCCGTTTTGAAGCGGATGAAGAGCAATTGCGCGCTACGCTCAGGTCGTACGCGGGCTCCATCGAGAAGCTTGACGCGACACTCCTGGGCACGCTCGAAGCGGTCGAAGAAAAAATGCTGCATCAGTTTACGAAACTGAAGGAAAAGGTAGGCCGCGCTGAAAATTTTCGCACCGGCGTGCTCGACTCGCATCAGACCGCGATCTTCGACTCGATCTATCCGAATCACGAACTGCAGGAGCGCTCGCTGTGCGCATTGCCATTTCTTGCGTCGTATGGCACGGAGCTGCTTGATGAGCTGGCTCGCCTTTCGTCAATTTCCAATTCCGCCGATGCGCAGCCCTGCCTCAATCAGCACCACATCTTGTTTTTGTGACGCGGCCCCGCTCAGTAGTGCGACGCCTGCCTGCCGCGGGCAGGTCTCGCCGCTCGATCTGTCGTCGATTCGGGTTTAGTAGCGCCTGCGTCTCGCTTAGCGATTTTGCCTTTCGTCAGCCTTCGATTCTCGTACGCCTGCGCGTGCTGAGATCCGATCCGATTGTGCGCGCGTCCTTCGCTCGCCCGTTTAGCGCCATGCTAGAATCATTTGGGTTCGCATATCTATCCGCCTACGCCTTTGGAGGCCGATCATGAAGATCACACCGGGAAAACAGAAGGGACTCGAAGCTGTGTCCGACGAGCGCGGCGTGATCGCCGCCGCCGCAATGGACCAGCGCGGCTCGCTGAAGAGCGCCATCGCCAAGGAAAAAGGAATCGATAAGAAGGACGTCTCCGCCAAAATGCTCGAGGAATTCAAGACGGCCGTCGTGAAAGTCCTGACGCCCTATGCGAGCGCGATTCTCCTCGATCCCGAGTACGGCCTTCCTGCCTCGCGCGTGCGCGCCAAAAACGCCGGCCTGCTGCTTGCCTACGAGAACAGCGGTTACGACAATACGCGTCCCGGCCGCCTTCCCGATCTGCTCGATGTTTGGTCCGTGCACCGCTTGGTTGAAGCCGGTGCCGATTGCATTAAGATTCTGCTTTACTACACCCCGTCCGATCCGCCGCAAATCAACGACGTCAAGCATGCCTGGGTCGAGCGCATCGGCGGCGAGTGCGCCGGCGCCGACGTTCCGTTCTTTCTCGAATTTGTCGGATACGAAGAGAACGGAAGCGAAAAGAGCATCGAGTACGCGCGCAAGAAGCCGGAGATTGTTGCTGGTAGCATGGCGGAATTCTCGAAGCCGCAATACGGCGTCGACGTGCTCAAAGTGGAAGTGCCGGTCAACATGGCATTCGTGAAGGGAACAAAGGCGTGCAAGGGCGAATTCGCCTACACGCGCGACGAAGCGAAAGAGCATTTCCGCCGCGCCGCCGCCGCCGCGAAGAAGCCCTTCATTTATCTTTCGGCCGGAGTGGACAACGACGTCTTCGCCGAAACGCTCGAACTCGCTGCGGAAACCGGCGTCAATTTCTCCGGCGTTCTTTGCGGCCGCGCCACGTGGAAGGACGGCATGGCCATTTACGCGAAGCAGGGCGTCAAGGCGCTGGAAGACTGGCTGGCCGGCCAAGGCGTGAAGAACATTAAGAACGTCAACGATCGGCTCAAAGCGGCGCGGCCCTGGTTCGGTTTCTACGGTGCTAAGTCGCCTGAAGCCGTCACCGCCGATTGACGTGCTGCAGCCTCCGCAGGCTTGTCATTAGGCGGGCGGCCGATTTCCCGCGCAGGTTCCGGGACCGAGGGGGCGCGGTCCAGGATGAGTAATCTCGCCGCCTTTTAGGCAAGACTGCCGTCAATGCTGCGCCGTTGTTCATCGCCATGCCGATTCACACCATCAAACTTCGCACCTCACGCCGCACGGAAATGCAGAACGTAACCGAGCAGGTCGCCAAAGCCGTCCACAACTCCGGCTGCACGCACGGCGTCTGCCACCTGTACGTTCCCCACACGACGGCCGGCGTTATCATCAACGAAGGCTACGATCCCGACGTAGCACGCGACATTGAACGCGCGCTCGACAGGCTCGTTCCAAACAGCTCTGATTTCCGACACTCGGAAGGGAACTCTGATTCCCACATCAAAACCGCGCTGATCGGCTCCTCCCAAATCGTCTGGATCGAAAACGGACGCCTCGCGCTCGGCCGCTGGCAGCAGATTTTCTTCGCCGAATTCGACGGCCCCCGCTCCCGCGAGCTCCACCTCAAAATCGTCGCCGACGCTGGTCAAGCTTAGGCCGCTAATGTTTGTCGGCAAGCAGCGATATATTATGAATTTTCGGAGCTTCCGCCAGCAGATCGGCTGCCTTCGCCAGCAGTGCTTTCGCGATTGGGCCGTTAAGGTGGGCTTGCCGGCCCGCTTCCGTTTCAAACGTGTCGAAAATCCCGTACGAGCCCTCGGATTCCGAGAACGCATACCAAGTGATCGTTTGATCTTCCTGCTGGGCCAGCGGCAGAGCGGACTTGAGGAAGGCTTCGACTTCGGCTTCCTTGCCGGGCTTCGCTTTCAGATGGGCATACAGCGCAAATTTGGCCATGTGGCTCCTTTGTTTGGGTGAGTGTTGCGAATCATTTTCGCTCCAAGCATTGGATGCTCGTCAATTTAAAAAAAACCAGGGAATGCGGACAAACAGCCTTTCTGCATCACTTTTCCAACATAAAAAACGCGCAGCGCATACGAGCGGTTGCGCAGCTGGAAAGTCGTTCTGTAGACTCTTTCGGCTATCTCTGGAGACACAATGTCACTGCTCGTTGTCGGTTCCATGGCGTTCGATGCGATTGAGACGCCCCTTGGTAAGGTTGACCGCACGTTGGGAGGCGCCGCGAGTTATTTCGCACTGGCCGCGAGCTATTTCACGCCAGTGCGCGTCGTGGCGATCGTGGGTGACGATTTCACGGCGAAAGAGCGGGCTGTCTTTAACGGACGCCACATCGATCTCACGGGCGTCGAGCAGGCGACCGGAAAGAGCTTTTTCTGGGCCGGACGCTACAACCAGAACATGAACGAGCGCACCACGCTCGCCACCGAGCTGAATGTTTTCGCGAACTTCAAGCCGACTCTGCCGGATGCCTATTGCGATTCGTCGTTCATTTTTCTCGGAAATATCGATCCGACGCTGCAGCGTTCCGTTCTCACGCAGGTGCGCTGCAAGCCCAAGGTAATTGGCCTTGACACGATGAATTATTGGATCGAGCGCACGCCCGCCGAGCTGCGAGAAACTCTAAAGAGCACGCAAGTGCTCATGATCAATGACGACGAGACGCGCCAGCTAACCGGCGAGCATAACCTGCTGCGCGCTGCCAGGCACGTCTTCAAAATGGGCCCGCGCACCCTGGTGATCAAGCGAGGCGAGCACGGTGCATTGATGGTCCACGACCGGTTCATTTTCTCCGTTCCGGCTTTTCCTCTCGAAGAAGTTCACGATCCCACCGGCGCGGGCGACAGCTTTGCCGGCGGCTTCATGGGTTTTCTGGCGGGAGCAGGCCGCGTCACGGACGAAACGTTGCGCCAGGCTATGGTATACGGCTCGGTGATGGGGAGTTTTGCCGTCGAACGCTTCGGCGTCGAACGTCTCACACACTTGAAGAAGCCCGATATTCGGAAACGCGCCCATCTCTTTTCAAAGCTGACGGCCTTTAAGCTGTGATGAGCCGCGGTGCCCAACTCCAATCATCGCGAATCGTGGTTCCGAGTGGGCCAACCTTTTGTTTTACTTCCGAATCCGAGTTGACGGGCTGCGCGCTGGGATGCTATCAATTTCGTTCCGTTTCAGGAGGGATTTTGCGAACCGTTGTGCTCTCGCATCGCTTTCCCGCATACGTCAGGAACAATATTCTCGACCGTGGACATCTCACCGCGCAGAGCCCTTGCGCCGCCGTAGCGGGACGCTGCCCATCCCATTGACTTCCGTGAACCAGCTCTCTTATTCGTACCCGAAGCTTGCCCGCGCGTGCGTTTGCGGGTCCGAAACGTCAGTACGAACGGACCTCGTTTCATGCTGATGCGCATGTGCTTCCTGCGCCCGAACTCCGCGGCGCTGCTTGCGATCGCGACGGTGTTCCTGGCGATTTGTGGATGCGGCGGCAGCACTACGAATAATCCGACTCCTCAGATCACGGGGCTCATCCCACCCGAAATGACCGCCGGCAGCCAGTCGTTTACTCTGTTCGTCAGCGGAACGCAGTTCATCAGCACGACTACCGTCCAGTGGAACGGAACAGACGTTCCGACGGCTTTCAACACCGCGAGCGGGGAACTGCTTGCGGCCGTTCCAGCGGCCGACGTACAGACTGCCGGCATTGCACAGGTCACGGTGACGAGCCCTGCGCCCGGCGGCGGCAGGTCGCTTGCGGTCGCGTTCACGATCAACTCGGCAGGGACCAATGGACCGACAATCACCTCGCTCTCGCCCTCAAGTGCCGCGTTGAATGGAGCTGCGTTCACGTTGACGGTGAACGGCACGAACTTCGCGCAAAGCGATTATGTGACATGGAACGGCGGTATCCGCACGACAGCATTTGTCAGTTCGACGCAGCTGACTGCAAACATACTCGCGAGTGATTTGACTGTGGATGAAGTGGCGAGCGTGGCTGTACACACATCGCAGCTCGGTGTCGCGTCGCCGTCAGCTGGTTTTCAGGTGGGGAACTCGTCCAGTGGCAACGTAAAGTTCCCGCAGCTTGTTTCCGTGCCTCGGCACGGTAGCTCAGCCGACGGTCAAAGCTCGTCTCCGGCGATCAGCGACAACGGCCGATACGTCGCATTCTATTCGAGCGCGAAGAATCTCGTAGCCGGCGGGGCAGCGGGCAATATTTTCCTTCGTGATACGTGTGCGGGGCAGGCGTCGAATTGCACACCCGGTACGAACGCTGTGGACGTAGCTGCAAACGGAACAGCGCCAAACGGCGCCGCAGCGAATCACATCGCCATCAGCGCCGACGGTCGATACGTCGCGTTCACTTCGAGCGCGACAAATCTGACGTCTGAGCCGCTGTCTGGCCCAGCACAGCGGGTTTTTGTGCGCGACACGTGTGTAGGTGCTACTTCCTCCGCGCCTTGCTCGCCAAAGACCGAAGTCGCGTCAGTGGAACCGAATGGGAACGTTGTCAATGCTAGCCAGCCGAGTATCTCTGCTGACGGCCGATTCGTCGCGTTCACGGTTCCCGGCGGCAGCTTCATGGCGGCCAGAATTGCTGTCGGCCTTCCTAACGCGCTCATGGTGCGTGATACCTGTCATCTTGCTGGGAAGGCCTGTACTCCTCGCACGGTCGTTGCGTCCGGAGACGGCGCGTCCGCAGTCAATGTGGATCTGAACGCCGCATCCGCGATCTCAAGCTCGGGCCGGTATGTCGCATTTGTCAGCGCTGGAAAAACCACGCCCTCGCAGATCTACCTCCGCGATACGTGTTTGAGCGCGGATTCAGAGTGCGTGCCTTCGACCGTGCTTGTCTCGGTTGCGCCGGATGGGCGCATCGGTAACGGATCGAGTGGGTCACTCCAGATCAGCGGCGATGGGCGATTCGTTGTGTTCGAGTCCGCAGCATCGAACCTGGCGGACGGCTCAGCCACTGGGGAACAGATCTATCTGCGCGATACGTGCGCCGGACCCACCGCTCCACTCGGCTGCGCAGCATCCACTACGCAAATTTCCGGCAAAGACATTCTTTCTCGAGACGTGACTGGAAACTATTCTCCATCGATCAGCCCGTCAGGCCGCTACATCAGCTACCTCGTGCGTGCTCAGGACAATAACGCAGAGTCGAACTCCGCAACCACGGGCTACATCCTCGTATATGACACCTGTTTCGGCGCAACCGGTGCGTGTTCGCCCCATGCGGCGGAATTAGTCGCGGCCGATCCATTCGGGAACCAGGCGCCGCTCACTAGCGACATCCGTGTGCCTGTTCCCGTCACCGACGCTGGCTTTGCCGCATTCTTCACGCAACAGGCCATGCCTGCTGTGCACGCCAGCGGCCTCGGCGACGTCTTCCTCACCACCACTCCCTTTCTCCGCTGAAGGCTTAGATATGTCCGATCCTCGTCGCATTTAGACGGTGTCCGCACGCGGTGTAACACAAGGGACGATTTGTCGGCTCTGGCGCCGGTACAGTCGGAAGTCCGCACCGGTTGTGAGGATAACGGCGTCGGCGAATATCTCCATCATACGGACGAGGAACCCATCGGCGAAACCCATGGGAACGTCAGAATATTTTCCGTTAGCTTAACTGCAGGCTTGATCTTGCCGGCAAAATTGAAGGCAAGCAGCAGAGCTCGACGGTGGGGAAGCGCCCGAGGCTCTTCACACCTTGGAGTCCCAGCAGATGGAACACGCGTGGCAGTCGCAACACCGGGCCGAAATCAAGGCCCAATAAACGCGTCTTGACAATAGTCGTTATAACGACTATAGTTAGTCCATGAAGAACGCGATCAAGGACACGCGCGCTAAACCGGCGGCGGCCAACGGTGAAGAAGCCGCCTTTCTCGACCTCCTCCGCACCTGCGACCAGCTTAGTCGCGGCCTGCTCGACGTCCTGAAGCCCGCTGAGCTCTCGCCGACTCAATACAACGTATTGCGGATCCTCCGCGGGGCAAAGGAAGGCCTTATGTGCGGAGAGATCGCCGGCCGCATGATTACGCGCGATCCGGACATCACGCGCCTTCTCGACCGCATGGAGAAGAGAGGCCTCATCGCACGCAGCCGGGAAACAAAAGACCGTCGCATTGTTCTGACCCGTATCACGCAGCAGGGGCTGGACATACTTACCGAGCTCGAGGAGCCGATCCAGGGGGCCCACCGCAAGCAATTAGGCCATCTCGGCCGGGCGCGGCTCCGGCAATTGGCCGAACTGTTGCGGGAAGTGCGCCGCGAGTCTGCCTGATTTTTGCCATCAATATATGTTGCAACGAATATCGTCGCAACGCATCTAACCGTGGGAAAGGAGCAACAACATGAACACAAGCACCGCAGCCATTCCGCAAGTCACCAACTGGAATATCGATCCCGCGCATTCCACCGCCGAATTCAAGGTTCGGCACATGATGATCTCGAACGTGAAGGGGCATTTCAGTGGAATCACCGGCTCGCTCACACTGAACGAGGCCGATGTGACCAGGTCTGCCGTCGAGGCGTCCATCGACGCCGCCTCGCTGAACACGCGCGAGCCCCAGCGCGACGCGCATTTGAAGAGCGCCGACTTCTTCGACGTCGAGAAGTTCCCGAAGCTCTCTTTCAAGTCGACTCGCGTCACGCGCGACGGGCGGGGTGAACTGCAGGTCGCCGGCGACTTGACGATTCATGGAGTCAACCGCAGCGTTGTTTTTGCCGTGGATGGCCTTTCCGAACCGGCCAGGGACCCGTGGGGAAATACCCGCATCGGCCTTTCCGCTGTGACGAAGATCAATCGCAAGGATTTCGGCTTGGTATGGAATGCGGCGCTCGAAACGGGCGGAGTTCTCATTGGAGATGATGTGACGGTCAGCCTCGACGTCCAATTCATCAAGGCATGATTTGTGGTCTGTAGGGATACGGGTCGCGCGGCATGACCCCCCGGGTTGTACCGTCTAGGGTGACGCTTTGCTCGTTTCTAGTGTAGGGGCACGGCATGCCGTGCCTGCGTGCGCCCATGGAAGGGTCCCGCGGCAAGCTTGCGCAAAAGGAGAAACTTTATGTCGCTTCGTCCAGTCAGGAAAATTATCGAAACGAAGCCAACGATCGAAGGCGCCGGCGTAAAGCTGCAGCGCGCATTCGGTTTCGGGCAGACCAAGGACTTCGATCCTTTTTTACTGCTCGACGATTTCCGTAGCGACAATCCGGACGACTATCTCGCCGGATTCCCATGGCATCCGCACCGCGGAATCGAGACGATCACGTACGTCCTTGCGGGATCGGTCGAGCACGGCGACAGTCTTGGCAACAAGGGCAAGATGACCGCCGGTGACGTCCAATGGATGACGGCCGGCAGCGGCATCCTGCACCAGGAAATGCCCAAAGGCGATTCGCACGGCCGGATGCATGGCTTTCAGCTGTGGGCCAATCTGCCCTCGTCACTAAAGATGACCGATCCGCGCTACCAGGACATCCCGTCCACCGAGATTCCTGAAGTGAGCGATGAAGACGGCACGCGCGTACGCGTCATCTGCGGGCAATTCGGGGGCAAGACGGGACCTGTGGAAGGTGTCGCGGCCGATCCCAGCTACCTCGACGTGTTTGTCCCTGCAGGGAAGCGAAAGCAGCTCAAGATCGAGACCACTCGCAACGCATTCGCGTATGTATTTTCAGGCTCGGGGACGTTTCGCGATGCATCCGATCCTCGCGCTGTCTTGACCGACAAGGTCGTCGATCCGAACGCGCCGCCTGTCTACGACGCCAGGAACCATTCGCTCGTTCTCTTCGACCGCGGCGACGAGATCACCGTACAAGCAGGCGAAGCAGGCATTCGCTTCCTGCTGGTTTCCGGCAAACCGATCGAGGAGCCGGTCGCGTGGTACGGCCCGATCGTCATGAACACGCAGGAGCAACTGCGGCAAGCGGTCGCCGAACTGCACACAGGCGGCTTCATCAAGCACCGCTAAGCCGTTATTCGACTTCGGAAGCTCGGCGCTAGCCTGGGAATCAAGCGGATTCATAGCTGGCGCCCAGGTCTCCGGCTCGGCGTTCTTATCGGCTTAGCGTTCCAGGCTTTAGAATTTCGTAACTTCGCTGAAGTGGAAGTTGCGCACCTTCATCGCCGGCACAACCATCTCGAACGATTCTTCACCTGCCGCGCGCACGGGCGTCCCGAGCATCTCGACGTTTGCCAGCATCTCGATAACGCTCTGATTGAAACGAAAATTGCGCACGCCGCCGGCAACGCGCCCATTCTCGACCAGAAACGTTCCGTCGCGCGTCATCCCCGTCAAAATCTTTTCGTACGGATCGACTTCGCGGATATACCACAACCGCGTCACCAGAATGCCGCGCTCCGTCGACCTGACCATCTCTTCCACCGATTTGTCGTCGCCGGCGAAAACCAGGTTCATCGGCGCCTCGCCATATTCGTTCGGCAACGAAAACCCATGTCCCGTCGGCTTCGCCCTCATCTTCTTCGCCGTCGCTCGCGAGTAGACCAGATTTTTCGGCACGCCCTTCTCGACCAGCGTAACCTTCTGCCGCGGCACCCCTTCGCCGTCGAACGGTGTTCCGGTCTGCAGAGGATGGTACACGTCATCCCAAATGCTGATGTTTTCGCCGAACATTTTCGTGCCCGTCCGCCCCGTGAAGCACGAGCGCTTGTCGAGCACCGCCGTCCCCGCAAAATCGTAGAAGAGAAATCCGACCAGGTCGAGCACCGCAGGAGGTTCGAGTATCGCCGTGTAATGTCCGGCCGGAATTTCTCGCGGATTGCGCGAATCCACGCATTTGCGGCTCGCACGCGCGGCGAGTTCATCTGGATCGATCGTCCGAATTTCCGGCGAATTTGCCTTCGCCCAACCCGACGAATTTTGCTCCAGGATCGTGATCGAAAACTCCGCGCGCGTCTGCTCGTAGCGTCCGAACAGGCCCTTCGAATTCGCCAGCACCGACTCAATCGATCCAGACGAAAAAATTCCCGCCGCTGTCTGCTTCGCTTTTTCCGCCATCTGGCAGACGCGCTTCACGGCTCGTGCGCGATCTTGCGGCGTCGTTGCGGCCGTCTGCGCGTGAAACCGGCCGACCTTCTGATACTTTTGCGCGCACAGCATCGGCAGCAGGTCCGGATTCCGCGGCTCGTTACGAGCGAGGCTGACGGCGGATTCAACCGCACGGCGCAGGGAATCGTCATCCGTTTTGTTCGTTGTGGCGCGTGCTGTTCGGCCATTGACGACCGCGCGGACAGAAATCGCCAGCGTTTGCTCCGCAACGTTCTGGTGAATCGTGTTGTTCGCGAACCGCGTCAGTGCGTCCGTAGTCGACCAGATCTCGACTTCCGTCTCGTCGGCCGCGCTCAGCTTCAGCACGCGCTCGGCGATCCGCGCGAGGTCGATGTCACTTTGTTGCGGCCTTCTCGCTTTCGTTTTCCTGTTTTTCATCTTCGGGGCAGTTCGTTGCGCAATCTTGCTTGTGCCGCGAACCGTTCTCCGTGAATTAAGGCTTTTCTGGGTGCTTCGTGTTCGTTTCGGTTGTCGGTTTTGCTTCCTTCTCTGTGTTCTCTGCGCCTCTGTGGCCAAAATCACTTCGCGAACGCGATTCCCACTTTCACATTCCGGAACCGCGCGGGCGCAGCGCCATGGCCCGTTCCCATCGTCTGTTGTGGCTGGCCCTTCCCGCAGTTTGGCGTGCCCCACAGCGTCCAGTGGTCGCGCGAACAGATCGCATCGCAGCTGTTCCAGAACTCCGTGGTGATGCCGCTGTAGCTGGGATTTTTGATCATACGCATTTTCTTGCCGCCCTTGATTTCCCAGCCGATTTCCGTCGAGAACTGGAAATGGTACCTGCGGTCGTCGATCGACCACGACCGGTTCGTTTCCATATAAATTGCGTCGTCCGTGTCCTCAATCAGGTGGTCGAATTTCCACGTCCCGGGATTGATGCTGATATTCGTCATTCGGATGATCGGCAGTCGATTCCAGCTCTCCGTGCGCATCGTTCCATTCGAGCGCTTTTCGCCGATCGCCGCTGCCGTCTCCCGATTGCTCAGATAGCCTGTGAACAGCCCGTTCGTGATGATCGGCGTACACTGCGCCGGCACGCCTTCGTCGTCATATGCGAACGTTCCCAAGCCCGGCCCGTGCGCCAGCCGCGCATCAGCGACGACATTCACGATGTCCGACCCGTATTTCAGGTGCCGCAACTTGTCCACCGTCAGAAAACTCATCCCCGCGAAGTTAGCTTCCATGCCCAGCACGCGGTCCAGTTCGATCGGATGCCCGATCGATTCGTGAATCTGCAAACCGAGCTGCGAACTATCCAGGATGATCGTCCGCTGCCCTTCGGGACATTGCGCCGCCGAATGGAGCGCGACGCATTCTTCCGCAACGCGCGGCGCCTGCCCGGCCAGGTCCAGCTCCTCGATCAGTTCGTATCCGCGCAGCATGTGCTGCCCGCCGAAGCTGTTTGGGTACGACCGCTTCTGAATTTCGGTTCCTGCGAACGCCGTCGCCACGATCCCTGCGCCCGACTGCATCTTGATCTGGTGAATAGCCGATCCGATGCTCGATACGAACATCTGCTCGATGCGTTTGAACGACATCGATCCTTCCGCCACCGTCACGCCCTTCACCTTACGCATTTCTTTGTCGGCGGCCATCAGCAGGTCGATCTGCCGTTCCACAGGAATGCGAAACGGATCCTTCAGAAATGGGTTCTGCCATGTATCGACGTACGCGTTCTCCGGCGCCAGTGCCACATTTTCGCGCTTCGCCAGCGCGGACGCCTTCGCTATCGCCACCGCCTGCGCCGCGCACGCCTGAACGCCTTCGCGCGTCAGCCGGTCCGTCGACGCGAATCCCCACGCGCCGTCGGCAATCACGCGCACGCCAAGTCCCAGCGACTCGCTTTCGGCCAGCGTGCCCACTTCGCCGTTCTTTACGGAAATCTCGCGCTGGCGTATATCCATCACACGCGCATCGGCGTACGTCGCGCCGCGCCGCTTCGCTGTTTCAATCGCTGCGTGTCCCCACTCTTCCATCATCGCTCTCGCCTGTGTGGTCCCCTTGTAGCACGTTGCTCGATCATTTTTCGTGTCGCAAACCGGGTACACATTCATATCTTATCGCCAGCGGCAAACGCAAGCCGCGCGGCACGTTGCGTGTGCCGCATCGGGTTGTGCCTGAGTGGCACAGCCCGGGCAAGGTCGTATGCAGGCAGTGTCGCTATTTTGCCCCACGTCCAGGATTTTTCTCGGCACTCCGCGCTCCGTGGTGGAGTTTGGTCATTTTCCGCGGTCTCAACGCTTTTTCCTGTGTTCTCCGGAGTCATGTTTTCAGGCTCTCACGTCTCGCCGCGCTTTTAGGTACAATTTTCGCGATGAATGCACTCAATTCCAAACTCAATCACACGAAAGCCGACGTCCTCGTCGTTCATTGCGGCGATTATCGTTTCCAGGTCGCGTTACACGAATTCCTCAATCACACGCTGAATCTCCCGAGCTACGATTTAATGGTCGTTCCCGGAGGTCCATTGGGACTGGCATTCGGCGAGCCGTTTCCCAAATTCGGCTGGGCAAGTTGGAAATGGCTGCGCTTCTTCGTCGAACTGCACAGGCTCACGCACCTTATTCTGATCCAGCACCAGGATTGCGGCTTCTACAAATCAATGGCGGAGCACCTCAATTTCCCAATAGAGTCGGTTCGTGAGCGCCAGGAGCAGGATCTTCGCAGCGTCCGCGAATCGATGAGCAGGGAATTGCCGCACCTCGCCGTCGATCTTTACTACGCTGCCTGGGACTCCTCCGCCAACGTGATCGTAGAGAGCCTTTCGTCCTGATGCTGTCAGGACTCCTCCGCGCCTGCTTGTAAAATGTGGGTTCTCGATGGGCCGTCCTTCGTGCCTTTCACGAGTCGCGCTTCTAGCGCGCCCGAGCGAAGGGTGAGTGCTCTTGCAGCCACCGCTCGATGACTTCGTGTCAGATACGACTTGCCTGCCGCAGCGACGGCTTGCCGCCCAATATCGCTCACCTCGTGAGAGGGGTGAGGCTTTTCGGGAATTTGTAGCGGTCCCCTTGCTTTCAGACTGGCGGGCCGAAGGCGCTCACCGTACGACTCCAGTCGTACCGCAAGTCGTTCAAATCAACGTTGGTTTTAGCCGCTGGGTGGAATTGCGGAGCCCGACAGAGACGCTTGCCTGCAGCGAGGCATTGCCTTCGTCTTCTGTGCCACTGCCTCTGCGTTTCTGCGGTGAAGCTTTTTGCTCCGCCTTTGGTTCCACTCGCCACTAGGCACTGCCTTTGCGATAATGGTCCGCACATGAACAAACTATCTGGGAACGAGATCAGAGCGACGTTTCTTCGTTTCTTCGAACAGCGCGGGCACCGCATTGTCCGCAGTTCCTCGCTCGTCCCGGCGAACGATCCCACCCTACTCTTCACCAATGCCGGGATGAACCAGTTCAAGGACGTCTTCCTCGGCGTCGAGCAGCGCGACTACTCGCGCGCCACGTCCTGCCAGAAATGCGTCCGCGCTGGCGGCAAACACAACGACCTCGAAAACGTCGGCTTCACCAATCGCCACCACACATTTTTCGAGATGCTCGGCAATTTTTCCTTCGGCGATTATTTCAAGAAGGACGCGATTGCTTACGCGCTGGAGCTCGTCACGTCGCCAGGTTGGTTCGGCGTTCCGCTCGATAAACTCTATTTCACCGTCTTTGGCGGCGCCGAGCTATCCGTCGGCGGAGGAATAAGGAAAACGACGAAGCTGCCGCCAGACGCCGACGCTCATAAGCTCTGGATTGATGCGGGTGCTCCGAAAGATCGCGTCTTCGAAATTCCCGGCCTGAAAGAAAATTTCTGGCAAATGGGCGACACCGGCCCCTGCGGACCATGTAGCGAAATTTTCTACGACATGGGCCCGGCTGCCGCCGACGTTCCCCAAACCACGGACTGCACCGCCGGGAATTGCAAATTTCCATGCGACTGTGGCCGCTACGTCGAAATCTGGAACCTCGTCTTCATGCAGTTCAATCGGGACGCAAATGGCGCATTGAATCCGCTTCCGAAACCCTCCGTCGATACCGGAATGGGCCTCGAACGCACCGCCGCCGTCCTCCAGGGCGTAATCAGCAATTACGACACCGATCTTTTCCAGCCTCTT
>DASUJR010000326.1:0-9726 GCA_036279175.1 Candidatus Acidiferrales bacterium | reverse complement strand
CCAAATCGTGCTCCGTGGCTACAAAGACGACGTTGTGCGCGGCGCCGCCGACCGTCAGGTTCGGAACGTACAGCGGTTCGGCGTCGACCTTTCCGGTGGTGGTGAGGAAACCGACTTTTCCGAAGCTGGATGAATTGACGTTGCTCGTCGTAAGAGTGGTCTCGTCGAGGTTCTGGCCGGTACGCCCCACATCGTTGTGGTAGGTGAGGACGCTGGCGGTGCCGCTGCCGCCCGAGCTAGTAGTGACGGTGAGCGTGGCGGAGTTGCTGGTTACCGATCCGAGGGAATTGCTGACGCTAACATCGAACGTTGAGCCGCTATCGGATGCCGTGGTCGCGGGCGTCGTGTAAGTGGAAGAGGTAGCGCCGCTGACGGCAGCGCCGTTTTCCGACCATTGATAGGCGAGCGGCGCCTGACCTCTTGCGGTCACCGAGAAGGTGGCCATCTGGCCGGGGGCCACCGTCTGGTTCGAGGGCTGCGACGTAATGGAAGGAGCGCCCGATCCGGAGCTGGAGTTCGATCCGCCACAGCCGTACTCGACAAATCCGGCGGCGAAAATGACGACGAGAATTGAAATCCCAAGCCACAGGTGCGTGCGGCGCATATTGAAACCAGCTTAGCGGCGCAAAGGGAAATCGTCCAGAGCAAGCTGATCGTTGGACCGCCGGGCGACCGGTGCCCGCCTGCGTGGCCAACTTAACGCGAGGCTATCTGTGCCTGCGCCGAGCCGGCTTCTTTTTCGCGGGCTTCTTTTTTTCCGGCTTCTTTTCCGGCGGCGGAGGAGGCGCCGGAGGAACCTTGACGGTCAGCGTCGCCGAACTGCTGGTCACCGAGCCGAGCGAATTGGTGATCACGACGTCGTATTTGGCGCCATTATCGGCCGCGGCGACCGGACCGGTGGAGTAGTTCGGATACGTAGCGGCGTACAGGTCCTGACCATTCTTGCGCCACTGATATTGGAGCGGCGGCTTGCCGTGCGCTGTAACGCCGAAGACGGCGCCTTCGCCGACGGAGGCGGTTTGGTTTGCCGGTTGAAAGGCAATACGGGGCGGGCCGGAATGGTTGGTGTCGCAACCGGATACGATCAGGCCGAGCGCCGCAACGAAAACGAGGGACGCGAGATAGAGCTGGTATCGAGTTCGGTTCATAGGCGCGTTAGCTTAGTCCGAAACGGCGGGAATCGTCCAGCGGGAGACGCGCTTTTTTTTGGGTGAACCGGCGGAGCGTTACCGGCTGTGGAACGTAAATATATATAAACTTTTTGCGTAAGGACGGCGGCTGTGCTGAGGCAAAGGCAAGGGGCTAGGCGTGGGCGGCGCCGGTGCGGGTGGCGCGGCGCTTTGGCATTTCGTCTTGCCCGGTGAGGACCTGCGCGTTATAGAAGCGGTTGCCTTCAAGGACGGCGCGGACGCCGCGGACCAAGTCGCGGGCCGCATCCGTTTTCTGGACTAGCCCTTCGAAACCGGCCGCACGCGCCATGCGTTCGATTTCGGGGCTTTGATGCGTGGTGAAAAAAAGAATCCTGGCGTGCATGCGGGCCTGACGAATCCTGTTAGCGGCAGAGAAGCCGCCGCCGCCCGGCATACTCAGATCCATGATGATCAAATCGGGACCAAGCTGCTTGGCCTTGAGAATCGTCTCCAACGCGTTGGAGGTTTCGCCGCAAATTTCAAGGTCCGGCTGATCCTGGAGCATCGCTCGGATTCCCTGGCGAGTGACATCGTCTGCGATGAGGATGCGTTTCCTTACGGAGTTTGACACTGAATCGGCGGGCGGCGTTGGGGAGGGCGCGGCCTGATTAGCGATTATCTGCTCTGTGGTCGCTTGCTCCGGCTTCAACTTCGTTGCCGTGCCCTGTTTTGCCTTCCCCTGCTTTGCCGTGTCCTGTTTTGCCGTGCCCGGGTTTATCGTCCCCTGCTCCGTCGCCTGCTGTGGCGTTGCCTGAGCCGCCATGCCCTGCTCGGCGGCGACCTGCTCCGCACTCGCTCCGGCGGGAGCCGCGGGGGGCGGCGGGGTTGCTGCGTCTGTCGCTTCAGCTGTTGGGTTCAGATTCTCCTTGTATCCAAGGGCCCGGGCCATCTGCAGAATATCGTCGTCGGTGAACGGGGTCTCGATGGGCGCCGCATGACCGATCGGGATGACCGCGACGACTTCCGTGCCCTTGGCCAACTTCTGGACTTCGATCGTTCCTCCGAAATGCTGGATACGCTCGCGCATTCCCATGATGCCGACACCATGCACCTTCGGGATTACCGGACTAAACCGCTTGCCGCCGATTCCCTTGCCTTCGTCCCGAACAGCGAGCGTCACCGACTCAGCGTTGAAGGACACAAGGATGAGGGCCCTGCGGCTGCCGGAATGGCGCATGACATTCGTCAGCGCCTCCTGAACAACGCGGAAGAGCGCGAGTTCCTTTTCCTTCTGCAAACGGGGCAGACCTTGCTGGACCTCGAGCTTCACTTCGATTCCGCTGCGCTTGGTGAAACCCTCGACGTACCAGTTGAGGGCGGGGCCCAGGCCGAGTTCGTCGAGGAGCGGAGGATGCAAAACGTAGGATAGAGTGCGGATCTCCTCCTCGATTTTTCGCACCATGCCGGCGGCATCGGTGATGGTTTTCAGGGAGTCGGTGTCGGCTCGAATCTCCCTGGAGGCCTGCATCAACTGCATGATGACGACGGCGAGTTCCTGGCCGGTGATGTCGTGCAGATCGCGCGCGATACGGCGGCGCTCCTCATCCTGCAGTTGCATGATTCGAGCGGAAATCGCGTGGAGGGATTCTTCTTTCTCCCGCAGCTCGCGATTTTTCTGGAGGACTTCCGTCATTTCCGTAGCGGTGATTTTGATGGTGGTTTTCGACTTCCAGTGCACGGGAGTCAAAATCAGGCGAACGGTGCGCACGGGAATGTGCTGCTGCGGTTCTTCGACGCGCAAGGAGCCGGATACCCGCTGCCGCTCGGCAAGCTTCAGACCCTTATCGAGGTCGACCCAGCAGTCGGTGGACACCATGTCTCGCAGGTGCGTCTTGTTCGGCTCGATAATCAAAGCCTCGCCGCCGATCAGGTAAGCGAATCGCTTATTTGCGTAAAGGATCAGACCGTCGGGGGAAACGTGCGCAACACCCTCCTCGATGCTTTCGAGCAGAGTGCCGAGGACGGCGGCGGTGGTAGCTGCGGGATCGAGTTCCGGGTGCGCATATAAGACTGAACGGCGAGCGTTCTGTGCGGAGTGAACCGGTTTCGCGAGGCCGGCCTTCCGACCCTTGTTGGCGGGCGGCTTTGCTGCAGGTTTGGTCCCTGGCCGAGGATCGGTGTTGCCGGAAGGTAAAGGCTGATTTTGAGTTGGCGCGTTCGCCTCGGCCTGCGTTCGCGAGTGTTTTTGCTTTTTATCGGGCGTCACATTGGACGCGTTTTCCGGTTCGGACGGTGGAGCAGAGGGCGACTGATTTTTGGCTTTGGCGGCTGGTCCTGAAGCCGTTGGATTCGAAGCGGAGTTCACCTTCTCCGATTTGGGCGCGGTTTTGGAGGACGCGCGGGATTGGACTTTGTCAGATCGGGGTTCAGATCCGGGCTGAGATTCAGGGGCAGAGCGGGGGCCAGAGCCAAGCGACGATTTGGCTTGGGGCATGGGGCGCTTCGCAACGCCTTCGCCTGTGGAACGAGAATCGATATTGCGACGACTGTTCTCTGAAGCGTCCGTCCGCGGCACCGGACCACCCCTCGAAGCGCGTTGTGAGTTGTACAGGCTGAGAAGCGTTCTACAAGACACCCACACGGGCATCAGTATCAGTTCATATTATATCCGTCCGCGCCACGGGTGTCCGGCAAAATCGCAAGCCGGAGATGAGACAAGTCAGGGTTTGAATCATCAAACCCTGAGACCCTGAAACTTTTTTATGTCAGGGTCTGAATCATCAGACCCTGAAACCCTGAAACTTTTTTATCTCAGGGTTTGAATCATCAGGCTTTTTTAAGTCAGGGTCTGAATCATCAGACCCTGAAACCCGGAAACTTTTTTACGTCAGGGTTTGAATCATCAGGCTTTTTTAAGTCAGGGTTTGAATCATCAAACCCTGAAACCCGGAAACCTGGAGACCCGGGAGGCCCGTCATGGATCCGCGACAGCGACCGTAATCACCGTTCCATCGATTTTGCCGGCGTGCAGCTTATAAGGGACGACGCGCAGGCGGTACGATTTGCCGTTCACTGCCGTCAGCGTCCGTTCGATCGTCTGCGCATCGGTCATTACCTGGCGAACCATTTGCTGAAAATCAGGCAACTGTACGCTGGCATTGATGTTCGCCAGCGGACGGCCGACATCGTGCGGAAGCAGGCCGAACAGCTCCTGCGCGCGCGGCGTGAACCGCCGGATGGTGGTATTGCTGTCGACCATCAGGATGGCCATATCGATGCTTTCCAGCAAATTTATCAAATCCGTATTGAATTGCGTGGCCTCCGCATTGCGGCCCCGGAGCTCGTCGTTCACGGTACTGAGTTCTTCATTCGCCGACTGGAGTTCTTCCTTGGCTGTTTCGAGTTCTTCGTTTGTGCTTTGCAGCTCTTCGTTGCTGGAGAGAATTTGCTCGTTGGCGGACTGGAGCTCCTCGTTGGTGGCTTCCTGCGTTTCGATGACGGACTGGAGATACTCTTTGGTTGCGGCGAGCTCCTGTTCGAGCTTGGCTGCGCGGCCTGCGTCGCGCTTTTCAGCCCGGGAGAGCGACTCTTTGGCTGTTCTGGCGGGAGCGGGCGCGTCTTCGACGACGATCATGAAATAGAGCTCATTCTGGGCGTTGAGGCGGAACGGGACGACCTGAAAATTTACCGGCACAGTGTGATCCGTCCCATCGCCTCCTGAAACAGCACCGTTGCCGATTTGAATGCGGACATTCTGTTTGCGGACGGGGGCGTTCTCCTTCTTCGCGCGACCGATGGCGTTGCGTAAATCCAGGAGCAGGCCCTCGCGCGCCATTTTGAGAATGCTGAGGCTGGCGCGACCGGGCGCCAATTTGAAATAACGACTGACGTTTCCGCGAGTGTGGATGATCTCGAGATCGCTGTTGGTAAAGACCGCGGCGGGAGCGTAATAGTTCAGCAGGCGGCGATCGAATTCCTTTTGGATTTCAATGTAATTCCAGGTGGAATCCTGCGGTCTCGCAGGCAAGCGGGCAGGGCCGCGATCAAACGATTCGGGCGTGCGGGTGAGGGAGAACGTCACCCCCTGGCGGCTTGGCAGGCCCTTCTTCGAAAAAAACTTCAGCGAGCGGTTTTCGATGGCGAATAGGTGCGAAGCAACGCCGACACCCTCCGACGTTCCCAAAACCAAATATCCGGCGGGGCGCGCGGCGTAATGAAAGAGCGAAATCACGCGGGCCTGCGCCCGGGGTTCGAGGTAGATGAGCAGGTTGCGACAGCAGATCAGGTCCATTTGGGAAAATGGAGGATCGCTCAGGACGTTGTGCTGCGCGAAGATGCACATGTCGCGAATATTTTTACTGATGTGATACCCGTCCTCCGCTTTCGTAAAGAATCGCTGGAGCCTTTCGGCGGAAACGTCGCTTTCGATGTTTTCCGGGTATATACCTGCGCGCGCGCGAATGACACTCGCCTCGTTCACGTCGGTTCCAAAAAGCTGGACCGAGGTGTGCGAAGCGCGCACGCCAAGACATTCAAGCAATACTATGGCTACGGAATAGGTTTCCTCGCCCGAGGCGCAACCCGGAGTCCAGATGCGCAGGGATGCATCTTTGTCCTGATTCTTGAGGATGGCCGGGAAGATTTCGTTTTTGAGGCCCTCGAAGACCGAGGGATTGCGGAAAAAGCTGGTCACGTTGATCAGCATGTCCTGATAGAGGGCCTTGATCTCCGTCGGACTTGAGCGAGCGTATTTAACGTAGTCGCGGATATCGTCCATTTTGTGAACGACCATGCGCCTGTGGATACGCCTCAGAAGCGTGGTCTGGCGATATTGGTTGAAATCCACTCCGGTGCTGTGCCGCAGAAGATGGAAGATGGCATTCAGGCTGCCCTGAGTTTCGGTTCCGGTTTCGATTTCGGTTTCGATTTCGGTTTGGTTGTGGTGCGGACGCGTTACGAAGGGATGACGCGCGATGCGCGCGAGTTCGTGAGCGATTCCCCTGGGAGGCAGGACGTAGTCAACGCAGCCGGCAGCGATGGCACTGCGAGGCATGTTGGCGAATTTGGCGGTCTTTTCGTCCTGCGCGAAAGTAACGCCGCCCTGCGCCTGGATTTCCGCCATGCCGAGCGTTCCGTCGGTGCCATAGCCGGACAGAATCACGCCGATGGCGCGATTCCGCTGGGCTTCGGCAAGAGAGCGCATGAAATGGTCGATCGTCATGTGCGAAGCAATCGTTTCGCCGCGGGGAGAAAGCGATAACGTATGATCCGAGATGGACATTCTGGCATTGGGCGGAATCACGTAGACGTTGTTCGGTTCCACGCGCATCCCATCCTTGACTTCATGCACTCGCATGGCGGATTTCTTGGCCAGCAGGTATGCGAGCCCGCTCTCGTGGCTGGGATCGAGATGCTGGATCAGGACGAAAGCCATGCCGGTGTCAGCGGGAAGATGAGCGATCAGATCGGTAGAGCTTTCAATGCCGCCGGCCGAGGCACCGATGGCCGCGATCAGGAGGTGGTTGCCCGAGCCGGCCGCGGACGAATCGCCGCGAGCGCCATCCTGGCGAGGGGGATGTTCGAGTGCGAAGGCCGACTTTTGCGAGGACGCTTCTTTGCGGTGATTGGGCTTCCTGGATTTCATGGTGGCACCACTACATTGGCGAAACCTTTAGTAACGCTACCGCCCGCCGGGCGCCCCTGTTTGGGCCAAGCCCCGGTTCGCAACACCGAGCCACTAGCAATCAGATCAGAGATCGGACCCAAGACGAGGAAAAATGCCTGGTGAACAATCACGTACGGGCGCACTACGAAATAGAAATGTCAGGCGTATTAAATCATTCACTCACTTGCATCTTAGTCTGTCCACTGAGTAACCGCAACTGGTATCCCTTCGCGGGCGGATGCTTAGAGAAGCGGGAAGCGCACAGGCGAGAGAATGGGCGCAGTTGATCCGCATCGAACAACGCGTGCTGGTGTACTACCCTCGCAGCGTGGTGCGCGAACTGGATCGGGCGACCCAGCGGTCCACCGCGGGACCGTTGGCTTACGGCCTCTGCGTGCGACGCAAACTGTAATGGACGTCCTGATGACGGCGTATAAGGAATGTGATGGAACTTTACACGCGAGCGCCTCTGCCAGACAGACCAAGCCCACCACACGGAGCACTGGCCGGGCGGTATGCCACACAGACCAAGCCCACCACACAGACCAACCCAGCGCTGCCCGCCCCTACCAGCGAGAGGGACCGCTTACGTTAGGCTGTCGCGGCGAGTTCGCCGTTGCGCAGGAATTCATAGCGCTCGATGGCGGCAGCGACGCCGATATCGCCCGAAAACTCGGGGCTGCTGCGCAGAACGCGTCCCAAACAACGGACTTTAACGGGGCCGGCCTGGGTCAATTCGTGAGGGAGCGTCATCACGATTTCAAGCGGCGAACCGGACCTAAGTCCTTTGGGGAGATGGAAATAGACGCCACGCGAGCTGACTTCGCGAGACTCCGTCTCCGCCTCGCCGACGACCATCTCGTCGGTCCAGCGGACGGTAAGGGGCAACCTCATCAAAAAACGGCGCGAAGACCTTCGCTCGTTCAAAGCAGCCAATGGACACCACCCTGTGAAATTCTTACTGTCTGGCGCGCAGACTGAAAGCGCAATACGCGCGTTCGAAGCCTGCCAGCGGCAGACGGGAGCGACTTAGCCGGTCGGAACGCGGGGCGGGCGCCCGAGCGAAACCTTGCTCCTGTATAGACTACGGCTGGGCCGCCTGCGGTCCAATAGAGCGATTGGTTCAATTCGAGTAGGCGTTTTTGGTACCTCAGTACTGGAAGGCTCGGCGTGCGGCTGACGACACCCCCGTAAACGGAGATGAGCGGGCGGGCGATTGCCCGCCCTGCTCGCATGCCTGAGATGAATGTTCGCGGAGTAGAACGCGTGGTGTAGCTTGTGCCAGTGGCGCCGCTTGCGCGGCGATATTGTGGGTTAGCGTTACTGCGATGAAGGCATCTTCGATTTGGCCATTTTCACTTCGGTAGCGACATGCTCGCCGTTCTGGTTCTTGTAGAAGACTTCGACGTGCGAACCCTTGTCGATGTTGCCCATCTTTTTGGTGTTGGGATCGAGCTTGAAAGTGGAAGTTTCTGTTTTGCCCTTATGGGTGTGAGTCAACATAAGGTCCGTGTCGGTCATCGATTCGACCACACCCCATTCATGATGAGTGGTGGACTTCGTCATGGAAGAGTTGGCATTTGCGTCGGTGGCTTGCTTCGTGGAGGCAGGCGCGGCGAGGGTGACACCTGCCATCAGGAGCGCAGCCGCGAGACCAACAAGTGTGCGGGAGAAACTCATGAGTTTACCTCCTTGGGAAAGGGAAAGAGGGCGGGGCAGGAACTACAGCTTGAGCATGGAAGGTGGCGGAGCGGATGTCAATGGCAATCGCGCGGAGGACGGCGGCGGGCGAGGGCGCTACAAACCAAGAGAAACCGCCGACAGGAACCAACCCTGGGACCGATGGCGTAGGGGCGTTATTCGGCGGCGGCGGAGCGGAAGGCTTTCAGGATGTCGGCGAGTGTGAGGATGCCTTCGAGCTTGCCTAAATCGGCGCGGTTAACCACGGGAAGAACGGGCCAGTCACCTGCCCAGCGCAGGGCTTCTTCGAGCGATTCGTCGGGAAAAACAAGCGGCAGGGACCCCTTGGATTCGAGCTGGCCGGCAATGCGCGGAACGGGTGCGGCGGCGGCAGCGGGTGCTTCAGAGAGCGAAGAAGAAGGCTGCGGCGGAGCCGGGGCTGCGGTCTCGAGAATCTGCGAACGATCGAGGAGCCTCCACTCTCCGAGTTTCGCGCGCAGCAGTACGGGAGAATCGGGCTTGTCTGCAAGCGCGCGAGCGACGGCGGGAAGCGGGTCGTCGGGCTCGACAACAACGGCCGCGTCTTTGCGCATAGCGTCTTCCACGACGAGCGCGACTTGCTCGCGGAGGTCTTCAAGAGAGGGCAAGACGACTCCGTCCTGGCGCGCAATCATGTCGAAAAGCGGCTGCTTCTGATAGCGGCGCGAAATCAGGTAGGCAACCATGCTGGAAATCACGACGGGGACGATTGCGGTGTAGCTACCGGAAAGCTCGATCACCATGAATACGGACGTGATGGGCACGCGGAGAAAGCCGGCGAAGAAGGTGGCCATGCCGACGAGAGCGAATGTTGCGACGGTGCCTGTAACGTGCGGGAAGAAATATTGTTCGACGGAACCGACGGCGCCGCCCAGCATCGCGCCGATAAAGAGCGACGGCGCGAATAAGCCGCCGGGCGTCCCGCTGAGGAAGGAAATGCCTGTGGCGAGAATTTTGACGAGGGCGAGGATCAGGAGAAGTTTCCAGGTGAACTGGCCATGCAGGGCTTCGTCGATGACCGTGTAGCCCGAACCGAGCACCTGCGGCAGGCTGATTCCGATGATGCCGATCAGGATGCCGGCGATAGCAGGCTGAATGTTACGGGTCCAGCCGGGCAGGGCCTGGATGCGCGGCCGGGCATAGGCGATCCACTTGAGAAACACAATCGAGAGGAGCCCGCCGACAATGCCGAGGACGACATAGGCGATCAGT